>JAVKID010000099.1:0-10116 GCA_031459655.1 Candidatus Fervidifonticultor octavus | reverse complement strand
CGGGGTCCGAACCGCGTGGCGAAGAACCGGCCGAGCCCGACGTCGCCCTGCAAGAAGAACGTGTCCACGAACGCGGAGCCCCGCGTGATGACCCCGGCGGCGAACCAGGGAACCGCGATCACCAGGAAGACCAGCGCCCCGACTCCGACCTCGCGCCAGCGCCAGTGCCCGACCCGGCCGCGGCGCCAGGCGATGGTCAGGTCGGCGGCGACCACACTCCCGAACACAACGGCAGCGACGATCCCCTTGGTCAGGACCGCCAGTGCGATCCAGATGCCGGCCAGCACCGCCCCGCCGGTCCGGCCCGAGCGGTAGGCCAGGTACTCGGTGAACCCCAAGGTGAGGAAGAGGGTCAGGGGGACGTCCTGCTGGGGGAAGAAGTTGTGGTAGAAGGCCTGCAGGGTGATGGCGTACACGAGGGCGGCCAGCCGCGCTTCATTCCGGGTTCCGTCCAGGCGGGCCAGGCGGTAGATCGCCAGGACCAGGGCCACGCCCAGCAGCGCGTGCCACAGCCGCAGCGCCAGGGCCGTCTCCCCGCCGACCCGGATCGAGAGGGCGACCAGCCAGAGGGTGAGCGGCGGCCGGGGCACGAGTCGAGCGTCGGGCCGCAGGTTGAGCCAGTCGCCGGAGGCCAGCATCTCCCTGGCGACCACCGCATACAGCGCGTCGTCGCTGTCGATGGTCGGGAGGAGGAGCGCGGCCAGGATGCTCACACACGCGGCCGCCAGCAGGGCGGACCAGACGCGGTCCTGGGCCGCGATCTTCGTCGTGTGGCCACCAGGATTCATCCGGACGGCACGCACACCAGCACCTCATGGGCGAGCCGGTCGCGCAACCACGCGTAGCCCTGTGGGGCCATCAGGCCGAACGCGCCACTCTCCCGGGGCCATTCCTCCAGGAACGCCCGGTCATCCATGGATGACGAGGAGACGATCGAGCGCTCGGTCGGCGGGCTGAGGTAGTAGGACACGAAACTCGTCTCGCCCGCGACGTCGACGGTCAGTCCTGCTCCTCGATGACGGCGTCCCAGGTCAGCTGGACGCATCCCTTGAGCGTCTGGGCCACCGGGCAGCCGCGTTCCACGACCGAGAGGGCCCGCTCGGCCTCGGCGCGCCTTCCCCGGGGGATGGTGAGGTGGTACCTGACCTTGATGTGCGAGACCTTCATGACCCCCTCAGGTGCCGTGATGGAGCCCTCGGCTTCGGTCCATAGCCGGTCGGGGTGAGATGGGATCCCGCGCGCCTCCAGCGCGCCCGCCAGGGTTCCCGTGAGTCAGCCGGCCGCCGCCGCGACCAGATAGTCGAGGGTAGACGGCAGCGGCTCCTCGGGCGTCATCTTGTAGAAGCCCGCGACGCCGGCGTGCACCCCGAAGTAGATGGGCTGCGGGAAGTCGGCGATATACGCCCGCCGCTTCGGCCGCTTCTCCTGCACCACCCGGACCCTGGACAGATGGACGACGTCGCTCACACCGGCCCCTCCCCCGACAGGCATCCCCGTGCCCTGCTACTTGTTCTCCTGCCGGCAATCCCCCGCCTCCTCCCTGCGCCATCGCCCCGGCCTCGCGAGGGATCGCCGAGGCCGCACCGAACAAGGGTGCAGGCTGTACGACCTCGGGCCACGAGGAGGCGGGCGATGAGCGGGCGGACCGTGATCGTCACCGGCGCATCCAGCGGCATCGGCGAAGCCACCGCGCGGGCCTTCGGCCGGGCCGGCGACCGGGTGGTGCTGGCGGCGCGTCGGGTGGACCGCCTGAACCGCCTGGCCGCGGAGTTGCCGGAGAGCCTGGTCGTGCAGGCGGATCTGGCCAGGACCGAGGAGGTCGCGCGGGTGGCCGAGGCGGCCCTGGCGCGCTACGGGACGATCGACGTGCTGGTGAACAACGCGGGCCTGGGCCGCTACGGCTGGCTCGAGCGCCTGCCCGAGGAGGCCATCCAGACCGAGATCCAGGTCAACCTCGTCGCGCCGATCCTCCTGACCCGGGCCGTGCTCCCGGCCATGCAGGCGCAGCGGCGCGGGGTCATCATCAACGTGGGATCGGTGGCCGGCAAGATCGCCACGCCCACCATGGCGATCTACAACGCGTCAAAGTTCGGGCTGGAGGGATTCAGCGAAGCCCTGCGGCGGGAGGTGGGGCCCCAGGGCATCCGCGTGTGCGTGATCTATCCCGGGCCGGTGCAGGGGACGGAGTTTGGGGCGAAGCGTGCTGGCCCGCGCCTCCGGGTGACCGGACCGCGGTGGCTGCGGACGAGCACGGATCGGGTGGCGCGAGCCATCGTGGGACTCGCCGACCGTCCGCGCCCGCGCCTCGTCCTGCCCTGGATCTACCGCGTCGCCATCGCCATCAACCTCCTGTCGCCCGGCCTGGTAGACGCGCTCGTCTCCCGGGCGGCCCGCCGGGCTCTGGGGCAGAGCGCGCAGAGCACGGCGCCGGATTGACAACCCCTGGGGAACGCGAGAGGATGAAGGCGCCCTCGTAGCCGTCTTGGCAGGCGATGAGGAGCAACGGGAGAGGCGGAGACGAGATGGCGAGAGGATCAGTCAAGTGGTTCAGTGCTGAGAAGGGCTACGGGTTCATCACTCCCGACGACGGGACCAAGGATCTCTTCGTCCACCACACGGCGATCAAGGCGGAAGGCTTCAGGACCCTCACCGAAGGCGACAAGGTCGAATACGAGGTTGCCCAGGGGCAGAAGGGTCCGCAGGCCGTCAACGTTCGGAAAGTCTAGGTTCCCGCCGGCCCGACCCCCACTGTCGCCAGTCCGGATCTCCGAACCGGGCCGCAAACTTGACGGCCCGGGGGCCTGTGCGGATCGGGCGGCGGTAGGCGCACGCCAGGATCTTCACGGCATCCCGGCGCCAGAAGGTCAACTGCGTCAGTCCCCGATGGCCCGCCGGCCCCAGCGTGCCCGTTCTCACCCCGCAGATGGTCTGCAGCGCCTGGTTCAGCCCTTCCATGAGCGGGAGGGGTCCTGCCAGCGCAAGCGACCGGAGCGAGCGTGGGGAGGGGACGACCGCGCGCGTCCCGCCGAAGGGCGGGGTGCGCCGGCTGCCCTCCAGGTACCCCCGCAGGAAGTCGGGCACGAGCGCACGCGGGATGAACTCGACCGGGACCGAGCCTTCGTTGGGGGCCGCGGCGATCCCCCACTGGAGGAGCGTTTCGGCCAGGCTGCGATCCCGGATGTAGACCTGGCGCCCCTCAAGACTGCTCTCCACCACCTCGCACCGGACCCGGCCCATGCCGAGATCCTTCAAGAGCCACTGGACGTGCTCCGTATCCTGCGGATGGATCGCCAGGACCAGGGTGGAGAGCAGGTTCTGGCCGGCCACGCGCCCGCCGGCGGCGATGTAGCCGAGCCAGTACATCTGCAGGGCGGCGTTGGCCGGCAGGGCGCCGCTGTGGAAGACGTAGGGATTCCGCAGGGCTTCGGGGTGCGAGGTCGGCCTGAGGACGCCGAGAACCGTCATCGGCGAGAGGCCGTGCTTGACGGCGATTTCCGAGGCCGTCAGGCCGGTCGCTCGATCCTTGTGGACCTCGTAGATCGTCCGAGGATCGTGCCGGGTGGGGAGTCGCGGGGAGCGTCTCACCTACTCAGTGTACCACGTCTGGCCTGCGCCTGCCGCGTGAGCAGGAAACGGCCGTGCCGGCACCGAACACCGCGCCGATTTCCACGCGGGTCCATCGGGAGCAACGTGCCCACCGCATCCGTGCGCTGGATCGACGTTTGCACCCTGGCGAGCGGGGTGCCGCTGCGGGTGGCCGTCCACGAGATCGACGGGGCCGGCGACGGGCCGACGCTGGGGGTCTCGGCCCTGATCCATGGGGATGAGGTCACCGGGCCGGAGATCATCCGCCGGGTGCGCGAGGCGCTGGACCCGCACCGCCTGCGAGGGAGGGTGCGGCTTCTGCCAGTGGCCAACCCGCTGGCCTTCCAGACCGTGACCCGGGGCATGCCGCTGGCTGTCGAGATCAGCAACCTCAACCGGGTCTTCCCCGGGGATCCGGCAGGCGACCTTCCATCGCGGCTGGCCCGGGCCCTGGAGGTGAACTTCCTGGAGGAGGTGACGCACCTGGTCGACCTCCACGCCGGCGGGACCTTTCCGATCGTGGACTACAGCATCAGCCTGCGGGACCTGGACCTGGCGCTGGCTTTTGGCCAACGGGTAGTCCGCCAGGTGGAAGGCTACGCGGGCACCATGGGCGCGCTGGCCGCATCCCGCCAGAAGGCGTCGGTGGTAGCCGAAATCGGCGGCGGCTATGCGCTCGACGGCCAGTATGTCGAGATGGGCGTCCGGGGCGTGCTGAACGTGATGCGCCACCTGGGCATGCTCGACGGCCGCCCGGAGCTGCCGGCCCGCCAGGTCGTGGTCCGGGAGATGGCTACGCTGCGGCCTGGCCACGGGGGCCTGCTGTACTCCCAGATGGGGCCAGAGGCGATCATCCGGGAGGTTCCCAGGGGGACGCTCCTAGGCCGCGTGGTCTCGCCCCATACTTTTGAGACGCTGGAGGAGTTCCGCGCACCGTTCGATCGCAACGTGGTGCTGTTGCTGCGGCCAGGAGTCACGCCGGTGAACCCCGGGGACTACGCCTACATGCTCGGCAACCTGGAAGGTGCGCGCGTTGTCACCAATCACTGAAGCCGGCAGGGAGGCCGGCCGGGGGAGGGGGGTAAGATGGCAGGGCGGATGAAGCGGAGGGCGTTTCTGGCAGAGAGCACGAAGGCCGGGCTCGGCCTGTTCGCGCTGGCCAACATCGGCGGGACCACGTTCGGACTGGCGCAATGGGCGTCGGCCGGCCCCACCGAGCGCCTGACCATGTTCGTCTGGTCAGGGCTCAACCTGCCCGTCGTAGCCCACGAGGTGACCAAGTTCTACATGCAGAACAACCCGGGCGTGTCCATTGAGGTCCTGGAGGGACAAAACTTCGAAGTTTACCCCAAGATGGTCAGCGCCCGCAAGCTCACCCCGGATCGGCCGCTGGTCCACTTTGGCTACAGCAATACCCAGTTCACCTACCAGGGCGACGTAGATGACCTGTGGGAGACGCTGGATCTGCGCAACATCCCCAACGCGGCCAACATCGCCGAACCCTACAAGCGGGCCGGGAACAAGGGCATCGGCTTCTCCATCGCCCCCGTCGGCCTGATGTACAATCCGAACTTCGTCAGGGAGCCACCCACGTCGTGGACCGACATGTGGCACCCGCGGTTCCGGGGCAAGGTCACCTCGATCAAGTACGCCTGGTACGCCAACGGCCTGGTGATCGCCGCCAGGCTCAACGGCGGCAGCGAGAAGAACATCGACCCCGGCTTCAGGCTGTGGAGCGAGCGTGCCAGCCAGTTCGTGGCGTTTGCCAACAGCAACGTCGAGATCCGCGACCTCGTCGTCCGCGGCGACGCGCATCTGGCCGCGATGTTCGGCGGCAACGTCCTGACCTGGAAGGAGCAGGGCGCGCCGCTCGAGTTCGTGATCCCCCGCGAAGGGACCATCGCCTTCCCACTCTTCCTGGTGGTGGTCAAGGGCGTGACGCCGCAACAGAAGCGCATCGCCGAGGGGGTCATCAACCTGATCCTCTCCGAGCGGTGGCTGGCGCGGTGGGCGGCCCTGACCTACTTCGTGCCGACCTCGACGAAGGTCGTGGTCCCGCCCAGCCTGCGCACCCTGCCCATGTACAGCCCGCGGGAGACCGAACGGGCCATCCAGTTCGACTGGGCCACCATCGCGCAGAATGAGACGGTCTGGCGGGAGCGCTGGGACAAGGAAGTGGTGGCCCGCATGGGGCGCTAGTGGACGTCGACGTCGAACTCCGCGACGTCTCGAAGCACTTCGGGGACGTCGTTGCTGTCGACCGCATCTCGCTGCAGATCCGCCGGGGCGAGTTTTTCTCTCTGCTGGGCCCCTCGGGGTGCGGAAAGACGACGACCCTGCGCATGATCGGCGGCTTGGAGTTTCCGACGGCCGGGCAGATCGTTCTGCGGGGCGCCGTGGTGACCGACCTGCCTGCCTACCGGCGCTCCACCAACATGGTCTTCCAGCACCTGGCACTCTTCCCGCACCTCACCGTCGCCGAGAACATTGCCTTCGGGCTGCGGTTGCGGCGGCTCCCCCCGGCGGTCGTCGCCCGCAAGGTGGAGCAGGCGCTGCAGCTGGTGGACCTCCCCGGCTACGGCGGACGGGAGATCCACCAGCTGTCTGGCGGGCAGAAGCAGCGGGTGGCGATTGCTCGGGCGCTGGTCAACGAGCCGGCGGTGCTCCTCCTGGACGAGCCGCTGGGATCCCTGGACCTCAAGTTGCGCCTGCAGATGCAATCCGAACTCAAGGCCCTCCAGCACCAAGTCGGGACGACCTTCGTCTACGTCACCCATGACCAAAGCGAGGCCCTGGTCATGTCTGACCGCATCGCCGTCATGCGCGCCGGGCGCGTCGAGCAGGTCGGCACCAGCCAGGAGATCTACGCCAGGCCGCAGACCCGCTTCGTGGCGGCCTTCATCGGGGAGGCCAACTTTCTTGAAGGCCGAGTGGTGGGGGCGGGACCGGCGGGGGTGCTCGTCCGGGTCGGCGGGCTCCAGTTCTGGGCGGCCGGGGACGGCGCGCCGCCGGAGGGGTCGGCGGTCACGGTCTCCATCCGCCCCGAACACATCAAGCTCGGGCCCGCGGCCGGGGAGACGCAGAACCGCTGGGAAGGCCGCATCCGGGATGTGGCCTTCATGGGGTCGGTCGTCCGCGCCCGGGTGACCATCCCCGGCGACGTCACGGTCACCGCCGAACTCCCCAGCGACGCCATGGAGGGTCTCATGCCCGGTGCAACGATCCTCGCCGGCTGGTCTGCCCACCACAGCGTCGTCCTGGCTGACTAGCTGGGGCATGGGCCGGGTGGAGGCGCTCACGGTCGTCCGCCCACGTCGAGGCTGGCGTCCCCTGCTGCGCCGCTTTGTCCACGTCCCCCTGCTGGCGCCAGCCGTCGGGCTCTCGATCGCCGTCTTCTGGACCTGCATGGCCGTGCTGGTGGTGATGAGCGTCTACCCGTTCCTGGCGGCTGGCACCCCGCGCTTCACCTGGGCCGCTTGGCAGCGGTTCCTGGTCGATCCCTACTACTGGGGCGTGGTGGGCACCACGCTGCGCCTCGCGGTAGTCGTGACCGGACTGAGCCTGCTGATCGGCTATCCGGCGGCCTACGCCATCAGCAAGATCCAGCGGCCGGGCTGGGCGCTGGCCGCCTACGTGGTCCTGTTCGCGCCGATCCTGGTGAGCGTCGTCGTCCGCACCTACGGGTGGCTGCTGCTCCTGTCCAATACCGGGGTCGTCAACTACGTCCTGCGCGCGCTGGGGCTGATCCGCGAACCGATCCCCCTCATCTTCAACACCACGGGGATCGTCATCGCGATGGTCCACATCCTGTTGCCGTTTGCGGTCTTCCCCATCCTGAGCGTGGTGGGGCAGCTGGAGCGGGACCTGAAAGACGCGGCCATGGATCTGGGGGCCACCCGCTGGCAGACGTTCCGGCGCGTCACCCTGCCGCTCACGCTGCCCGGCATCATCGCGGGTGCCCAGATCGTCTTCACCCTGACCGTGAGCGCCTTCGTCACCCCGTTCCTGATGGGCGGGGGCAAGGTCCAGATCCTTTCCGGGCTGATCTACCGGGACATGGAGGCGGTCAACCTCGGGTTTGCCGCGGTCGTGGCGCTGGTGCTGCTGACGCTGGCGGCGGCGATCCTGGCCGCCAGCAACCTGCTGGCCCGGCGCACGTACAGCCGGGCGGAGGTGGCCCGGGCGTGAGGGCTCGCCGCGATCCCGTCCGCCTGACGCTCTTCGTCCTCCTGGGGCTGGTGGCGGTCTTCATGCTGGCCCCCATCATCTTCGTCATGGTGTTCGCCTTCAGTAGCGCCTCGTACCTGATCTTCCCGCCTCCGGGCTATTCGCTGCGCTGGTTTGCCAAGCTCTTTCAGCAGGAGGCCCTCTTCCGCGCGGCACTCAACTCCCTGGTGATCGCCGCCACCGCCACGCTGGTGAGCCTGATCGTGGGGACCCTCGCCTCGCTGGCTTTGGTGCGCTACCAATTCTTCGGTCGAGAGGTGCTGCGCGCGCTCTTCCTGGCCCCCCTCATCGTCCCCCGGATCGCCTTCGGGGTGGCCATGCTGATCTACGCGGTGGTGCTGGGCCGGTTTGGCGGGCTGGACAGCCTGATCCTTGCCCACCTGATGGTGACCCTGCCGTTTGCCATCTCAATCCTCTCGGCCGCCTTGGTGTCCGCCGACCGGTCCCTGGAGGAAGCCGCCGCCGATCTGGGCGCTTCGCCCCTGGTGACCTTTTGGAAGGTCACGCTTCCCCAGATCCGGACGGGGCTGGCGGTCAGCGGTTTCTTCGCCTTCATCATCTCGTGGGACCAGGTGGAGACATCGCTCTTCCTGGTCAAGACTGAGAACATGACCCTGCCCGTGGCTATGTTCTACTACCTGCAGCGGCAGCAGGACCCGGTGATCGCCGCCCTCTCGGCGTGCCTGATCGGGGCGGCCGTCGCCGCTGCCGTGGCGATGGCCGTGACGATCAGCCCGCGCGACCTCCAGCGGATCCTGTCAGCCGGCGGCCGCTGAGCCGGGGGAGGAACCTCCCGTTTCGCAGTTGCGTAAGGCTATGGGAGACAGACGGTGGGCATAACCCACTCGGCGGACGACCTGAGCCGGAGTCGCACCCGACGATGCACGGCGACGAGGAGGGGAGCCTTCATGTGCACGGATCGGTGGGTTGCGGGGATCCTGGCGGGGTGGCTGATGCTGGCCCCCCTGGCCGCGGCCGGGGCCGGGCCGACCGTCAAGGTGAAGGAACCGGCCACGGTCGTCAAAGTAAAGCGCCAGGGCGAGGCGTACTGCTTCGATCGGCCGTTCGTCCTGAGCTCCGTCGCCATCGCGGGCGGGCGGTGCTATACGTTCTACCTGGTGCGCACGTCCAGCGGCGGATTCCTGGGGTTCGGCCCGCCCGGGCCGCCGATGATCCCGCCGGGTCAGATTGTCCGCATGGGGACGCCTGCCGGCGCCAAGGTCAAGGGGCGGCTCTTCTACCTGATCCCGCTGCCGGGGCCGGCGATCATCATGCCGGTGGACACCATCCGGTATGTCACCGTGCAGGTCGTTGCGCAGCCCTCGACCGTGAGGATCGTCCTGCCGGCGGGCACGGTCTACCCGGACCGGGAACTCGACTTGCCCACCGGGCCGGAGCGCTGAGGGGCCGGCGCTCTGGCGGCTGGGGGCAGGAGCCCGACACGGCGAGCTCCTGTTCTCTTTTCCTGCCCGCCGCGGCGTAGTACGCTGGAGGGCGGACGCCGGGTGCCATCGCCCGGTCGGGGCGCCAGCCAGTCGCCCGCCAGCCAGTAATCGTCCATGAAGCGGCCGCTCTGGGTGCCTTCCGAGGATCGCAAGCGCCGGGCCCACATCACCCGGTTCATCCAGATCGTCAACGACCGGTACGGCCTCCAGATCGCCTCCTACCCGCAGCTGTGGGCCTGGTCGGTCGAACACATCCCCGAGTTCTGGGCCACCATGTGGGAGTTCGGAGGCCTCCGGGCTTCCCGGGGGTACGACGCGGTCGTCGATGATCTGAACCGGTTTCCCGGCGCCCGGTGGTTTCCCGGCGCCCGGCTGAACTTTGCCGAGCACCTCCTCCGGTACCGGGACGACCGCCCGGCCCTGGTGTTCAGGGGAGAGACCTCCACGAGGGCCTCCCTGACCTTCGCCGCGCTCGCCGACCTGGTGGCACGCCTGGCGGCGTCGCTGCGCGCCGAGGGTGTTGCGCCCGGGGACCGGGTGGTCGCCTACATGCCCAACCTGATCGAGACCGTGGTTGCCATGCTGGCCGCGACGAGTCTGGGCGCCACCTGGGCGTCCTGCGCCACCGACCTCGGCCCCCAGGCGGCGCTGGATCGGCTGGGTCAGGTGTCCCCGAAGGTGCTCTTCACGGCGGACGGCTATGTCTATAAGGGCCAGCGGTTCGACACCCTGGCCAACGCCGCGGCCGTCGCGCGCGGGATCCCTGCGTTGGAGCGGGTGATCGTGGTTCCCTACGTCACGGAGCGTCCCGATCTTGGCGGGATCCCCAGGGCCGTCCGGTTTGAGGAGTTCGCAGCCG
>JAVKID010000098.1:0-10676 GCA_031459655.1 Candidatus Fervidifonticultor octavus | reverse complement strand
TGGACCTCCCCCACCCGCGCACGCGCGTGGTGAACACCCCGGCCGGGGTGGAGAACGCGGCGCGCCACCTAGCCTTCCCGCTGCTGGTGAAGCCGAACATCGGCGGCAGCGGCGCGAAGATCCGGCGGTTCGACACCCCCGACCAGCTCGACACCGCGGTGGCCGGGGGCCGCCTCGATCTGGGCATCGACCACACCGCGCTGGTGCAGGAATACCATCCCCCGGTCGGCGGCGCGATCGTCCGCGTCGAGGTCCTCGACGGCCGGTTCCTCTACGCCATCAAGGTCTACCCCAACCCCGACGCCGGATTCAACCTGTGCCCGGCCGACATCTGCGCGGTGGACGCACCGGGGCAAGAAGCGGCCGCACCGACCGTGCGGGCAGTGCCTCCGGCGCCCGCCCCGGCGCCGATGGACTACTGCCCGGCAGACCTCCCTCGCACGACGCTGCGCGTGGAAGGCTACACGCCACCGCCGGAGATCGTCGCCTCGGCGCTGCGCATCGCGCAAGCGGCCCGGATCGACGTGGGCGGGATCGAGTACCTGATCAGCGCCCGCGACGGGGGGCTCTACTTCTACGACATTAACGTCCTGTCGAACTTCGTGACCGACGCGCCGCGGGTCGTCGGGTTTGACCCGGTGCCGGTGTTTGTGGACTATCTGGTCAACAGGATTGAGGAAAGCCAATCTGTCCGCCTCAGGGGGTGACAGCGATGCATCGGCCGCTATGGGGATTCTTGCTGTGGAGCGTCATGGGCGGCAGCCTGCTCGTCGGCGGCCTCGCCGGCCGGGCGGCCTCGCAGGCGCCGGCCTACGAGGTCTGGGTGGCCAACCAGGGCACCGATACGCTCCTGGTCTATGACGGGCAGACGCTGGCCAAACTCGCCGAGTTCCAGGTCGATGATGACGGGGTCCCCGCCTCCAGCCGGCCGCACATGATCCTGTTCACGCCGGACGGGCGGTACGCCCTCGTCGCCAACGTGGGGGCGGCCCGCGACACCGCCAACGTGCTCGTCATCGAGGCGGCCACCCGCCGGGTCGTCGCCCGCGTGCCGGCCGGGCCGTCGGCGCACATGGCGGTGGCCTCCCCCGACGGCCGGCGCGTGCTGGTGACCAACATCGGTAGCCACGATGTGTCGGAGATCCTGGTGGAGGGCCAGACCTTCCGCGCCGCGCGGCGAATCCCCACAGGCGGCGTCCGACCCATCTGCGCCTGGTTCACCCGCGACGGCCGCACCGTCTACGTCACTAACGGCGGAGACGCCGCCCGGAATATCCTGGGAAACATCGCCGCGCTGGACCTGGTCACCGGGATCGCCCGGGTGCTCGTCCCCGACGTGGGCTACGAGGCCTGCGGCACCCTGCTGGCGACCGACGGTCGGCGGATGTACACCAACGTGGGATTCCACCCCAGGAATCCCGAGGCCAAGAACGACACGTTCTACGTCTTCGACGCCACGACCCATGCCCTGCTCCACCACCAGCGGCTTCCGATCAAAGACAGCCACGGCCTGATGGAGACCCCGGACGGCACCCAGGTGTGGGTCGTGGGACGGCAGTCCAATGAGGTCGCCATCCTCGACGCGCGGACCTACCGGCTCATCGCAAAGGTCCCCGCCGGCGACCGACCCGACCTCGTCGTCTTCTCCCCCGACGGGAGTCGGGCGTTCTTCACGCTGCGCGGCGAACCGGTGACCGGCGACCCCCACGCACTGCGGGGGTCCACGCCCGGGTTCGCGGTCATGAGCACTGCGTCGCGGCGCCTGCTCGGGGTGATCCCCTCAGGAGGTGGCGACCCCCACGGGCTCGCCGTACGGAGGACGAACTAACGGGCCAACGGAGGAGGCCAGGCTTCGGCCCCGAACCCGGATAGCGGGCTGTCGGGGCCGGGAGCCTTATGCCTCGCCGCGAGGTGGATCGTGCTCCTTGAGGGGAAACGCGCCCTCATCATGGGGGTCGCCAACAACCGCAGCATCGCCTGGGGGATCGCCCGGGCGTTCCAGCGCGAGGGCGCGTCCCTGGCCTTCACCTACCAGAACGAGCGGTTGAAGGACAACCTCGTCGAACTGCTGCGGGAGATCGGCGGGGCGGAGGCGTTCCCCACCTTCAAGTGCGACGTCACCTCCGATGAGGAGATCGCCGCCGTCTTCGAGGGCCTGGGCCAGCGGTGGGGCACGCTGAACGTTCTGGTCCACTGCCTGGCCTACGCCAACCGTGAAGACCTCTCCCGGCCGTTCTCGGAGATCTCGCGCAGGGGCTACGCCATGGCCCTCGACGTCAGCGCGTACTCGCTCATCAGGTGCGCCGGCGCCGCCCGGCCGCTACTGGAGGCCGCCGGGGGCGGCAGCATCATGACGCTGACCTACAACGCCGTCGAGCGGGTGGTCCCCTCCTACAGCGTGATGGCGGTGGCCAAGGCCGCGCTGGAATGCGAGGTGCGCTACCTGGCGGCCGAACTGGGGCCGAAGAACATCCGGGTCAACGCCATCTCGGCCGGGCCGCTAAGGACCCTGGCGGCCAGCGCGGTCCGCGGCCTGTCGGGATTCCGGGACGCGGTCGAAGAGATCGCCCCGCTGCGGCGTAACGTCACCCAGGAGGACGTCGCCGACGTGGCCGTCTTCCTGGCCAGCGACCTCTCACGGGCGGTCACGGGAAACACGATCTTCGCCGACAGCGGCTTCCACGTGATGGGCGTCGCCGGACAGGTGGAAGTCCGGAAGCAGCGCGAGGGATAGTCGGGATCCAGAGACCGCCTGCGGTGGTCTCGGGGCGGGCGACTAGATCCCCCACCCCCGCCAGATCGACACCACCGCCAGGATGTTGGTCAGCGCGTGGGTCACCACCGCCGGCACCAGGCTCCGCGTGCGCTCGTAGAGCAACGCCAGGACGACGCCCAGCAGGAAGATCAGAACCCCGTGGACAAGTTGCCGGTGGACGACGGCGAAGAAACCGGCACTGGCGAGCACAGCCACGGTGATGCCCCACCGCGCCCGGAGGCCTCCATAGACGAACCCCCGGAAGAAGACCTCTTCCCCGATCGGGACCACCACGGCGAGCAAGACCAGCAGCCAGACGAGCGAGGGGGTGCTCGTGAGGTTCGAGAGGAGCGGGCGCAGCGGATCCGCCAGGTGCTCCGCGGCGGCGCGCGCGGCGGCCTGCTCCGCGCCTTCGACGAGGCCGAAGAGGTAGACCACCACCTGCTCCCCGCTGTTGAACACCAGCGTCGTGACCGCGCCGGCAGCGAGGCCCAGGAGGGCGTGCTGCGGCCATCCGTCGGCCCGCAGACCCAGCGCCTCCAGCGGCCGCCGGTACCGCACCGTCACCACGTAGGCCGGCATCCCGACCAGCAGGACGTTCTGCGCCAGCATGACCACGGTCAGGTCGGCCAGGTTGAGGGGGATGCCGACCCCAGCCAACAACGCCACCAGCGGCAGCGTCACCAGGAAGAGGATCGTGACGGCGGCGATCTCGCTGATCCCCCACGTCGCGCGGCCGCCCGTCGGCCGATAGGCCAGCAGGTACACGGACAGCCCCGCCGTGCCCACGATCACCAGCATCACGGCCGTCGCGACCGTGGACTCGGGAACGGGATAGACCGCGGAGAACCCCATCAACGGTCTGGGGATTCGGCGGCTGCCGAGCGGCTTCCTCCGCCGCCGGCATCGACCGACGCGCGACGGCCGGCGCAAGGAGCGCGTGCAGCGGCGCCGAAGTACCCTGGGCCGAGGTGTCCGTTGTGTCGCACATGTCCGTCTACCGCCGCTGGCGTCCGCAGTCGTTCGAGGAGATCATCGGGCAGGAGCGCATCACGCGCACTCTGCAGAACGCCATCAAGGCCAGCCGGATCACCCACGCCTACCTCTTCGCCGGCCACCGGGGAACCGGCAAGACCACGACGGCCCGGATCCTGGCCAAAGCCCTCAACTGCGCCAGCGGGCCCACGCCGACGCCGGACAACACCTGTCCCCAGTGCCAGGCGATCGCGCGCGGGACCAGCATGGACGTCATCGAGATCGACGGGGCCAGCAATACCAGCGTCGACGATGTCCGCGACCTGAAAGAGAAGATCGTGCTGGCACCGACGGAGGGCCGGTACAAAGTCTACATCATCGACGAGGTGCACATGCTCTCGGTCAGCGCCTTCAACGCGCTCCTGAAGACGCTGGAAGAGCCTCCCGCGCACGCCGTGTTCGTGCTGGTGACGACCGAACCCCACCGGATCCCCGCCACGGTCCTGTCGCGGTGCCAGCGCTTCGATTTCCGCCGCGTCTCCTTCCGCGAGATCGCCGCGCGGCTGCGCACCATCGCCCAGCAGGAAGGCATCGCCATCGACGACGCGGCCCTGGCCCAGATCGCCCGCAGCGCCGACGGCTCGGTGCGCGACGCGGAGTCGATGCTGGATCAATTGAGCGCCTACGCCGCCGGGGCGATCGACCGGACGCTGGTCACGGAGGTGCTGGGCCTGGTGGCCGAGGACGTGGCCGCCGCCTTCGCCGACGCGGTGCTGCGCCGCGATGTGGCTGCAGCGCTGCGCCTGGCCCAGGAAGCCGCCGATGCCGGCAAGGACATCCGGCAGGTCCTGCGCGCGCTGGTGGAGCACTTCCGGGACCTGCTGCTGGTGAAGACGTGCGGTCCGCTGGCCGCCGAGATCCTGGATGCGCCCGAGGACCACTACACGCGGCTGGCCGGCCAGGTGGAGGAGGCAACGGTCGCCGATCTCCTCCGAGCGGTGCGCGTGCTCGGCGACGCCTCCAGCGATGCCCGGTGGAGCACGCAGCCCCGGCTGGCCCTCGAGGTGGCGCTGGTCCGGCTGGCGCGGCCGGAGATGGATCCCACCCTGGAGAGCGTGCTGGCGCGGCTCGACCGGCTCGAAGCCGCCGCGAACCCGGCGCCGGCATCGCGCCCCGCGGCCGGAAGCAGCCCGGAGAGTCCGGCCCCACGGGCGGCCCCGGCGAGTCCTCCGGGGACACCACCCCCACCCGCGACCCCCAAGAGCCGTCCGGAGAGACCGGCGGAACCCGCGTCGAGCCTGGTGACTATCGATGAAGTCCGCCGGCAGTGGGCGCGCGTGCTGGAGGACATCAAGCGCACCAAGATGATCTGCCACGCGCTGCTCATCGACGGAACCCCCCTGGAAGTGGCCGGCGACACGCTGGTGGTCGGCCTACGGTCAGCCTACACCTTCCACATGGAGAACCTGAACCGGCCCGAGAACCGCGAAATCGTAGAACAGGCGCTCACCAAGGTCCTGGCGCGCCCGCTGCGCTTCCGGTGCCAGCTGTTCGAGGCGGTCCCACCGACGTCCGGCGAGGCGCCGGCGGCGGCCGCCGGGGAGGATGCCACTCCGGCGTCGGCCACCGACGGCGGCAAGATCGAAGACGGCAGTCCGTTCATTGAACGGGCCAGGGAACTCTTCGGCGCCCGGATCGTCAACGAACGGCCGGCCGGCTGATGCGCCGGTGCCGCGCGCCCCTGTGCTGAAGGAGGCACGCCCGTGCGGATGGGCGATGTGCACAAGATGCTGAAGCAGGCGCAGAAGATGCAGGCCGAGATGGCGCGCATCCAGGAAGAACTGGCCGCCGAGAGGCTCGAGGCCTCCGCCGGAGGCGGCGTCGTCCGCGCGGTCGCCAACGGCCACGGCGCACTGCTGGAGTTGCACATCGACCCGTCCGTGGTGGACCCCGCCGATGTGGCGCTCCTAGCCGATCTGGTGCGGGCCGCAGTCAACGAGGCCCAGCGCAACGCCCGGGCGCTGGCCGAGCGCCGCATGCGCCAGATCGCCGGCGGGCTCCAGATTCCCGGCCTGCTGGGCCCCTGAGCGGCCTGACCGCCGCCGGTCCGACGCGTATGGACTACCCGGAGCCGCTCGCCCGCCTGATCGACGAACTCTCCAAGATGCCGACCGTGGGTCCCAAGACGGCGCAGCGGCTGGCCTTCCACATCCTCCGGCTGCCGCCCGAGGAGGTCCGGGCCCTGGCAGACGCCATCCTGGACGTCAAGGCCCGGATGCGGGACTGCTCCACGTGTTTCACCATCACCGATGTGGACCCGTGTGCCATCTGCGCGGACCAGAGCAGGGACGCGGGCGTCCTGTGCGTCGTCGAGGATCCGCGCGACGTCATCGCCCTGGAACGCACGCGCGAGTTCCGGGGGCGCTACCACGTCCTCCACGGCGCGATCTCCCCCCTGGATGGCATCGGCCCCGACGATCTCAAGATCCCCGACCTGCTGACCCGCGTGCAGACCGGTGCGGTCCGCGAGGTGATCATCGCCACCAACCCCCGGGTCGAGGGCGAGGCGACGGCAATCTACCTGGCGCGCGTGCTCAAACCGCTCGGCGTCCGGGTGACTCGCATCGCCCACGGCCTGCCGGTCGGGGGCGACCTGGAATACGCCGACGAGGTGACGCTGGCGCGGGCGCTGGAGGGCCGGCGGGATCTGTAGGGACGGGGGACCTCCTGGACCGCCGTGTCCGCGCTCGCCGCTGACGCCTTGTTCGCCGAGACGGACGCGCAGTATACTGAAACGGCGAGGCGATCAGCATGGAGTTCGTGAGCCCAACCCTGGGCAGATTGACATTCGAGCAGATGTTCCGCCAACTGGTCGGGTACATGAAGAGCGAGCCCGACCAGACCTACCATTTGATCATCGGCACCGACTCCCTGCTGTCGGATGACACCAGCTTCGTGACCGCGGTCATCGTCCACCGGGTCGGCCACGGCGGCCGGTACTTCTACCGAAAGTTTCGAAACCGGAAGATCGAGAGCCTGCGGCAGCGGATCCTGTTCGAGACGTCGCTCTCGCTGGAAACGGCCCACATGATCACCACCGAGCTGGCCCGCAACGGCTATTCGAAGCTGCCGGTGGAGATCCACCTGGACGTGGGCCCCAACGGCGAGACCAAGCGGATCATCCGAGAAGTCGTCGGGATGGTCTCCGGCAGCGGCTATGCCGCGGTCATCAAGCCCGACGCCTACGGCGCCACCAAGGTCGCCGACAAGCACTCCAAGTAGGCGCCCGCGCAGCCCCGCCGGATGCGAGACGGCCCACCCGACGGCTACTTCAGGCCGGTAAGGGCCATCCCGCGGATCATGAAACGCTGGGACAGGGCGTAGGCTGCCAGCATGGGGGCGATGGCGATCACGGTGGCCGCCATCAACGGTCCGTAGTTGATGAACCCATACGGATCCTTGAAGAGCGCGATGCCCACCGGCAGGGTCCGCATGTGCTCCGAGTTGATCACAATGACCGGCCAGAGGAAGTCGTTCCAGCTGTTGAGGAACAGGATCATCGCCACGGCGGCCAGCACCGGCTTGATCAGGGGCGCCACGATGCCAAGCACGATCCGGACCTCGCCGGCGCCGTCGATGCGCGCCGCATCCACCAGGTCGGTGGGAATCGACCGGATCGCCTGACGGATCAGGAAGACTGCAAACGCGCTGGCCAGGTTCGGCGCGAGGATGCCGGTGTAGGTATCAACCAGCCCCCAGCGGGCCAGCAACACATAGAGGGCGACGCTCGTCACCTGGACGGGGACCATCAGGGTACCGAGGATGAGGAGAAAGAGGGGAGTCTGGAAGGGGAACGAGTAGACCGCGAACGCGTAGCCAGCGAACAGCCCGAAGAACATCGAGCAGCCCACCGACACGACGGCCACCACCGCGCTGTTCTTGTAGTAGACCGGCCAGCGGGCGGTCGCCCAGGCCTCCTGGAAGTGGTCCCAAACGATCCGGCTGGGGACCCAGCGGGGTGGGAAGGCGGTGATCTCCGGCGTCGGGCTGACGGCCGTCACCAGCATCCAGTAGAAGGGCAGGATCATGACCACGGCCCCGCCTGCCAGGACCACCACGACGACCGCGCGTCCCGCCAGACGCGCCATCAGTAGGTCACCTCGTACCGGCGGCTCACGCGGAACTGCAGGAGCGTGACGCCGAGGATCAACAGGAAGAGCACCATGGCCTGGGCCGACGCGTAGCCGAACCGGTACCGCTGGAACGCCTGCCGGTACAGTTCCAGGACCACCACGTTGGTGGCATTGGCCGGGCCGCCCCCCGTGAGCACGAACACCTGGTCGAAGACCTGAAAGGCGAAGATCCCGTTGTAGATGAGGATGAAGGCCGTGACCGGCGCCAGTAGCGGGAGGGTGATGCGCCAGAACCGCTGCCAGGCCCCGGCGCCGTCGAGGGTCGCCGCCTCGTAGAACTCCTGGGGTACTCCCTGGAGCCCTGCCAAGTAGATCACCATGTTGTAGCCCACGGTCTTCCAGACACTGAAGAGGATGATCGAAGGCAGGGCCATGGTGCTGGACAGCAACCACGAAGACGTCGGCAGGTGCAGCAGTCGAAGGAGCACATTGAAGAGGCCGTACTGCGGGTTGTAGAGCCACCACCAGACCATGGCCGCCGAGACGGTGCTGGTCACCATTGGGGCGAAGTAGACGGCCTTGAGGACCTCCCGGCCGCGGAACGGTTCGTTGCACAGGACCGCCAACCCCAATCCGAGGCCCGCCGCCACGGGGACGATGACCGCCGCGTAGATGACGGTGTTGACAAACGCCTGCTGGAAGACCGCGTCCTGCACCAGATCGGTGAAGTTCTGGAATCCGACATACGTCAGCTGGCCCCGCAGCAGCTCGACCCTGAAGACGCTGAAGTAGAGCGTCTGCAGGGCGGGCCAGACCCGGAACAGCCCAAACGCGATCAACACCGGGGCGACGAACAGGTAGGCGTGGAGGTAGTGCCGACGGTAGGCTCGGCGGAGGGCCCTGCGGACGCCCCCGCCTGCCCCGGGGGTCGCTCCGCGGGACAGGCGGGGGGCAAGGCGCGCGGCGAGGCTACTTGGTGGCGTCAAGAATGGCCTGCCGGGCCTGGCGGTCGGCCAGGGCAAGGGCCTCCTCGATGGACATGCGGTTGTGCCAGGCGTTCTGAATCGCGGCGCCCAGCGCGTCCATGATGCCGTTGAGGGCCAGGTTGATGGGGTACTTGCGGCCATAGGGGTACATCTTCAAGAGGGTCTGGGCGTAGGAGTCAGACTTGAACGGTTCCTTGGCCCAGTTGGCCTTGAAGCGGGGGGTCGCCTCGAACCGCTTGGCCAGCTCATAGTCCTTGATCTCGCTGTTGACCCACTCGATCAGCCTCCAGGCCAACTCCTTGTTCCTGGCCTGCCTGGGTACGGTGTACATCCACGCGTTCAGGTTGGTCACCGGTCTCATGCCGGCCTTAGGCACCGGCGGCAGGGCTGTGCCCCATCCCGTCCCCCACGGCATGCCGGGCGCCTCGCGGGGCTGGCGGGCACGGATGCTGACGGTCTCGCTGATCTGCATCGAGGCGATGCCCCGCAGGAAGGCCGCGCGTGGGTCGGGGAAGGCCAGGCTCGTCGAGCGGTCCACGTAGATCATGTCGTGGACGAGCTTGAGGGCCGCGCGACCGGCAGGGTTGTTGAACTTGGGCTGGCCGCCCTTGAGGGCCAGCGGGTTGTCGACCAGATCGGCGCCGGCCGCCCAGATCGCCCACAGGTGCTTGTGCACCACGCCGTGGGGATGCCCGACATGTCGGATGGCGTACCCGACGCGGGTGATGTTCCCGGCCGCGTCACGGACGGTCAGCCGCTTGGCGTCGTCCCGCAGCTCATCCCACGTCTGGGGCGGCCGCTCGGGGTCCAACCCGGCCTCGCGGAAGTGGGCCTTGTTCCACGTGATTCCGTAGACGTCAATGCCGTACTGGGGATAGCCAAACATCTTCCCGCCGCCGTAATCGGACAGTTCCACCATCTCCGGGGACACGGAGTCCAGCCACCGCCTGGCCTTGGCGGGGTCCACCGGCTCCAGCATGTCCTCTTTGAGGAATCCCGGCACCCACGACTGGTCCACGAAGAGAATGTCCGCGACATCTCTGGCCGCAGCGGCCGCGAAAATCTTCTGCTGCATCGTGTCGTAGACCAGCGCCACGGGTTCCACCTTGACGTTGTGGGCGACCTCGAACGGCAGGAACAGGGTCGGGTCGCGGAAATGGAACGCGCTGGCGGTGATGTCGCCAGCCGGATACCAGATCGTGATCGTGGTCTTGGGTTGGGCGAACGCTCCTGGAAGCCCGGCGACCAAGAGCAAGAGGACGAGGAAGACGCTCCACCATGGCGGTCGACCCATACGCACTCCTCCCTTCGGTCGATCCCCCCTTCAGTCTATCACGCGGCGCGACCGCACCCTCCCTGCGCGGCTCGCGCGGTGTCCCCGGCACGCTTCGGCAGCAGCGCCAGGAAGGCCGCCAGCAAGGGTGAGGGCAGCCGATCGCGGTGGTAGACCAGGGAGAAGTCCAGGTACAGCGGTGGCCGGAGCGGACGGGCCACCAGGCGCCCGCTGGCCAGGTCCTGGGCCACCGCCGCCCGGGCCATCAGCGCGATTCCGATCCCGTCGGCCACGGCGCGCTTGATGGCGTCGTTGCTCTCCAGTTCCATCGCCGGGTCCACGACGGCGCCGCAGGCCTGAAAGGCGCGCTCGATCAGGGAGCGGGTGTTCGACCCCGGCTCGCGCATGACCAGCGGACACCCCACCAGATCTTCCAGCGCCAGGCGGCGCCGACCGGCCAGCCGGTGCCCCCGCGGGACGACGACCACCAGGCGGTCGCGGATCACAGGCAGCGAGGCCAGCCGGGGGTCGTCGGGGGCTCCGGCGACGAGGCC
>JAVKID010000097.1:0-10732 GCA_031459655.1 Candidatus Fervidifonticultor octavus | reverse complement strand
GAGTACAAGCGGTCGCTGGTAGACGTGATGACCCGCCGGACGATCTGGGACTGCCTCTCGGAGGTCGCGGGGAGGGAGTGACCGATGCGCATCGAGTTCGTCTTGAATGGCGAGCCTTGTTCCCTGGAGGTCGCTCCGCACGAATGGCTGTTGGACGTGCTCCGGGACCGCCTGGGACTCACCGGGACCAAGCGCTCCTGCGACGTCGAGGTGTGCGGGGCCTGCACGGTGCTGGTGGACGGCCGACCGGTCAGCGCGTGTACCTACCTGGCCTTTGAGGCGCGCGGGCGCGAGGTGCGGACGGTCGAGGGGCTGGCCTCCGGACCGCAGCTGCATCCCTTGCAGGAGGCCTTCATCCGGCACGGGGCGCTGCAGTGCGGATTTTGCACCCCAGGCTTTCTCATGATCGCCTCGGCGCTGCTCGCCGCGCAGCCCACGCCTGCTGAAGACGAGGTTCGCCGCTGGCTGCACGGCAACATCTGCCGCTGCACAGGGTACAACCGCATCATCGGGGCCGTGCTGGAAGCGGCCAGGGCGACGGCGGCGACCGCCGGGAGGTCGGCGCCGTGACCGCCTACATCCTGGGGCGCCTGAGCGCGATGCCGATCACACTGCTACTCGTGACCCTGACGGTGTTCCTGTTGATCTTCGTGGGCGGGGATCCGGCGGTCGTCTTGGGCGGCGACGAGGCCGACCGGGCCACGCTGCAGCGGATTCGCGCCGAGTTCGGGCTCGACCGACCCGTGCCCGTCCAGTACGCGGATTGGCTCTTGCGGGTCGTGCGGGGCGACCTGGGCCGGTCGATGCGCACGAACCAGCAGGTGAGCGTGGAGATCGGCAGGCGCATGGTCCCCACCCTTCAACTGGGCGTGCTGGCGGTGGCGATCTCCCTGGCGATCGCCGTGCCTGCCGGGGTCATCTCGGCCGTCCGGCGGAACACGATTCCCGACTACGCCTGCCGGCTCCTGGCGACTCTGGGTATCTCGCTGCCCAACTTCTGGCTGGGCATCCTCCTCGTGCTGGGGCTGGCGGTGCTGTTGCCGTGGCTCCCGGCCGGTGGCTACATCGACCCATTCACCGCCCCCCTGGAGGGGCTGAAGACGCTGCTGCTCCCCGCGGTGACCCTCGGCATGGGCATGGCGGGCGTCCTGACGCGCATGATCCGCAGCAGCATGCTGGACGTGTTGGGCGAAGACTACGTGCGCACCGCGCGCAGCAAGGGGCTGGTGGAGTCGGTGGTGGTCCTACGCCACGCCATGCGGAACGCGTTGATTCCCGTGGTGACGGTCCTGGGATTGCAGGTCCGCACCATCATCGGTGGGACCATCGTCATCGAGACGCTGTTCGCGCTGCCGGGCGTGGGCCGGATGCTGGTGGACGGGTTCTTTGCGCGCGATTTCCCGTTGGTGCAGGGGGTGATCCTCGTCATTGCCCTGTCGGTAGTCCTGGCCAACCTGGTCGTGGACGTGGCGTACGCGTATCTTGACCCACGAATCCGGTACGCATGAGCTAGGAGCGTCTGGGCATGGAGACGACGGTGCACCTTGCGGAGCGTGTGGCCCGCTATCCCAGACGGGCAGCCCGAGCCTCCTGGCTGATCCGCTTTCTGCGGCGCAACCCCGTAGTGCTGGCCGCAGCCGGCGCCCTGGCCGTGATCACCGCGGCCGGCATCCTGGCGCCACACCTGGCGCCCCACGACCCGGCGGCGCAGGACTACTCGGCGCTGCTGACCTCACCGGGGCAGCGGCATCTGTTCGGCACGGATCATCTGGGAAGAGACCTGCTCAGCCGGATGCTGTTTGGCATCCGTGTCTCGCTCGTGGCCGGTCTGGCCTCGGTGCTGATCGCCGCAGCGGTGGGGCTGACCGTGGGCGCTGTGGCCGGATTCTGGATGGGATGGTGGGATACGGCGACCATGCGGGTAGTCGACGCCCTGCAGGCGTTTCCCATCTTGGTACTGGCCACGGCCCTCAACGCGGTCCTGGGGCCCGGTCTGGGTAACACCATCATGGCGGTGGGCGTCGTGTATGCACCATCATTCGCCCGGTTGACGCGGGGACAGGTGTTGTCGCTGCGGCACCGGGAGTTCGTGGAAGCCGCGCGGGCGCTCGGCATGGCTGAGGGTCGCGTCCTCGTCCGCCACGTGCTGCCCAACATCCTGGGCCCGCTGATCGTGTTCGCCAGCGTCAGTATGGCCACCGCTATTCAGATCGAGGCCAGCCTGAGCTTTCTGGGGTTGGGGGTGCAGCCGCCCACGCCCAGCCTGGGCGCGATGCTGCGGGAGGGGTATCCGTATCTGGAATCGGCTTCGTGGTGGCCGCTGCTCACCGGGACGTTGTTGGCGGGGCTGATCCTCTGTCTCAACTTCTTCGCGGACGGGCTCCGGGATCTCCTGGATCCTCGCCTGCAGGGACGGCGCTAGCGGGGCGTGGGTTTGATGTGGTGGCGAGCTCAAGAGAAGAAGGGGGTGCGATACAGGTGACGAGACTCCTGTCGGTGTGCACAGTGGTGGTCCTGCTGGTGGTGGCGACGGTGGGTGGGCTGGGGCACGGCGCGCCGGCGGTCCAGCGTGGCGGGCGGCTAACCTTTGCGCTGCGCGGGGACGCGGTGACGCTGGACTTCCTGCTGTCCACCTCACCAGAGGACCGCATCATCTACCGAGCCGTCTACGATCCGCTCTTCGAGATCGACGAGAACCTCAACGTGGTGCCCTGGCTGGTCGAGCGCTGGGACGTATCCCCCGACGGCAAGGTCTATACCTTCAGCCTGCGGCGCGGTGTGAAGTTCCACGACGGGACGGACCTCAACGCCGAGGCCGTGAAGATCAACTTCGACCGCATCCTCAACCCCGCCAACCGGTCTCCGCTGCGGGCCGATATGGCGTCGGTGCAGCGGGTGGACGTGGTCGACAGCCACACCGTGCGTGTGGCCCTCTCGGAGCCGTTCGCGCCGTTCCTCAGCATCCTCACAGATCGCAACGGCTACATCGTGTCGCCGGCGGCCATTGAGCGGCACGGACGAGACCTCAGCCGCAACCCCGTGGGCACCGGGCCGTTTCAATTCGTGGAGTGGGTGAAGGACGATCGCATCACCTTCCGGCGGAACGCCGCCTACTGGCGGCGGGGCGAGCCGTTCCTGGACGAACTCGTCTTCCGCGTGGTCCCCGACGACACGGTGCGGCTCACCATGCTGCGCACGGGACAGGTCGACCTGGCCGACTGGGTCGACCCGCGAGACGTACGGAAGGTAAAGGCCAGTCCCCACCTGGCGATCTACGAGGTCGAGTCGTTTGGCTTCGACATGATCCGGCTGAATGTCAGCCGGCCTCCCTTCGACAACAAGCTGGTGCGCCAGGCGTTTGCCTGGGCGGTGGACCGAGAGGCACTCCGGACGGTGGCCTACCGGGGGACCGGATCGGCGGCGGTCGGCCCGATTCCACCCCGCATGTGGGCGTTCGACAGCGCCCTGCGCGCCTACTCATATGACCCCAACCGCGCACGGGCGCTGCTGCAGCAGGCCGGCCTGCCCGGCGGCGTGTCCTTTGCCCTCCAGGTGCGCAACGTACCCCTGGACCAGACGCGTGCCCAGTTGGTGCAGCAGCAGATCGCGGCCGCCGGGTTGCGCGCTTCCATTCAGCTCGTGGACATCGGCACGCTGCTGGGGAACCTCCGCACCGGCGCCTTCGAGGCCAGCCAGTCGTTCTGGAGCGGGCGCGTCGACCCCGACGGCAACATGTTTCGCCATTTCCACACCTCAGCGATCCAGGGTGGCACCAACTTCATGCGGTACTCCAACGCCCAGGTGGACCGGTTGCTGGACCGGGCGCGGGAGATCACCGACGTCAACGAACGGCGCCGCCTGTACGCTGAGGCGCAGCGGTTCATCGTGGACGACGCCCCGATGATCTTCACCAACTACTTCCCGGTGCTGAAGGCGGCCAGCAAGCGGGTGCAGGGATTGAAGGTCCTGCCCGACCCGAGCATCCTGTCGTACCGGGAGATCTGGCTCCAGCGGTAGGCGGTACCGAATCGGAGGCGGCGGGTATGCGGCTCGATGCGGAACACAAGGTCACCGGCGCGGCCCGGTTCACGGCGGATCTGCCCGTGCCGGAGGCGATCGCCGCCAGGGTGGTGCGCAGCCCGTACCCGCATGCCCGCGTCGTGCGGGTGGACGTCTCGCGGGCCGCTGCGCTACCCGGTGTGGTGGCCGTGCTGACCCGCGATGACCTCCCGCCCGCCCCGTACTTTGGCGTGGCCTACCGGGACCAGCCCATCGTGGCGACGGATCGCGTGCGGTTTGTCGGCGAACCGGTCTCTGCGGTGGCGGCCGTGGACACGCCGACCGCCGACGCCGCCTGCCAGCTGATTGACGTGGAGTACAGGCCGCTCCCGGACCTGCCCACCGTAGAAGCGGCGATCGCCCCGGGGGCGCCGGTGCTCCACGAGACGCTGGAGCCCTCGGGTCTGTTCGGCGATCTGGGCAACCTGAGTCCCGTGCCACAGACCAACATCTGCCACCACGCCCAGTTCGTGCAAGGCGACGTCGAGCAGGGCCTGGCCGAAGCCGACCTGGTCTTTGAGGACCGCTTCCTGGTGCCGGCCGTGGCGCCCCTTCCGCTGGAGCCGCACGCGGTGGTCGCGCACTGGATGGGTGACGGCGTGGTGGTATGGTCGTCCACCCAGCACCCATTTCCCGTCGCCCAGGACCTCGCCCGGCTGTTCGGGCTACCGCTCAGCCGGGTGCGGGTCATCGCGCCGCCCGTCGGCGGCGGATTCGGGATGAAGGCCTACTCGAAGTTGGAGCCGCTGGCCGTCGCCCTGGCGCGCAAGGCGGGACGACCGGTGCGGCTGATCCTGGACGGGGAGGAGGTGTTTCAGCTCCTGACGCGTCACGCGGCCGTCTGCACGGTCAAGGTCGGCGTGCGCCGGGACGGCACCCTGGTGGCGCGCCGCTACACCGTCTACCTGGACACCGGGGCCTATGCCGATACCGGGCCGCGGGTGGCCAACAAGGTGGCGCTGCGGGCGCTGGGGCCGTACCGGACGCCGCACGCCCGGGTGGACGTGTACTGTGTGTACACGACGAAGGTCCCGGCGGGCTCGATGCGCGGGTTTGGCGGTCCCCAGGTGGCGTGGGCCACGGAGCGGCAGATGGACCTCGTGGCCCACCGCCTGGGACTGGATCCGCTGGAGGTGCGGCGGCGCAACGTGGTGCGCCGCGGCGAGGTCGTGCGGCCGGGGAAGCCGCCGATGGACTGCGAGCCGCTGGAGATGCTGGAGCGGGCCGCGGACCTGATCGGGTGGGGGAAACCGCTGCCGCGCGGCCGCGGCCGAGGGCTCGCCTTTGGGTTCAAGGACGGCGGCGGGAGCAGGACGGTGTCTACGGCTGTGGTGCGGCTGCACGCCGACGGCAGCGCCACGGTCAGCAGTGGCAGCGTGGAGATCGGGCAGGGAGCCTCGACCATCCTCCGGCAGATTGTGTCGCTCGAGCTGGGCGTGCCGCTGCAGCAGGTGACACTCTCACCGCCAGACACTGCGGCCGTGCCCTACGATCAGGCCACCAGCATGAGCCGCACGACGGTGTCGATGGGGCTGGCGGTGCTTGAGGCAGCCCGGGACGTCCTGGCGCAGGTGCGGGAGTTTGCGGCGGAGTGGTGGGGGGTGCCGGTCGAGACGGTGGAGGCCGGCGGCGGAGAAGTCCGGGCGGGGGCGCGCCGGGCGACGTACGCGGAGGTCGTGGCGGGCGCGTTTGGGATGCCGGCGGGCGAGGTCATCGGGCGAGGGTATGTCCGGACGCGGCCGGGCGAGCACGACCGGTCGTTCTGGGAGATGGGAGTCGGGGCGGCGGAGGTGGAGGTGGACCCGGAGACGGGAGCGGTGCGGGTGGTGCGCTACGTGTCGGTGGTGGACGCTGGGAAGGCGATCAACCGGGACCTGTGCGAAGGGCAGGACGAGGGGGCGGCGGTGCAGGGGCTGGGGCACGCGCTGTTCGAGGCGCTGCGGTTCGAAGGGGGGCACCTGCTGAACGGGAGCCTGTTGGAGTACCGGGTGCCGCTGGCAGAGGACGTACCGGAAGAGTTTCGCAGCGAGGTCGTGGAGCACGGTGGTGGGCCGGGACCGTATGGCGCCAAGGGGGTGGCCGAAGGCGGCATTGTGGCCGTGGCCCCTGCGGTGGGCAACGCCGTCCAGGCGGCCACCGGTGTGGCGGTGACGGAACTCCCTCTCACACCCGAGAACCTCTGGCGGATGATGAGAGCCCGAGCCGCGCAGACCAGGCACGGTACCGTCGAGGCCCCTCCGAGGCCTCAATGGTGCGGTTGATCTGTCGCCGCGCGCAGGCGGCGGGCCAGGATCCTCAGCAGCCCCAGGGCGATCTTCGGGTTCTTCTCCAGCACTTTCGTGAAGTCCCAGGACGCCAGAGCCAGGCAGGTCGTGGGTTCCTCTGCGAGGACATGCGCCACCCTCGGTGACTGGTCGAGGACCGAGAGTTCTCCGAAGCACTCGCCCGGCCCCAGCCGGGCCAGGACCTGACCGCCGCGCACCACACGGGCCCCTCCGCTGACAATGAGGTAGAATCCCGTGCCGACCTGACCCTGGCGGACGATATACTGGCCGGGCTCGAAGGCCACCTCGACGGTCTTGTCCGCGATCAGTCCCAGCGCCCTCGCCGAGACGCCGGAGAACAACTCGACACGGCGCAGCAGGTCGGCCTTCTGGTTTCGCGTCATCGGCATGGGCGGGTTCCCTCCCTCAGTGGGCCAGGTCTCCCGGCTGGAACGAACGGAGCACGGCCTCGCAGAGTGTCTGGCGCTCGCGCCACGCCTCCAGCGGCGCGGCGCAGACCGCGTAGTGCAGCCGCCTCGGCCCCGTAACCAGGAGGCCGAGCGAGGCCCACTCGCGGCCGCGGGTGGACCCGGTGAGTTCGAAGCGGTACCAGGCGACGCGCTCGGTGGTCTCCGGCGTGCGCTGAAAGCCCGAGACCCCGTGCATCGGCAGCAAGGTCATGGCCAGGCGGCGGACCTCGAACTCCGGCAGCGGTCCGTCGGCGGTCCGCGTCATGACCACGATGAACTCGGTGGCCTGCGCCTCGGGCACCTCACCCTCTGGGGGCGGCTTCGGCAGGAACCAGATCCGCTGGCCTGCCTCGGTCTCCACCAGGTGCCAGGAAACAGGGCGCGAGACCACAAACCCGTGTGGCGCGCTGGCATACGGCTGAAGCTGGAGGCCCGCCGATCGGGCACACCCCGCCACCAGAAGCAGCCCGCAGACCGCCGGGATCCAGCGCGCCATACCTCCCACTACGCCGTCAGACGGTCCGGCGCCTGCCGCGATGTCCTTGCGGAGGGATGTCGGCTGCGGCATGATGGCGGTTGGAGGATGGCTTGGGGGCCGGGTGGAGGGGGAGACCGCGTGACCGAGGTGAGGATCGACCCTGCCGTGGCGTCCTACCTGCGCCTGGGGGTCGTCGAGGCGGACGCCGTGACGGTGCGGGATCATGATCCCGGGGTGTGGGCCGAGATCGAGGCCGTCTCGGCGCGGCTGCGGGAGGCGTACGCGGGCCGCGAGCCTTCCGGTATCGGCGGCGTGCGGCCCGCGCGCGAACTCTACCACCGCATCGGCGTCGACCCGACCAAACTCCGGCCGTCGTCCGAGGCGCTGCTGCGCCGGGTCCTGCGCGGAGGGGGTCTACCCCGCATCAACTCGCTGGTGGACATCTGCAACCTCTGCTCGCTGGAGTTCCTCCTGCCGATCGGGCTGCACGATCTGGACCGCACGACCGGGGGGATCGTGTTGCGCCGGGGCCGCCCCGGGGAGGGCTACGAGGCGATCGGCAAGGGGTGGTACGCCGCAGACGGCCGCCTGGTGGCTGCCGATGACGAGGGGCCGTGTGGGAGCCCGACCAGCGACTCACAGCGGACCATGATCACCGGCGCCACCCGCCGGTGCCTGATGCTGATCTACGCGCCGTCTTCGTACGAGCCCGCGCGCCTGGAGGCGCACGTGGCCGCGACCGCCGGGCGCCTGACGCGCTTCGCCGGCGGCCGGATCGTCCAGGCCGGCGTGCGCTGAGCCCGCCATGCGCGCCGCCCGCCTGCAGGCGCCCGCGCCCATCGAGACGGCGCCCCTGCGCCTGGAGGCGGCCGAGCCCCCGGAGCCCGGTCCAGGCGAAGTCCGCATCCGCGTGGCGGCGTGCGGAGTCTGCCACACCGACCTCCACATCGCGGAGGGCGACCTGCCGGCGCGGCGGTCGCCGCTGGTCCTGGGCCACCAGATCGTGGGCGTCGTGGACCGGATCGGGCCGGAGGTGGACGCCTCAATGGTGGGCGCCCGCATCGGGGTGACCTGGCTGGCCTGGGCGGACGGGGTGTGCCCGGCGTGCCGGCGCGGGGAGGAGAACCTGTGCGAACGGGCGCGCTTCACCGGCTACGACACCGACGGCGGGTTCGCTGACTACGCCGTGGCCAAGGCGGCGTTTGTGGTGCCGGTGCCGGAGGTCTTCGCTCCGGCCCACGCCGCGCCGCTCCTGTGCGCCGGGGCCATCGGCTTCCGAGCGCTGCGGGTCGCCGGCGTTCAGCCCGGCGAACGGGTGGGCCTCTTCGGATTCGGCGCCTCGGCCCACCTGGCCATCCAGGTGGCGCGGACCTGGGGGTGCGAGGTCGGAGTCGTCACGCGCGGCGCCGGACACCGGGCGCTCGCCGAAGCCCTGGGCGCCTCCTGGCTCGGTGAGCCCGGTACCCGGCCGCCGCGCCCCTTCGACCGCGCGATCGTCTTTGCGCCCGCCGGCGAGGTGGTCGCCGCGGCGCTGGAGGCCGTCCGCCCGGGGGGCACGGTGGTCGTCAACGCCGTGACGATGGACCGCATCCCCGAGATGCCCTATGCGAGGCTGTACGGGGAGCGAGTCCTGCGCACCGTCAGCAACCTGACCCGCTCCGACGCCCGCGACTTCCTCGCCGCAGCGGCCGCGATCCCCGTGCGCGTGGAGGTCGAGGTCTTCCCGCTGGAGGCGGCCAACGACGTCTTGCTGCGGCTCAAGCGCCGCGCGCTGCGCGCGGCCGCGGTCCTGCACCTCAGCGGCTGACAGGTTGGTCGGTCAGCCCTTCCACTTGATCGTGCAGCCTCGGGGCGGCGTCGCCGTCACCGCTGGTTCGCGGCCGGCCAGCAGGGCGTCGATGGCATCGCGCAGGTAGGGCGCGGTCACGGCCGCCGGGTCCTCGTAGTTGTCGTCAGGGGCGCCGTGGTAGCGCAGGATCCGGTCCCGGTCGAACAGGAAGACCTCCGGCGTCCGGGTCGCGCCGAAGCGACGAGCGATCTCCTGGGACTCGTCGAAGAGATAGGGGAACGGGTAGGCCTTCTCCCGCGCGCGCGCCTGCATCGCTTCCAACGAATCCTCGGGATACTTCACGGGATCGTTGGAGTTGACCAGCAGGAACTGAACCCCCCGACCCGCATACTCACGCTGGAGAGCGATCACCCGATCTTCCCACGCCTTCACGTAGGGGCAGTGGTTGCACCAGAAGATCACGGCGAGGATCGGTCGGTCGGCGTACTCGTCGGTGGAGACGACGGTGCCGTCCGTGGCAGGCAGCGAGAATGGAATGAGACGTTCACGCAGAGCCAGCGGCATGGGGAACCTCCTTGTCGTGCTGGCGGCGCGCCTGCAGCGCGCTCCGGATCATGGTGGTGGTCGGCAGCGGTGAGAGGCGGCCGGCCTCGGTGAGGTACGTGCGGCAGGTGAGCATGGCCCGGCCCTGGACACCCTCGGGCTGCAGGTCGACGCCGTCGATGCGGATCGTCGGGGATCCGGGGAAGCGGTGGCGCTCCGCGTCGGCCTGCGTGTCGATGCGGATCACCTCGACCGCATCGGGCAGGCCTTCCTCAGCCAGCACCTGGCGCAGCCGTGCCAGCGCCTCTTCGTGCGAAGGACAATCCTCCCAGTAGAGGAATTCAATACGCATGGGACGGTCTGTCCGGCCTCCGCGCCTATTGTAGCAAAGAGGGTCTTGTCTATCGCCACGGTCCGTCAGGTCCTGCTCTGGGCCGAAGTCACGACGGCCTACCGCCCGCGCACCGACGTGGAACGCTGGCAGCTCCAAGATCGGCTGGTCAGCCGCCTCCGCCAACTGGGGTGCGACGCGTCCCCCCGGTTCTTCGAGCAGTCGGGCGGGCAGCTGGCGTTCCGGATCCGAATTGGGTGGCGGCCGCCTCCGGGCCTGCTGCGCGGGCTACAGAAGATCGACGAGATTCCCCCGGTCGCCCGGTCACTGCGGGATGGACCCTCTTGACGGATCGGTCCGGGGACGAAGACCCCCAGCCTACCGCGCCTGGCAGTTCAAGCAGTGGTTGCTGACCTGGAGGACCATCCGGCCGTCCACACGTCCCATCCCCGAGACCTCCGAGGAAGTGTTGCTGACGACCTCGCGCCAGAACGGCCGTCCGCCCACCACCACGAAGGTGATGCGGTTGCCGACCTGCCCCCAGTCGTAGAAGAGCCGCAACTCGTGGACGAGGCCCGACTCGTCCACCACCGCCTCGAGCATGTACGGCCCCGGTCCGGGGCGCACGATGGTCCCGCGCTGGCTGGGCGACCACAGCCACCTGGCGATGGCCCGCCGGGCGGCGGGGTCCCGGAGCAGCGCCTGCTGCCCGTACTTCGTCATCACGTCGTTGACGATGTCGGTCCGGACCCCGCCCAACAGGTAGCGGCCGCCGCCACGCTCCTCGGCGACGAAGAC
>JAVKID010000096.1:0-11149 GCA_031459655.1 Candidatus Fervidifonticultor octavus | reverse complement strand
TCGCGATCCTTGCGGGTGGGGGTCGGAACCGAAGTTCGACCTTGATCTCGTAGACCTGGTCGCCGATCTGCAGATCCGGAATCGTCAGCACCGCCGCCAGGAACCCGGCTGCAATGGGCTCAGCCTCACGTCGCAGGTCCTCGCCCCCACACGCTCGGTAGCAGAATGCGCAACCTCGTCCACGCGGCTACACCTGTTATCGTCCCAGTCTTGTCTTTGGGGGCGCCATGGCTGACCAGGTGGTGGGCGGTGCAGGGCTCGAACCTGCGGCCTCATCCGTGTGAAGGATGCGCTCTCCCACTGAGCTAACCGCCCCGGTGGTGGCAGAGGGTATTATAGGCCCGAAGAAAAAGTAGCGTCAAGAAAACCCATGGGTCCGCGTCCGTCGCTTGCTGCCCTGGCCGCCACCGTCATCGCCTGCCGCCGGTGCCCGCGCCTGGTCGCCTACCGCGAGGCGGTGGCGCGCCGGCGCAAGCCGCAGTACGCCACCTGGGAGTACTGGGGCCGGCCGGTCCCGGGGGTGGGCGATCCGAACGCGTCCATCCTCGTCGTAGGCCTGGCGCCGGCCGCGCACGGCGCCAACCGCACCGGCCGGATGTTCACCGGCGACGGATCGGGGGACTTCCTCATCGCGGTCCTCCACGGCGCCGGCCTGGCGTCAAGGCCGGTCTCGGTGAGCCGTGACGACGGCCTGACCTTCCGCCACGTCTACCTCACCGCGGCCGCCCGGTGCGCGCCGCCGGACAACCGGCCGCGGCCCGAAGAACTGTCCAACTGCCGGGAGTACCTCCTCCGCGAACTCACGCTGTTGGGCGGCGTGCGGGTGATCGTGGCGCTGGGACAGATCGCCCACGCCGCGGTGCTGCGAGCGGTCGGTGCGCTGGGATGGCGCCTCCCCAGCCCCCGGCCGCGATTCGCCCACGGCGCCCTCGCGACGCTCGTGCGTCCCGACGGGCGGCCGGTCGCGCTCCTGGACACCTACCACCCCAGCCGGCAGAACACGCAGACGCGGCGGCTCACCCGCCCGATGCTGGCCCGGATCTTCCGCCGCGCGGCGGCCCTCGCCGGCCCCCGCAGCGCCGGACGCTGACGCCGCGGGCGGCGGGAACACGGGCGGCCATCATGCGCACCGACCGATCGAGGACAGCGCCCCGGCCACATCACGCCGGGGCCCTGCTCGCGATCATCGTCGTCTCCACCCTGATCCGGTCCGCGGCGGCGCTGGTTGTCCCGCTGCTCGACGACGAAGCCCACTACTGGGTGTGGTCCAGACACCTGATGTGGGGGTACCCCGATCACCCGCCGATGATCGCGGCGCTGGTGGCCGTGGGGACGTGGCTGCTGGGCGATTCGGCGCCCGGCATCCGCCTCTTCCCGGTGCTGCTGGGCACCGCGTCCACGGTGGTGCTCTACGTGCTCACCCGCAGGCTCTTCTCGCCTTCAGCCGGGCTGCGGGCGGCGTTGCTCTTCCAGGTGCTGCCGGCCTTCGCGGCCGGCGGCATCATCGCTGCGCCTGACGCGCCGCTGGGGTTCTTCTGGCTTGCGGCCATGCTCTTCGGGTGGATGGCGACCAGGGGGGTGGGATGGGCGTGGCCCGCCGCCGGGGCCGCGGTGGGGCTGGCGGTCCAGTCCAAACTGGCCGGCGGGGCCCTGGCTCTCTCGCTCGCCGGGTTCGTCCTGACGACCCCGTCGGGGCGGGGGTGGCTGCGCACCCGGTGGCCGTACCTGGCCGCCGCCACCGGCGCCCTCGTGCTCGTCCCGCTCGTCCGGTGGAACGCTGCGCACGAGTGGGCCACGCTGACGCGGGCGCTGGTGGTGGATCCATGGATTGAGCCGATGACGGCCCCGGCCAACGTGGCCGCCTTCGTCGGCTCGCAGTTCGTCTACTACGGGCCGCTGGGATTCCCCATCCTGCTGGCGGCGCTAGCCGCCGTTGCGGCACGGGCGCGGAGGGACGATCGCTTCCGGCTGCTCCTGTGGGGCGCCGCGCCCACACTGCTCGTGGTCGCCCTGTCCAGCACCCGGGCCCTGGCCAAGCCGCACTACACCGCTCCTGCGCTGCTCTCCGCGCTGATCGCGGCGGTCGCCCTGTGGCCGCAGTGGAGACCGCAGCGCCTGCTGCGGGCCGGAGTCCTCACCAGCCTGGCCGTCACGCTCGCGGCGATCGTCCTGGCCGCGGTGCCCACGCCGGTCTCGTCGGCATTCCACCAGGAAGCCGCAGGCTGGCACCAGGTGGCATGCGAGATCGAACGGGTGGCTCCGACTCTGGGCCGGCCCGGCGAGGTATTCGTCCTCGCCGAGACCTACCAGGCGGGCAGCCAGATTGCTTTCGCGCTGCAGGAGCGCCTGCCCGTCGTGGTCCCCTTCCGGGGATTTGTACTCTGGCAGCCTCCGGCCCGCTGGGTCGGCCGCAACGGCGTCTTGGTGGACCACCTGGCGGGCGCCCCGTTTGACGCGCTGTCCGGCGCCTTTGAACGGCTCGAGTCTCCCTTCGTCGTACCGATCGGCGCCGGTCGTGCGGTCCGGCTCTACCCGGGGATCAACTTCCGGGGGCTGGGGGGATCTCCCTGATCTGTCCTGAGGGCGAGGTTGGCCCACACGACGGCGGCCACTTCGAGCGCCCGAGCCAGATCCTCGACGCGCTCCGCGACGATGGTGCACAGCGCGCCAGGATGGTGGCGGGATGGCGCGCCACGACCGTAGGGCGCGTCCAGCGTGGCGTCGTCACGTGCCTCCAGGACCTGGCGGAGCACACCGAGCGCCGACACGACCGTCTCGACGCCCCCCTCCACCGCCGCATGGCCGCGGCGAACCTGCTCGGCGCCAAAGGCATCCGACACCGAGATCTGGCCGATGGCGCGCGCCTCGGCGCCCTCCTGGATCGCCCGCACGACCCGTTCCACGGCGGCGAGGGCATCCAGGAGTTCGGGGCTGGCCTGCGGCCTCCGGCCGGTCACCGGGTGGTAGGTCAGGCCGGCGGCCAGGCGTCGGATGACCTCGGCGGCATCGCGCAGGTGCCGGGCCTGTTCGACTGCCTCGGCCGCCCGCGCCTCTGCCCGGGGATAGGTGACGATCGGCTGGTCCATCGGGGGAGCCTGAGGTATCGTATCATTGGACCGCAGGCGCGGCAACCCGGAGGAGAAGAGCGGCCGACGGCTGAAGTGCCGTAGGCACCGGTTGCCCGCCCCCTGGAGGGCCGTAAGTGGCTTGGACACAGACGCTCGAAGCATGGGATCTGCTCGACTCGCCACAGGCCAGTGGGGCGATGGTCGCCGCCGCGCTCCGCGTCAGGGGCGCCGAATGTCAGGTGACGACGGTCGCCGGGGCGCGCGGCTCGACGGACTTCGTGCGGGTGGCCTTCCCGGGGCACCGCGGCCGCAGCCGCGGAGGAGACGCGAGGACGCTGGGCATCATCGGCCGGCTCGGCGGCATCGGCGCGCGGCCGGACCGGATCGGCCTGGTCTCGGACGCCGACGGCGCCATCACGGCCGTCGCCTGCGCGCTCAAACTCGCCGCCATGCAGCGCGAAGGCGACCTGCTGCCCGGGGACGTGATCGTGGCGACCCACATCTGTCCGCGCGCGTTCATCCACGACACCCCCACGGTCCCGATGATGATGTCGCCGGTCGACATCGCCACGATGAATGCCCACGAAGTGGACCCCGCGATGGAGGCGATCCTGTCCGTGGACACCACGCGGGGCAACCGGGTACTCAACCACAAGGGGATCGCCATCAGTCCAACGGTCAAGGAGGGGTATATCCTGAGGGCCTCCGACGACCTGCTCGACATCTACCAGTGGGTGACGGGCCTCCCGCCCGTGGTCCTGCCGCTGGCGACCCAGGACATCACGCCGTACGGGAACGGGCTGCGGCACATCAACAGCATCATGCAGCCCTCGACGGCGACCACCGCGCCTGTGGTCGGCGTGGCGCTCACAGCCGTGGTGGCCGTGCCGGGATCGGCCACCGGGGCCAGCCAGGCCGCCGACATCGAGACGGCCGTGCGCTTCTGCCTGGAGGTCGCCCAGGCCTACGGCGCCGGCCGGTGCGAGTTCTACGATCAACGGGAGTTCGACGCCTTGGTGGCCCGGTACGGCTCGATGCGCCACCTGCAGACGCTCGGCCAGGGCGTCACCGCCTGATGGGGCGCCTGCTCCGTTTCCTGATCATCCTGGGGGTGCTCGCCGCCGTCGTCATCGGCGCCATGCAGCGGATCAACAGCCGCCAGGCCGCCAGCGAACCCCCGGCGCCCGTCCGGCGTCCGGCGCCGTTGGTGAGGACCCTCGTGGTCGATGCCACGCGCCTGGTCGAGCAGAGCACGTTCCCCGCCGACGTGCGGGCCTCCGCAACGGTTGACATCGTCTCGCGCATGGCCGGCCGACTCGGTGCCGTCCTGGTCGAGGAAGGCTCCCAGGTGGCCGCGGGGAGTCTCGTCGCGCGCATCGACGATCCCGAACTCGAACTGGCGGTCCGGCAGGCGGAGGCCGCCGTGGAGGTGCAGCGGGCGCGGCTGGCGCAACTGCGGGCCGGACCCCGCCCGCAGGAGGTGGCGCAGGCCGAAGCCGCGGTGGACCAGGCCGAGACGTCACTGGCGCAGGCCGAGCGCGACCTGGCCCGCGCGCGGCAACTCTTCGCCGAGGGCCTGGTCGCCCGGGCCGCCGTGGACCGCGCGGAGACCGACACGGAGCTGGCCCGCGCGCGCCTGCGTGCCGCCCGGGAACACCTGGCTCTGGTGCGGCAGGGGCCCCGGCCCGAGGACATCGAGGCCCAGGCCGCACTGGTCCGGCAGGCCGAGGCTCAGGCTGCGGCCGCCCGAGCGCGCCTGCGCGAACTGCGCATCACCTCTCCGATCGCCGGCGTGGTGACCCGCGTGGACGCCAAGCCCGGCGCCGTCATCTCGACCCAGACCGTGGTGGCCACGGTCGCGACGATTCGGCCGATCGAGGTCCATGTGATGCTGCCCGAAACCGACCTGCCGCGGTTGCGCAGGACGACCGTGGTGCGGATCCGCGTGGACGCGCTGCCCGATCGGCTGTTCGAAGGGCGCATCGCGCGGGTGGCCTCGGCGCTGGACGCGGCCTCGCGCAGCGTCCGGCTGGTCGTCGTCCTGCCCAACGGCGATCAGGCGCTGCGCCCGGGGATGTTCGCGCGCGCCACAGTGGTCTTCGACGAGCGCCAGGCCATCCTGATCCCGTCCGACGCCATCGTCCGGCGAGGCGAGGCCACGCTGGTGTTCGTCGTGAAGGACGACACCGTGGAGGAACGGGGTGTCCGTGTCGGCTATGTGGAAGGGAGCCGCTCCGAGATCATCGAAGGCCTCGACCCCGGCGAACCCATCGTCGTGGCGGGACAGCAAGGACTGCGGGACGGGATGAAGGTGCGGACCGGCGCCGGCGGCGAGCCCCCCTCGGGCCCGGCCGGCAACCGCCCGCAGCCCTCGCCCGGCCCGGGGAGGACGCGCCCATGAACCTCGCGCGCATTGCGATCGCGCGTCCCATCACGACCATCATGCTCTACCTGAGCCTGGCGTTCCTGGGCGTGGTCGCCTTCGCCCGCCTGCCCGTCGACCTCCTGCCGGACATCTCCTTCCCGACCCTCTCGGTGACGACCAACTATCCCGGCGCCGGTCCCCAGGAGGTCGAGCGCGAAGTCACCATGCTGCTGGAAAATGCGCTGGCCACGGTGCCGGGCGTCACCGAGATCTCCTCCAGTTCCGTCGAGGGGCGCAGCAGCATCACGCTGCGGTTCCCGTGGGGCAAGGATCTGGATGCGGCGGCCAACGACGTCCGCCCCGCCATCGACCGCGTGCGCAACCGGCTGCCCGACGGTGCCGACATACCCCGGGTGGCCAAGTTCGACCCCAATACCTTCCCGATCGTCCTGCTGGGCATCGAGGTGCGCGGCGACCCCAGCGCGCTGCGCGACCTGGCTGAGAATGAGTTCCGTCCGCGCCTGGAGCAGGTCGAAGGCGTGGCCACGGTGGACGTCCGCGGCGCCCGAGAGCGGGAGATCCGGGTCGAACTGGACCGGCAGCGCCTGGAGGCCCTGGGAGTCTCGGAACGCGAGGTCGTCCAGGCCCTGAACTCGGAGAGCACGAGCGATCCCGGCGGCGACGTGCGGGTGGGCCCGCAACGCCGCATCGTGCGCACCGTGGGCCGCTTCACTTCGATCCAGGACATCGGCCAGATCGTCGTGGCCACCCGCCAGGGGGTGCCGGTGCGCGTGGCCGACGTCGGCCGGGTCCAGGACACCCTCGCCGACGCCACCTCGGTGGTCCGGCTCAACGGCCAGCCCGCCATCCTGATCGCCGTCACCAAGCAGTCCGGCACCAATACCGTGGCGGTGGCCCGCCGGATCTTCAGGGTCGTCGACGAGCTGAACGACCAGTACCCGCAGGCGCGGATGCAGGTGATCAGCGACGGCAGCCGGTTCATCCGCCGGTCCATCGAGAACGTCCAGACCGCCGCGCTGCTGGGCGGGGTGTTCACCGTGGTCGTCCTGCTGGGCTTCCTGCGCAACATCGGCAGCACGTTGATCATCTCCACGGCCATCCCCTTGTCGGTGCTGGTCACCATCCTGGTGATGTTCTGGGGAGGACTGACCCTCAACCTCATGACCTTCGGCGGGCTGGCGCTGGCCATCGGGATGCTCGTGGACAACGCCATCGTGGTCCTGGAGAATATCTTCCGCCACCGCGAAGAAGGTCGGCCGCCCATACTGGCGGCGCAGGAGGCCACCGGCGAGGTCGGCACCGCCATCATGGCCAGCACGCTGACGACCATCGTGGTCTTCCTCCCGATGTGGTTCACGACGGGGATCGCCAGCGTGATGTTTCGCCCGCTGGCCTTCGTGGTCACCGTGGCCCTGCTGTGCTCGCTGCTGGTAGCGCTCACACTGATCCCCTCCCTCGCCTCCCGAGCGCTGATCCTGGGGCACGGGAGCACGCTCGCCGGACGCGTAGCCGCAGCCCTGGAACGGTGGTTCGTCGCCGTGGAGGACGGCTACCGGCGGCTGCTGACCGTCCCCATCCGCCGGCCCCTCCTGGTCGTCGTGCCGTCGCTGGTCGTCATGGCCCTGGCCTGGTCGGCCCTGCCGCGTCTGGGCCGTGAGACGTTTCCGCCGTCGGACGAGCACGAGTTTTTCATGTCAGTCCAGCAGCCCCGCGGGACGTCGCTGGAGGTCTCCGACCGGGTCTCGCGGGGCATCGAGCAGACACTGCTCAGGACCATCCCGGGGCAAAACACAGTGCTCGCGCTGGTCGGCAGCACCTTCGCGGGCACGGCGACGCACGTCATCACCTTCCGGGTGCGGCTGGGGCCGGAAGCCCCCCCGACCCAGCAGGTCATCAACGGCCTCCGACAGCGCATCCGCATTCCCGGCGCCACGATCTTCTACCGTCCGGTCAGTTCGCTGTTCTTCTTCCGCTCGCCCGACCCCATCAGCATCGACCTGCGCGGGTTCGATCTGGAGACCGCCAATGCCACGGCCCGCCGCCTGCGGGGCGTCCTGGAGGGCATCCCGGGCGTCACCGACGTGAACGTCAGCCGGGAAGAGAGCGCCGAGGAGTTCACGGTCCGGGTCGACCCCGCCAGGGCCGCGGCCTTCGGCACGACCGCCAGCCAGATCGCCTCATCGGTCCGCACTTATGTCGGGGGGACGACGGCGGCGCTGTTCCGCGTGGGCGGGGACGACATCAACGTCGTCGTGCGCCTTCGCGAAGCCGACCGGGCCACGCCCGACCGGCTGGCCGATCTGCCGATTTCGACCCCACGCGGGGTCGTCCCCCTGCGGCAGCTGGCGGAGATCGTCGGGACCCCGGGCCCCACCCAGATCCAGCGGCGCAACCGCGAGCGTGTCATCACGCTCACCGGCAACATCGCCGGCCGGGACATCGGCGCCACCATTGCGGAGGTTCGCAGAACGATCCTCGCCCAGCGCCTTCCCCCCGGCTTCTCGGTGGCCTTCAGCGGCGAGTTTGAAGACCAGCGCGAGTCCTTCGCCCAACTCCTGACCGGGTTCTTGATGTCGCTGGTGCTGGTCTACATGGTCATGGCGTCCCAGTTCGAACGGCTGCTGGAACCCTTCCTGATCATGACTGCCGTGCCGTTCGCCCTGGCGGGCGTCGTCGCGGCTTTGCTACTCACCGGCACGACCCTCAACGTCCAGTCGGGACTCGGCGCGATTGTCCTGGTGGGGATCGCGGTCAACAACGGGATCGTGCTCATTACCTATGCCCTGCAGCTGCAGAACGACGGCGTGCCGCTGCGCGAGGCGCTGGCCCGGGCCGGGCAACGCCGGCTCCGACCGATCCTCATGACGACGCTGACGACGATCTTCGGCCTGCTGCCGCTGGCCATCGGGCTCGGCGAGGGCTCGGAACTCCAGGTCTCGCTGGCCCGGGCCATCGTGGGCGGGCTCGTCACCTCCACGATCGGGAGCCTATTCCTCATCCCGGCACTCTATGTGGTGCTCGACCAGTTCACCCGGTGGGCGCGCAGCCGCCGCGAGGTCCCGGCCGGGGTGCCCGAACCGACCGAAGGGAAGTAGCCCCCGGCAGGGCACCGCCCGCGGCGTGTGGGCCACGCTTCAACGGGTCGCCCGGGCAAGCCGGCGTCCCGTCGGAGAGGCCAGCAGCATTCCCACGATCATCGCCACCACATACCCGTACGGGAGGCTCCCCGCGATCAACCCGACGAGGAGGGCGATGGGGAGATCCGCCTTGAGATCCGACAGGCGCCCTAGGAGCGCCATGAGGGCGAGCCCTTCGAAGAGGAGCAGCACCCCCAGAATCGGTAGCGGGAAGACCCGAATGACCTCGTCAAAGCCCCCGCTGAGCAACAGACCCAAAAGGACGTAGAGGCCTCCGTAGATGATGACCGAGCCTCCCGTACGTCCCCCGAACGTGTAGTGTCCCACCAGCCCCCCCGAGCCGTGGCAGGTGGGAATGCCGCTGAAGAACGGCTGGACCAGATTCATGAGCGCGTAGGTTGCGCCGATCTTCCGCACACTCAGCGGACGGTCGGGGAACAAGTCCCTGGCGCTCTGGTGTGTGGCGAGAATCGAGTTCCCCAGCGAGAGTGGGATCTGCGGCAGCGCGAGCACCAGCAGTCCGGTCAGGACGTCTGACGCCGTCGGCACGAAGAGCCGTGGCAACCGGAGACCAACGCCGTGCCAGACGGCCTCAACCCGGAGCGTAAAGAGCACCGCGTAGACGATCCCCAGGGCGATGACAAAGAGGGCGGCCGGGTACCGGCGATTGCCCATGAGCAGGAGGGTGAGGAGGAAGGCCAGACCGGCCACCACGTAACCAGGGATCCCCTCGGCGCGGACATACTCCCGCAGGGCGAGGATCGCCAGTTGCAGCCCCAGCCCGAACTGGATGCCGCGGATCACGACGAGCGGCGTGACCCGCGCCAGCCATTCGATGAGGCGCGTCGCAGTCAACACCAGCATGAGGAGGCCGACGGCGAGGCCGCCGCCATACAGGATGTTTCCCGTCAGTTTCTGCGTGATGACGATCGCCGCCATGGCCTTCAGCGGTTGCACCGGCATCGGCATCCTGTACCAGACGCCGGTGACGATCTGCATTGCTCCGAACATAAACAGGACGCTGGCACTGTCCAGCCGGGCGGCGAGGATCATGCCGACGATGAGGGGCATGTCTGTCCCGATATCGCCGAAGGCGCCTGCCCATTCGTTCCGGTCGAACCGCAGGGCCGGCGGGGCCGCGGATCCAACGGCCGGTGCGGGCTCCGGGGGCGAGCTACCCATGGACCGCGTGGTGCGTTCGGGTAGGAGGGCCCACGGTCGTCGGGTGAAGCACACCCCCGATCGAGGAGGCGGCGGCCGCACCAACCGTGACGGCCGTACCGACCGCGACGGGACCGCCTCTCGCCTGCCACGGGAACCCGACGAGCGCACTGGAGACCGAATCGCCCAAGCCGTTCACCGTCGCGAGCGCGTCCACAGGATGGTGCGGCGCGGCGGCGAGCAACGCCAGGGCGAGCAGTGGACCCAGGACGTCCCCTACCGTGTCTTGCGCCCGACGAACGGACAGCCACCGGCGGAATGCTGCAACCCCGGAGCCGCGCCGAGCCACGGTTGGCATCTTTTACCGGTATTCGACAGTTGCAGGCTGAAAGTCCTCCTCTCCTTCCAACTCGATGCAGCAACGACGCGGATTTGGGCCATCGGTCGTTACCCGCGGGGCCGAAACTTGTAGACACACGAGATGGCTAGAATAGGCAGGAACTACGGTAGGGAGTGTCGTATCGTGGAGTGTCGTATGGTGTAGACATGTACATCCGGACGACGGCCCGTCGCAACCGCGATGGCACCATCGTACGTTACCTCCACGTCGCCCACAACGAGCGGGACCCGCAGACCGGAATGCCCCGGGCCCGCGTCCTGTACAACTTCGGCCGCGGGGACGCGGTGGATCGAGGGGCGTTGGCGCGTCTGGTGCGCAGCGTCAGTCGGTTCCTCAGCCCCGAAGATGCCCTGCACGCCCAAGCTACCGCTGGCGGGCCCACGGCCCTGCGGTTTGTCGGGAGCAGGCCGCTGGGGGGCGCCTGGGTCCTGGAGCACCTGTGGCGGCGGGTCGGGATCCGGGCCGCCATCGTCAAGCTGCTGCGGGGGCGCAAGTATGCCCTGCCCGTCGAGCGGGCGCTCTTTGCCCTGGTGGCCAACCGGGCCCTGGCGCCAGCCAGCAAGTTGGCCTGCGAGCGGTGGGTCACCGAGGAAGTCGTGATCCCCGAGTTGCCGCAGGTGCCGGTCCACCACCCGTATCGGGCGATGGACTTCGTGCTGGAAGCCCAAGAGGAGGTGCAGCGGGAAGTCTTCTTCGCCACTAGAGTGAACTATTTCGGGTTAGTGTTTACAGCGAAGGAGGGTCATGTGACGTATCCTTCCCGTTGGACACGACCCCTGTATGGGGAGACGGGAAGGACCGCCTATGACCCTCGAAGCCAGTGTACACGCCTTCCGGTTGCGGGTGATAGCCCGTGCGCAAGTGCTGGGGAACGTCAGCCAGGCCTGTCGGGAGTTTGGGATCTCCCGGACGCTCTTCTACCGCTGGCGACGGCGCTACCTGGCCTACGGGCCCGACGGGGTCTATCCCCGGCGGCGTGGCGCCAGACGCGGCCGGC
>JAVKID010000095.1:0-11165 GCA_031459655.1 Candidatus Fervidifonticultor octavus | reverse complement strand
CGATGGCTGGGTGGCCGGGCCCACCTGGGCGTGTGTGCCGGGATGGCGGAATCTGGCAGATGCGCACGCTTGAGGGGCATGCGGGATCTCCCGTAGGGGTTCAAGCCCCCTCCCGGCACCGTCGCCTTCCCAACGGACGCCCGCGCGCCATCTGACGGCGCGGTCAGAACCCCTTCCACCACCCACCAGGCCCAGTCGAGGGTGCACCTGATCGCCTGCTCCAACGATGCCATCTTCGCCGAGGAGAGCGTCGTCAGGTGTTGCTCGACCCAGCGCTTGGGGACTGTCGCGATGGCGTCTGCGTTGGCGACGCTCGGATGAGGCACACCATCGGCAGGACCCAACGCCACCTCTGCCTGGATGCCCCGCGCTGTGCGTGCCAGAGGAACCACCGTCACCGCAGAACACCTGAGAAGGGGGAGAGTGCCTGCCCGCCTGGGATGAGCCGGACTGGGCTCAGGGCGCGGTCAGGCGCCGGCGGTCTCCTGCCGGTCCGCCTCCACCAGGCTTATCACCAGGGAGGCCAGGGAGACGAAGTAGGGATGCCGGGCAGACCTGCCTACGTGCTGGCCAAAGGCGGGCAGCCACGGCACCAGGTGCTCGGCCAGGAACTTGCTCCGGGCCTCCGCGCACACCGCGGCGCCTTCCTCCTGCTGTGCCAGGCGGGCGAAGGCCTCCTTGACGCAGAGGAGCGCCACGTACTCCAGCTCGGCCGCCAGGTGATCCGGCCGGTCGCCGGCGGCCTGGAAGCCGAACGCGTTGTAGAACCCGGCGACGTCGGCGAGCTGCTGCGGGCTCGCAGATCTCGGCGCGGATGAGGGCGGAGCGTCGTACGACGTCCCGTAGGGCGGGGCCTCGCCCTTGATGAACAGCCGGAGGTGCTCGTCTTGGATCGCCTCGGGGTCATTGTTACCGGCTTCAACAGCCTGGGACAGGCGGGCCAGGGGCTCCACGAACTCCAACCGCTCCAACACATCCCGCAAGCGCGCCAGCGTCTCGCCGTCCGGGGACCCGTCGGTGTCGGGAGCCAGCATCCGGGCGCACAGCCCGTACGCCTGCCCCTTGAGCAGCAGCCGGCGGGGACCTTCCAGGTCCAGGACCGGAGCGTCCGTCATCTCTGAAGACGCAGCCGCCCCATGCGCGTGACCGACTTCCGCGCGCCCACATCCCGCTCGCCGCCAGCCCACACCGCGAAGGCGACGGCGTAGGTCCCCCCGGGCGCAAGCGCGACCTCCGTGCCGCCGCCTGCCTTCAGGTTCCTGGCCAGCGCCACCTTCCACGTGCCGTCGCGCCACCGGCCCCTTCCCAGCGCATCCTGCGTCGGCAACTGCTCGACCGTACCAGGCCCTGTCGCGCGCAGCTTCTCCACCGGCGACCGCCTGGCGGGCTGCGACAGGGGGTTGCCCACGTGCCACCCAGGCAGCCATTTCCGGGCGGCGGGCGGGTAGGCGGCGGGCAGCCTGGGTGGATGCTTGACGCCCACCAGGGGCGGGTAGAAGTCGAAAGCGACGTTGGGAAAAGCCACCTCCAGATCCTGGAAACCGGCGTCGATGTCGCGCTGCCAGTCAGCCCGCCAGTGGACCAGGGTGACGGCGACCTCCGATGTACCCATCATCCACGCCAGCGGAGGGGCCGGGTGCGGCGCTAGCAGCACCGCGCATCCGTCCTTGAACTGGTCGGTCTTGATCGACAGCGTCTCCGGCCGCGGATCGTTCCATTCCAGGAGGAAGGCGATCTGCCGGCCGTCGTGCACGGCCCTGGCCCGCAGCGCGCTCACCGAAGGTTTCATCTTCCAGGGCAGCACCATCGCCTGTCCGATCACGGCGACCTCGATCGGTCTGGCCCTGGCCCAGACCGGGGAGTCGGGATCGGTGGCCGGCACGGGCGGCGGAACACGCACAGCGCGAAGATCCGGTTCTTCCATCGGCGCGCGCGGCCCGGCCAGGACCCGCCGCGGCGCCGCCACCGCCGCGGCCGCCCCGAGGCCCGCCAGCGCCTGCCGCCTGGTCAGCCTGGTCGGACGCTCCTGCTGGCTCATCGCCGAACCCCTAGGTCACGTTGTACCGGTAGGCCTGCACGCGCTCGTCGTGAAACGGCCTGACCATGGTGGGCTCCTTCAGTGGCACGCGCACGACGTCCTGGCCCTTTTCGTCGAAGCCCTCGGCCTGGCCGTCGGTCACCTTGAACCGCCGGATGATCCTGTCGGTGGACACGTTCAGCATCAGGACACCCAGCAGTTCGGGGTCCTGGCCCTCCATGGCCCTCCGGTATGCCCGGATCGCCCCATCGACGCCGGGGCCGAAGAGCATCTCGAGGAAGCGGCGGCTGCCCACATGCACCGGCGGGATGTAGTACACATTGGGTTCGAGGCCCAACTGCGGCAGGAGCGGCAGCGCTACCTTGCGCACGTGGACCAGGAAGTCCATGGGGTTGTCGGCCTCGGCCCGCTCCGGGGTGTTCAGGTACCCGAAGGTGCGGATCTTGCCGATGCACGTGCGCATGCACCGCGGCTGGATTCCCTGCTCCACCGCGGGATAGCACAGGACGCACTTCTCTGCGATGCGGGTGGTGTGGTTGTAGAAGACCTTCTTGTACGGGCAGTTCTTCACGCACTCGCGATAACCCCGGCAGCGCTGCTGGTCTGTCAGCACGATGCCGTCTTCCGGGCGCTTGTAGATAGCCGTACGCGGACACGAGGCCAGGCAGGCCGGGTAGGTGCAGTGGTTGCAGATCCGGGCCAGGTAGAAGAACCAGGCGTCGTGCGGAAGTCGGAGGTAGAACCGTTCCGGGGACATCGGTGTGTCGATCTCGTCCTCGCCCCGGTTGGGGTACGCGTAGTCCAGGTCTTCGGGCAGGAATCCCAGGGCCTTCTCCCCGGTGGGCGCGGCCTCGAAGATCGTCTTCCCCTCGTAGGTCGCTCCCTTCCAGGCCTGGGGGCCCAGGGCGTCGAGGATCCGCACGTCCCAGGCGAGCGGGTACGAGCCCCAGGGCTTGGTCTCCACGTTGTTCCAGAACATGTACTCCTGGCCCTTGCCCGACGTCCACGTGGTCTTGCAGGCCATGGTGCAGGTCTGGCAGGCGATGCACTTGTTGGTGTCGAAGACGGCGCCGGCTTGGCGGCGCGGCCGCGCGCCCTCGAAGGGATACTCCATCTCCCGGCCGATCTGCCAGTTGTAGACCCTGGGCATGGCCTATCCCCTCTTCCTGATGAACTCTCCGGCCAGGAACCGCTTCATGGCCCTGCTCTCGTATCCCGGCCGGAAACCCTTGGCAGCGGGGTCCCACCTGCCCCGGCCGGTCTCGCCGCCGGGCTCGGCGCGCTCGATCTTCACGTAGCTCTCCTTGGGCGCGCCCACAGCGCCGTGGACGTCCAGCGCGAACCCCTTGCCGAGAACCTGCCCGATGGTTTCCTTGCGCACCAGGCTGTCGGTCAGCAGGGTGGGGCGCAGCCACGCCCGGGTGATTGACTGGTGGCTGCCATACCGATAGGCGGCCTGGTAGTTGGTCCGGGGGTTCTTGGCCAGACCGTCCTGGCGGGTCTCGTGGCCCTCCACGCTGCCGTGCGTGCTGATGTAGAAGTGGAACCAGGCGCGGCCCGTCCCTGGCAGGATGCTGGGGTAGTATCTGGCGCGGACCAGCCAGCGGAAGAGCCGGCGCTCCTCGGGACGCCTCTCGTGGCCGACAAACGGTCGGTCCGAGGGGTCGGCGTCGCACCAGACGTAGTCGCCGTCCTCGATGCCCAGCGCCCTGGCCTCGGCCGGGTTCAGGTCGATGTAGCCTTCGCTGACCCACGGCTTGCGCCGGTCGTGCCGGTAGAAGTCGCCGAACGGGCCCCAGTAGATGACGTCCAGGTCGGTGCTGGCGCCCGTGGAGTGGCAGGCGTGCCGGTACTTGGGCGTGATGAGGATGTGGCTGAAGCCCCTGGCCTTGAGGGGGTGCTCGCTCTTCAAGAGTTCCTCGGGGGACCGCACCACGTTGCGCACCTGCCTGACCTCGGTGCTCTGGTCGTTGGGGTCCAGGCCGTAGGCCTCAGGACCCCTGGGGCGAATCGCGGGGTGGGGTCGGGCCATGATGACGTTGGGCTCGTGGTGGGTCCCGTCTGCGGGCTCGCGCCAGACCGGCAGGTTCTCCCCGTACTCGATGAACTCGTCCTCGTCCCGGTAGAACTCCAGGCGGCCGGTCCTGGTGTACCACGGTCTGCTCTCGTTGGTCTGTTCCCAGCCCACGACCCGGGGGCTGGTGCGGGTCATCAGGTAGAAGGGGGTGCCCTCACGGCACGAGGCATCGAGGGCCTCGAACCGGTACCCCTTGGTGGTGTTGCCAGCCGCGAAGACCCGGTTGATGTAGGTCGAGATCTTCCGCTCGTGGACGAAGTGCCAGTAGTCGCGGAAGCCCCTGACTCCCGTCACCTCAGCCATCTTGGCGGCGATCCCGGCCCAACACTCCAGGTCGTCTCGGGTATCGAAGGTGCGGGGCAGGGGCGAGCGCGGCCAGGACTGGAGGAAGGGGTTGGTCACCGCCGCGTACACGTCCGGCAGGCGGCGCTCGATCCACGAGTCCACGCCGAAGACGATGTCGGCGTACTCGCACGTGGCCGTCCAGAACCAGTCGGCCACCACGATGGCCTCGATCTTGGGGAGCGTGTTGACGATCACATTGTGCGCCCACTTGGCGTTGCCCAGGATCGAGTTGGTGTTGGCCCACAGCGCCGCCTTGGTGGGCGTGGGCATGTGGCTCTTGCCCGTGAACTGTTTGTTGCCCACCCGCAGCGGTCGATCGTCGTAGTCGAAGAAGTGGGCCGACTCGCCCTTCCAGTAGGCCTTCACCCTGGCCGGCTTGTCCGGGTCCAGCTCGATGTTGAACGGGTCCTCAGCCACGTACTGTCCGATACCGGTCATGAGCGCCAGCCTGTAGTTGCCGGCGTAACTGCCCACCGTGCCGCCGAAGTGGCCGATGTTGTTGGTGAGCGCCGCCACCAGCAGGATGGTCCGGTCTTTGAGATCGGCGTTGAAGAAGTGGTTGGGCCCCATGCCCACCACGAAGAGGGTGCTCCTGCGGTTGGTGGCGATCTGCCGGGCCAGGTTGACGATGGCCGCCTTGGGCGCGCCCGTGACCCTGGAGATCACGTCGGGGTTGCAGGTGTCCACCAGGTACTGGCGGAGGATGTCGAAGACGGGGCGGGCCTGGACCTTCTTCCCGTCGACCAGGGTGACCTCGAAGGCGCCATCCAGGGCCGGGTCGAGGAGCGTGTCCTCGAAGAACCTGCCCACCTGGTCGCGGTTCACCGGCCTGGCCGAGTTGGTCCTGGTATCCCACACCACGTGGTCGTTCCACTCCTCGCGCAGGGGCTCGGGGAGGTACTGGCCTTCCTGCATGGCCGGCTGCGGCAGGGGGTCGCCCGGCGTGAACACCTTCGTGGCGTTGCGCAGGCTGGCGGCCCTGTGCCCGGCGAACACGTCTTTCGCGCGCAGCAGCTTCAGGGTGTCCATCCGCACCAGCAGCGGCAGGTCGGTGCCACTCTTCACGAAGGCCGCATCGTACAGCTTCTCGCGGACGATGACGTTGGCCAGACCCAGGGCCAGCGCCGCGTCGGTACCGGGCCTGATAATGATGACCTCCTCGGCCTTGGACGACGACGACTGGTACTCGGGCGCGATGGTCACCACCTTGGCTCCATGCAGCTTGGCCTCGGTCAGCCAGTGGCCGTCGGGCATCTTGGTGGCGATCCAGTTCTTCCCCCACAGGGTGACCAGCTTCGAGTTCTCGGCCGTGTAAAGGTCGAAGTCCAGGGTCTGCTGGCCGCTCACCATGGGGTGTCCGGGCGGGAGGTCGGTGTGCCAGGCGTAGTTGTCCCATCCCCTTCCGCCCTTGGCCTCGGCCGGACCCACCTTCCGCACGTGGGCGTCCAGCAGCGCCAGCATGTTGGAGAACCGGTAGAGGCCGCCCACCCGGAACGGCGCGATGAACGGCATGCCGCCGCGGCACTTGATGGTCCGTGTGCCGGCCAACTCTATGGCGGCGATCATGTCCGGATCGTATCCCTGCCGGGCGAGCCTGCGCCGCCCGGCCTCGCCGCTGTACGCCGTGGCCACGTCGATCAGGGCCCTGGCCGCCAGGGCGAACGCCTGGTCCCAGCCCACCTTGACGAACGGCTCCTTGCCTCGCCCCTCGACGTACTGCCTGGGCGGCCGGCCGGTCGCGGGGTCCCGCGGGAAGCCGGCATCGGCCCATTCCTTGAAGCCCTTGCGAACGAAGGCGCCCTTGACCCGGCGATTGGAGTAGAACCGGCGCACGTACGCCAGACCGCTGATGCAGACGCGGGGATCCCACCTGGCCGACGCCTTGTTCCCGTAGAGGTCTGTGGCCTTTCCGTAGCCGAAGGACGGATCGGCGTAGACGACAACGCCGTTCTTCACGTTGGCCCGCAGCAAGCAGCCGTGGGTGTCGTTGGGCGCGCAGAGGTAATGGAACGTGGAGTCCGGAGTGTAGAGGTCCCGGTAGACCTGCTCCCAGCCGCGGTTGGGATACGCCTTCAGCGGGTTGAGGCCGGGCTCCACAGGCTGGAGGACGGTGAAGGCGAGCAGCTCCTCGGGGACGGCCAGCGCCGCGGCAGCGGCCGCGGCGGGGGGGAGGGCCGCGAGGAACTCGCGTCTGGTCAGCCTGAACCGCCCGGGAGTTTCGTCCTGTTCAGACATCGCTCGCGCACCTCTCGCGCTGCGTTGTCGGCCGGCTCCTGAGGCGCTGGTGGGTCCTGCGTCTTGCTGCGCCCCGCGCGCGGGCTGCCTGGGTGGCCTCCACAGGCTGGCCGGTTACTTGACGATGAGCACTCCCTTCATCCCGACCTCCTTGTGGCCGGGGACGGTGCACCAGAACTCGAACCGGCCCTTCCTGGCCGGCGTGAAGGTCGCCGTGGCGCTCTTGCCCGTGGCCAGCACATTTGCCGCCGGGTCCTTCCCCTTCGGGGGGACCGCAACGCCAAGTGCCTCGATGTGCAGGTCGTGTTCGACCTTGCCCTTGTTGACCAGGGTCAGTTGGACCGGCTGTCCGACCGCGACGGTGATCTCCTTGGGCACGAACTCGAACTCGTTCCTGGGCGTGCCGGCGGTGACCTCGACCGCCTGCGGTTTGGGAGCGGTGGTGGCCGTCGCCGCGACAGCGAGGACCAGCCCCAGGACGAAGATTGCTGCGGGCATCCAGCGAGAAGGCATGAAGGCTCCCCCCGGCCATCGGGCAGGAGGTATTCGGACAATGACGTCCGATTATTCCGCCCTGGTTGCCACGAGGATATCGGGGAGCACCCTGCCCTGCAATCGGGTCCGGACCGGATTTCCTCAGGCGATGGTCGGGAGGTCCTGCGGCGCATTGACGTTGTGCAGCGTCCGCAGCGTGGCATCAACAGCCCTGAGCTCTTCTTCTGTCACCGGGCGCACGCGCAGCGCCTTGAGCGCGTCGATCATACTTCTGGTGCCCTGCTCCATGTGGGCTTCCAGCAGCGGCGCAACCGCGGCCCTGTAGACCGCGTGCAGGGGATGCCAGCGGCCGTCGACGCGGGGCACTGCCGCGTCAGAGCCCACTGCCAGGCGCGCCAGCAGCCGCACGGCGTCAGGGGAGAGAAACGGAAGGTCGCAGGCCGCCACGAAGCCCCACGGGGTCTCCATCGCCCGCAGGCCGCTGCACACTCCGACCAGGGGCGCCTGGGCCGGCCAGGCGTCCGGTATGAGGCGGGCGTCCAGACCCTGGTAGCGGGCGGGGTCTTTGGCAACGATCACCACGTCGGCACAGCACGCCCACAGCGCCCCCAGGACGCGACCGATCATAGGGACCCCTTCCACCTCGATGAAGGCCTTGTCGGTCCCCAGCCGCCGGCTCTGCCCGCCGGCGAGGACGACGCCCGTGAGATCGGACAGGACGTTCATCGCGGTCCGGGCCGGCCGGCGAACTTCCGGGCGATGAGCGCTGCCAGCGCTCCGATGTCCTCCCAGCCGAACGCGGGGACGTCCTGCTCGATCGACTCCCCCTGCGGGGCGTCGCCCACCACCGCAGCGATGGGGCCGGCCGGCGCAGGCCGGTCATCGGACACGCCGCGCCGCTGCACCAGGATCTTGGGCAGCGCCGACCGGCTGTAGCCCTCCACGAGCACCAGGTCGGCCGGGCCGACTATCGCCAGGACCTCCTCCAGCGGAGGATCATCCCCGCGTGCTGGCCGGCGCACGATGCCGGCAGGTCCGGCCAGCACGGTCTCCACGGCGCCGGCGAGCGCGAACCGACCGGTATCCGTCCCGCCGGTGTCGGCGTCGGCGGCATCGCGGTGGGCGTGATGCTTGACTGCGGCAACGGTGAGGCCGTGCCGGCGCAGTTCGGGAATCAGCCGCTCGATCAGGGTGGTCTTGCCGGCGTCACGCGCGCCGACGATGGCAATCGCAGGCCGCCCTGATGCCTCAGGGGCCGGCAGGCCGGCTGCGGTCAGCAGGCGCACCGTCACCGGAGCGCCGGCCGGCAGATCGGCATCCCCGGGGTGCATGTCGATGAGCGCATTGGCATCGCTGGCGGAGCGCAGTGTCGCCGTCCCCTGGCCGGACAGCGGCGCGACCCATACCCCCGAAGCGTCCAGCGTCGCGTACGCCCAGAGAAACCTCCGGCGGCCGGGCGCCACCGCCAGCGCCCGGGCGAGCCGCGCGCGGACCGCCGGCCGGTGCAGCAGGCGGTGGCCCATCATCTTGCACAGCGCCGGACGGACCAGCAGCTCAAAGGCCACGCGCGCGGCTCCTGGCGTGCCCGGCAGTGCAAAGGCTGGACGGTCGCCGGCCAGCCCAAAGGCCACAGGGGCGCCCGGCTTCATGGCCACCCCCACGAACTGCAGCGAAACCCCTGCGCGGACCAGGGCCTCGCGCACCAGGTCGCGCTCCCCGACCGAGGCACCCCCGCAGACCAGCAGCGCGTCGGCCCGCAGGCCTTCCCGAATCCACAGCGCCAGATCCGCGGCGTCATCACGGGCGATCCCCAGGAGCCTGGGCACGGCGCCCACAGCCGCCACCTCGCCGGCCAAGTGATACGAATTGCTCTCCCGGACCTGTCCGGGCTGCAGGCTCGATCGGGGTGGCACGAGTTCGTCGCCGGTGGCCAGGATCGCGACAGCGGCACGGCGGACCACCCGCACCACCCCGGCACCCAGCGCCGCCAGCAGGCCCAACTGCCCGCCGCCCAGGACCGTCCCGGCTTCCAGCACGACCTCTCGCGCGCGCGCATCCTCGCCGGCAGGGAAGACGTGGCGGCCGCGGGCGACCGGCGCGGATACCAGCACGCGGCCGGCATCCCACTGGAGGAGTTCCCGCGGGATGACGGCGTCTGCCCCGACCGGAACCGGGGCGCCTGTGGCGATGCGGACCGCGGTCCCGGGCTCAAGCGGCGCCGGCCAGACCTCGCCTGAGTGGACCGCGCCGGCCACGCTCAGCACGACAGGGGCCTCAGCCGATGCCGCGGCGACATCTGCGGCCCGCACCGCGACCCCGTCCATGGCTGCGCGGGGAAAGGGCCACAGGTCCTCCGGGGCCACAACCGCATCAGCCAGGACCCGTCCCGCCGCCTCGGCCAGGGGAAGTTCCTCAACGGGGCCCCGGGACACCGAGCGCAGGATGATCTCCTGCGCCTCCGCCACTGTGATGGGACGAGATCTTGTCGAGGGGTCTGAGCGCATGCGACCTCAGAAGCCGGAAGCATCGGCTTTCCTGGCCTCGGGACCAACTACGGTGCGGTCCAGTCGAACCCCTGCCGACAGGATCGCCGGCGCTCCCGGTGGGGTGCACGCGTCTTACAGGTCGCGGACGAGCCTGACCCTCGTGTCGTAGAAGACCGCGCTGGCCCCCACAGGGTCCGACAGGCAGGTGTCCTTGAGCACCGGGTCGACCCGCATGGCCGCGTTGGCGTGCACGCCCCTGCCCCGCCTGGGGTCTGCCCTGACCACCTGTCCGTCAATGGTCACGTCCGAGGATCCGTAGGCCCAGTGGCCGTGACCCAGCGAAAACGCCACCACCCCGGGGCGTATGCCCTCTATGGCGCGCAGGCGCCCCACCATCGGTTTCCGGTGCCCGTTCCCCAGATCCCAGACCCCGTCAGGGTTGCTGGCCGACGTCACGCGCACCTGATCGCCGTCGCGCAGCCCCAGACGCCGCGCGTCGCGCCGGTTGATGAGGATGGCGTTCTCGGGCAACAGCCCCAGCAGCCAGTAGTTGCCGGGAGTGCGCGACTTGGTGTGCATGACCTCCCGATAGGTGATCAGGTGGAGGTCGTAGCCGGCGGGGACGTCGTCGACTGGGTTGCCGGCGATGTCGAGCGGCGCCGGGATGAAGGTCGCCAGGCCCGGCAGGCTCTTGCCGGTCATCGAGTCCTTGGTCTTGGCCGTCTTCTCCATGTAGATGTTGACCAGTTGGCCGTACTGGTTGGCCAGCAGGTCGCCCTTGAAGGCCTTGGGGTAGTCCTGGAACCGCCCGCCCCGGTTGAGGACGGTGATCACCTTGCGCCACCAGGCCTCGCCGGCCGCCTTCTTCCACTTGTCAGGATCGAAGACGGTGGCGGGCAGATGGCGTCTGGACCGGAGGAAGAGATCCACCTCGGCATCGTCGGCATCTGGCACCGCATCGCCCGGCCTGTCGCCCGCGGCCAGGTTGGCCACCATCTTTAGGTAGAAGTCTTCGGGCCTGCGAAGGTCCTGTCCGGGGCCGAAGGCGTCCTTGCCGAAACCTGGCAGCCCCAGGCGCTCGGCGCACGCCAGCAGAAAGGCCTCGTGCGAGATCGGCATCTCCTCGCCGAAGACCTTCACGGTCTTGGGAATCGGGCCGACCACCGGCTGGCGCACCGGCTGCACCTTGACGGTCATGTTGGGGTGCGAACCCTGAAATTCCCAGCGTTCCAGGTACGAGAGATCCGGAAAGATGTAGTCTGCGTACATGGAGGTCTCGCCGATCACGATGTCGCTGGCGATGAACAGGGGGAGTTTCGCAGGATCCTTGAGGATCTCGATGGTGGTGTGGCCGGCGGGAAGGGAGTAGATCGGCGTCCCCATGTAGAGGTACGCGATCTTGATCGGGTAGGGATAGGCGTCGCCCAGCGAGGGGACGATCTCCTGGTAGATGTCGCTGGAGAGCGGATACCACGGCCGCTTCGCCGGG
>JAVKID010000094.1:0-11675 GCA_031459655.1 Candidatus Fervidifonticultor octavus | reverse complement strand
GCCGAGCGCTATGTCCGGCAGCGGGAGATGGCCCAGCTCACGGCGCAGGCCGTGCCATTCTCGCCCACCCCCAAGCCGCTCACCGATCGGTCCCTGTTCGTGATCTGCACCCTCATCGCCATCCCCATCGTGGGACTCCTGGCCACGGCCGCCTGGGGATCGTTCATCCGATTCTGGCCCTACAACCTGGCGATAAGCCTGCGGAACTACGAGTTCTCGCGCTTTGAGACCGAGGGCTGGCTGCCGTATTTCAACTCCCTGCGGATGGCGGGCCTGACCGCCCTGCTCGGCACGGCCATCATCTTCACCGGCGCGTACTTCCAGGAGAAGACTCGTGCGGGTCCGGCCATCCGGTCGGTCGTCCAGTTGTTCGCCATGCTGCCCCTGGCCGTGCCCGGGTTGGTGCTGGGAATCAGCTACATCCTCTTCTTCAACCATCCGGCCAACCCGCTGGGCTTCCTCTACGGCACGCTGGCGATCATGGTGATCAACACCATCGCGCACTTCTACACCGTGAGCCACCTGACGGCCACCACCGCCCTCAAGCAACTGGACAGCGAATTCGAGGCGGTCTCGGCGTCGCTGCGGGCACCCTTCTACCGAACTTTCTGGAAGGTGACGGTGCCCGTGTCCCTGCCGGCCATCCTGGACATCGCCGTGTACATGTTCGTCAACGCGATGACCACCGTCTCGGCGGTGATCTTCCTGTGGGTCCCCCACACCCGGCTGGCCTCCATCGCGGTGGTGTACATGGACGACACCGGCCAGCAGGGAGCCGCGGCGGCCATGGCTATGATGATCGTCTACACCTCGGCAGTGGTGAAACTGCTCCACGTCCTGCTGTCGCGGTACCTGGACCGGCGGACACAGGCCTGGCGGAAGCGGTAGCCGCCGCGTCCGCTGCTTCCCGGGAGGTATGCCGATGACCCAGTCCGACAACGCCCCGGTGCTGCTGACGCCCGGACCCCTGACCACCTCGCGGACGGTGAAGGAGGCGATGCTGCGCGACTGGGGGTCGCGCGACGACACGTTCACCGTCATCAACGCCCGCGTGCGCGCGCGCCTGGTGGAGATCGCCGGCGGCCAGCAGACGCATGTGGCGGTCCTGCTGCAGGGATCGGGCACCTTTGCCGTGGAGGCCACCCTCGGCACCTTCGTCCCCCGGACCGGCAAGGTCCTGATCCTGATCAATGGCGCCTACGGCCACCGGATGGCCCAGATCTGCCGGGTGATCGGCCGGACGTACACGACGCTGGAGACCCCCGAGGATGCTCCGCCCGACCCACAGGCCGTCGCCGCGGCGCTCGCCACCGATCCGGCGATCACCCACGTGGCCGTGGTGTACTGCGAGACGACCTCCGGCATCCTCAACCCGCTGGCCGAGATCGCCGCCGTCACCGCCGCCGCAGGCCGGAGGCTGCTCGTGGACGCGATGAGCGCCTTCGGCGCGCTGCCGTGCGATGCCCGCGAGATCCCCTACGACGCGCTGGCCTCGTCGTTCAATAAGTGCCTGGAAGGCGTGCCGGGCGCCGCGTTCGTCATCTGCCGGCGGTCGGCCCTCGAAGCCGCGGCCGACAACGCCCATTCGGTCTCGCTGGACCTGCACGACCAGTGGGTGTCCATGGAACGGACGGGCCAGTGGCGGTTCACCCCTCCGACTCACGTTCTCGCCGCCTTCGACCGGGCGCTGGCCGAGCATGCCGCCGAGGGCGGGGTGGAGGGGCGGGGCGCCAGGTACCGCCGGAACTGCCGGGTCCTGGTGGACGGGATGCGCGCGATGGGCTTCACCACCCTGCTCCCCGACCACCTGCAGGCGCCGATCATCGTGACGTTCCTGGCGCCGGCCGATCCGCGCTTCGAGTTCAAGGCGTTCTACCATGGGCTCGCGCGGCGCGGCTACCTGATCTACCCCGGCAAACTCACGAAGGCCGACTCCTTCCGCATCGGCTGCATCGGCCGGATCACTGAGGCCGACATGCGGGGGGTCCTGGCGGCGATCCGCGAGGTCCTGGACGAGATGGGCGTGCGGGTGCCGGTGGCGGCCGGAAGGTGATCAGGAGTTCGAGGCGGGGCGGCGCGCGTCAGAGCGCGTCTGCCTCGGCCGCAATGGCCTCGAGGTCGGCCCGCGTGTAGGAACCCAGGCTGCGGAAGTCCAACTCGACGTAGTTCCGAATCCACCGCATGGCGATCTTGACCGCTTTGCGGTACCGCTCTTCGGCTTCCTGGTACGCCGCCCGATCCCTGGGGGACCCGGCCGACGCCGCCCGAAGCCGCGCCAGGATGTCGTCGGTCTCCTCCAGGAGCAGGCGCTTCACCAGGGCCGCATCGTGCACCACAGAGGGATCGGTGGCATCCCTGGCGCGGTGTCGGATCCGCTGGGCGATCTGCGCCACCGAGATGCGACCCGTGGCCAGATCTTCCATCAGGGCGGGATGCCGGCCCGGCCTGCCGGCCAGGCTGTCGATCCCCTTGGCCCCGCGGCCGTTCAGCCATCCCTCGAGGTACTCCACGAGCATGCGCGCGTTGCGCCGGGTGCCGTCCACGGTGATCGGACCGTCGGGCACCTGGATGTCCACCGGGTAACGATCGGGATTGGCCATCTCGGGTGAGGGCCGCCAGCCTGACGCCCACAAGCGTTTGAAGGGCTCCGCCGCGGTCTTCATGTGGAAGATGTGCGCCACCCACGCCCGGACGAATCCCTGGCGGGCCTCCCACTCCTTGTCCGCCCGGATGGCCTCCGCCGCCTGCCGGTTGACCTCGGGGTCGGGATGGGGCAGCGCCGTGGCCATGCCGCCGATGGGGACGGCGCCGCGCCTGAGGCAGATCGCCACCAGCCGCCTGAAGATGTTGGCCAGGAACGGGGTGGTCTTGATGTCCACGCCGAACCGGTCCGGCCACACCTGGGAGGGATCGGTCATGACGTACTCCAGGATGCTGGCCTTGAGGTCCCACCGGGCGGCGTTGAGCCCGGCGGCATACGGGCCCAGCGCGTAGAGCATCTCCTCCATCTCGTAGACGGCCGGCAGGGCCTCGATGAGGGGGATGGCACGAATCACGGCGTCCCTGAGGTGGGGCAGGTGGGCACGGCTGGCATCGAAGAGGTCCCGGTAGAAGCGCGCCTCCTCGGCCGATTCCAGCTTGGGGAGGTAGAAGTAGATCCCCTGGCCGCGCTCGACCTGCGCCCGGCCGGCGTAGAAGAGGGTCAGGGCCGTCCCCAGGATCGCGGCGCAGACGGGGGTCCCGTCCACCGTCACGTCGTGCTCGTCCAGGTGGAGGCCGCGCTCCCGGTGCATGAAGAAGGGCAGATCGCCCTCTGCGATCCGGTATTCCTTGCCTTTCTCCGGATCGAAGTAGGTCAGTTCGCGCCTGACCGCCGCCAGCCGGTTGTGCGCGGCGCGCACCGTGTCGATCAGACGGTGCCCGGCGGAATCCTCGTCGTCGTCGAGGTCGCCCTCGGCCCGCTCCCCCTCCGGCCCCGGGTTCAGCGCGTTGATGAACATGCCGGTCACCGAACAGGGGCCCGAGATCTCGATCCCCGGCCTCTGGAGTTCCTCGGGGACCGGGGGAACCTGCCAGTCGCCGCGGCTCGCGTCGCTGTCGGACACCGGGCCGGGAAACACGCGCTCGTGGAGCGCGCGCCCCAGCATGGCCGCGCGGCGGGCGCGCAGGGCGCGGACGCGGGGCGCGAACCGGTCGTGCAGGAGGATCAGATAGTCGAGGAACTCGGGCGTGAAGAGCTCCGCCGCCCCTTCCACTTCGGCGAACCACACCCGGGATGCCGCAGGTGGACCTTCACCCATGCCGTGCCTCCCCATCTTCGTCTGGCTTGTCCGTCCCGGCTATCACGCCTTGACGCGGCTGCCGGTCGGGTCGAAGCGCGGATCGCGCTGCACCGTGGCCTGAATCCGCATGCCGTCCACCTCCACCGCCACCTCGGTCCCCAGGGCGGCCAGACGCACCGGCAGGTACGCGTAGGCGATGCTCTCGCCCACGAAGTATCCGTACCCTCCGCTCGTCACCCGGCTCACGACTCGATCGTCCTCGAACACCGGCTCGTTCCCCAGCACGACCCGCCGGGGGTCCGCCAGCACCAGGCAGCAGAGTTTCCGCGTCAGCCCCTCCGCCTTCTGCCGCACGAGCGCCTCGCGGCCCTGGAAGTCCCCTTTGTCGAGTTTGACGCAGAACGCCTGACCGGACTCGTACGGCGTGTACTCCGGCGTGATGTCCGCGCTCCAGTACCGGTAACCCTTCTCCAGCCGCAGGGAGTCCACCGCGCGGTAGCCCACGAGGCGCATGCCCAGCGGCCGGCCCGCCTCCCAGAGGGCATCCCAGAGGCGCAGGGCCTGGTCGGGACGCACGTACAGTTCCCAGCCGAGCTCGCCGACATAGGTCACCCGGAGCGCCCGCACCGGCACGCCGGCTGCCCTGACCTCCTGCCAGGTCATGTAGGGGAAAGCCGCATGGGAGAGGTCGTCCTCGCAGACCTGCTGCAGGATGTCGCGCGAGCGGGGTCCCCACACCCCGATGCAGGCCAGTTCCGTGGTGATGTCTCTGGCCGCCACCGAGCCGTCTGATGGGAGGTGCTTCCGGATCCAGTCCAGGTCGTGGACACCGAAGGCGCTGCCCGTGACGACCATGAATCGGTCCGGGGCCAGCCGCGCGACCGTCAGGTCGCACTCGATGCCGCCGCGGGCGTTGAGCATCTGCGTGTAGGTCACGGACCCGGGCGGCCTGTCCATCTCGTTGTCGGTCAGCCACTGCAGGACCCGGAGCGCCCCGCGGCCTTCGACCTCGAACTTGGAAAACGACGTGAAATCGAACAGACCCGCTGTCTCGCGGCAGACTAGGTGCTCGAGGGCGATGGCCGGGGACCAGTTGTGCCGCGCCCAGCCCAGCGGAGTCCAGGCTGCGGCGCGCGCGGCCAGGGTGCCGGCCCCGGCGCCGCTTGCGGTCGTCGGTCCGTCGCTGCCGGACAAGGCCGCCGGGTCGTTGCTGGCAAACCAGTTGGGCCGCTCCCAGCCGCCCTTCTCGCCCAGGACCGCGCCCGCCTCGACGAGCCGGGGATAGACCGGGCTCAACCGGAAGCGGCGCGCGGTGTCCCACTCCTCGAACGGCAGGCTCACGGCCCCATACCGGCGTGCGTAGGCTTCCACCGACCGGTCGATGGTGTGCGCGGCGTGCGCGTACTGGGGGCCGAAGCGACGGATGTCCATCCGCCAGACGTCCAGGCTCGGCTGGCCGGAGACGATCCACTCGGCCAGCACCCGGCCGACCCCGCCGCCGGCGGCGATCCCGTAGGCGTTGAACCCGGCGGCGACAAAGAACCCCCGGACGCCGGGCGCCTCGCCCATCATGAACTCGCCGTCGGGCGAAAACGCTTCGGGGCCGTTGATGATCCTGGAAATCTCCGCGTGCTCGAAGGCCGGAATGCGCCTGGCCGCGTTGCGCACCACCGGTTCGAAGATGGGCCAGTTGGTCGGCAGCAGCCTGTGGGCGAAGTCATAGGGGACGCCATCGGTCGACCAGGGTTGGGGCTGCGCCTCGAACCCTCCCACCAGCAGTCCCCGGACTTCCTCGCGGGCGTAGACGCGCAGGTCCGGGTCGCGCACTACGGGGAAGTCGGGCCGCGTCCCCTCGATCGGCTCGGTCAACAGGTACTGGTGCTGCATGGGCACGATCGGGACGCGCACGCCGGCCATGCGGCCGATCCGGTCGGCCCAGATCCCGGCGGCGTTGACCACGACCGGCGTGCGGATGGTCCCTCGGTCGGTCACCACCGCATCGACGCGGCCGTGCTTCACCGTGATGGCGAGCACCGTGGTATTGGTGCAGATCTCCACCCCCCGGCTGCGGGCGCCGCGGGCCAAGGCGAAGGTCACCCCGCTGCCGTCCACGCGGCCGTCGGTGGGCATGTAGACGGCGCCGACCAGGTCGCGGGGGCTCAGCAGCGGGAAGAGGGCCACCGCCTCGCGGGGGCTGAGCACCTCCACGGGGAGCCCAAAGGTCCGGGCCAGGGCGGCCTGGCGCAGGTTCTCCTCCATGCGCAGTGCGCTGGAGGCCAGGCGCAGGCTGCCGCACGGCCGCCAGTCCGTCTCCTGCCCGGTCTCCTGGGCCAACCGCGCGTACAGTTCGGCGCTGAACATCATGATGCGGGTCAGGCTCAGCGATCCGCGCAGTTGGCCGACCAGCCCGGCGGCGTGCCAGGTGGAGCCGCTGGTGAGCTCGGCCTTCTCCACCAGCACGACGTCCCGCCACCCCAGCAGCGACAGGTGGTAGGCGACGCTGCACCCGACGATCCCGCCGCCGATGATGACCGCCTGCGCCTCAGACTTCATCTCGACCTCCAGAGCGGGCAGGTACCCGCCGCACGTCCTCCCGCAGCGCGTCGCGTGCGGCGTCCAGGAAGCGTCCCAGGTCCGCCTCGGTGTGCGCCAGCGAGAGGTAGAGCTTGGTGGACATGGGGTTCAGGAAGATCCCCCGGCGGAACAGCCCTAACAGGAAGGCGCGGGCCCTCACCCGGTCGGCGCGGGCGGCCGTGCGGTAGTCTGTCACCTCGTGATCGGTGAACACCACGGCGGCCAGCGGACCGTCGCCCTGGACGCGGGCCACCACCCCCTCGTCGTCCAGCACCGCCCGCAGGCCGCCCCGGAGGGCTGCGCCCAGGGCGAAGAGGCGGTCGTAGGTCCCCGGTTTCCGCAACTCGGCGAGGGCGGCCAGTCCGGCAGCCGCGGACAGCGGGTTGGCGCCCAGCGACGAGGCGAACCACACGTAGCGGTCTTCGCCCAGCCGGTCCTCGCGGACCAGGTCCAGGATCTCGGCCCGCCCGACCACAGCGCCGATCGGGAGCCCACCGCCGAGCGCCTTGCCCAGGGCGGCCAGGTCGGGGACGACGCCGTAGTAGGCCTGCGCGCCGCCGTACGCCAGGCGGAAGCCGGTCACGACCTCATCGAACACGAGCAGCGCCCCGATCCCAGTCGCCAGTTCCCGCAGCCCCTCGAGGAAGCCCGGGCGCGGAGGCGTGCAGCGGTGGAGCGGCTCCACGATGATCGCGGCCACCTCGGGCCCGTGGGTCTGCAGGATCCGTCCGGTCACGTCCAGGTCGTTGTACGGCGCGACGAGGATGTCCTCGATGACGGCAGAGGGCAGGCCCGCCGAGGTGGGCTCGGCCCGGGGAAAGTCCAGCAGCCGCCTCGGGAACAGGCTGACGGTGCCGACCTCGTTGGCGCCGTGGTAGGCGCCCTCGAACTTGAGGACCTTCGGGCGCCCGGTGTGCGCCCGGGCCAGCCGGACGGCGTAGGCCGTGGCCTCGGTGCCCGAGGCGCAGAACCGCACCCGCTCGGCGCAGGCCACCGCCCGCACCAGTTCCTCGGCGAGGTCGAGCGAAGGTTCCGTGATGTAGGCGAAGTTGGACCCCAGCCCCATGCGGGTCCGGACGGCTTCCACGACCGCGGGGTGGGCGTGGCCGAGCAGCACCGAGCCCCAGCCCATGGTGAAGTCGGAGAACCGGCGTCCCTGCGTGTCCCAGACCGCCGCCCCTTCTCCGCGGACCAAGACCGTCACCAGGTCGGGCGGCAGGTCGTACTCGCCCGGCGAGCCTGCCGGGAAGACAGCCAGGGCGCGTTCAGCGGGCGTCGGCACGGGGGTTCAGGCCTTGACCCGGCTGTTGGTGGGATCGTAGCGCGGCTCGCGCTGGACGGTGGCCCCGAAGCGCTCGCCGTCCACCACGACGGCGAGCGCGGTGCCGACGCCCGCGAGATCGGCGGGCAGGTAGGCGTAGGCGATGCTCTCGCCCACCGTGTACCCGTAGCCTCCACTCGTCACCCGACCGACCACCCGATCGCCGTCAAGCACCGGTTCGTTCCCCAGCGCCACCCGCTGCGGGTCGGCCAGCACGAGGCAACAGAGTCTCTGGCGGATCCCCTCGGCCTTCTGCCGCACGAGCGCCTCGCGGCCCTGGAAGTCCCCCTTGTCCAGCTTGACGCAGAAGGCCTGCCCCGACTCGAAGGGGGTGTACTCCGGCGTGATGTCCACGCTCCAGTAGCGGTAGCCCTTCTCCAGCCGCAGGGAGTCCACCGCGCGATACCCGACCGGGCGCAGCCCCAGCGGCCGCCCCGCCTCCCACAGCGCGTCCCACACCGTCAGACCGGACGCCATCGGGACGTAGAACTCCCATCCCAGTTCCCCCACGTAGGTCACGCGCTGCGCGTGCACGGGGACGCCCGCCACCCGGATCTCCCGGCAGGTCATGTAGGGGAAGGCCGCATTGGACACGTCGTCGTCGCAGACCTGCTGCAGGATCTGGCGCGCCTTGGGGCCCCACAGGCCGATGCAGCACCGCTCGGCCGTGACGTCCCGGATGGCGACGGACCCGTCGTCCGGGAGGTGCCGCCGGATCCAGTCCAGGTCGTGGACACCGAAGGCGCTCCCGGTGATGACCATGAACTGCTCAGGGCCCAGCCGCGTCACCGTCAGGTCGCACTCGATGCCGCCGCGGGCGTTGAGCATCTGCGTGTAGGTCACGGACCCGGGCGGCCTGTCCATCTGGTTGTCGGTCAGCCACTGCAGAACCCGCAGCGCCCCGGGTCCTTCGACCTCGAACTTGGAAAACGAGGTGAAGTCGAACAGGCCGGCGGCCTCCCGCACCGCACGGTGCTCGACCCCGATGGCCGGCGACCAGTTGAGCCGCGCCCAACCCAGGGGAGTCCAGTCCAGGGGCCCGACAGCGACCCTCTCGCCGGGTCCCGCGCCCCGCGTGGCCGCCGGCGCCGGATTGTGGGGATTGCCCGCGGCCGCTGCCGGTTCGTTGCTCGAAAACCAGTTCGGCCGCTCCCAGCCGCCCTTCTCCCCGAAGACCGCGCCCATGGCCGCCAGGCGGGGGTACGGCGGACTGACCTTCAGGCCCCGCGCCGATTCGCGCTCCTCGAACGGGGGATGCAACCAGTAGTTCTTCTCGTAGGTCTCCAGCGCCCGGGCCGCCGCATAGGCGCGATCGGCATAGTGGGGCTGGAAGCGCCGGATGTCCATGCGCCACAGGTCCACCCCCGGCGCGCCCTCGATGATCCACTCGGCCATCACCTTCCCGACGCCGCCCGCGCACGCGATGCCGGGGGAACCGCCGGCGACGAAGAACCCCCGCACCCCGGGCGCCTCGCCCAGGACCAGATCGCCGTCGGGCGTGAAACCGTCGGGGCCGTTGATGAGTTTGTGGACGCCGGCACGCTCCACGGCCGGGAGGCGGGCGGCGATGTTCTTCGCCACCTGCTCGAACTTGTCCCAGTTGGGCGCCAGCAGCCGGTGGTGGAAGTCGGCGGGGATGCCGTCCAGTCCGAAGGGGATCGGGCTGGCCTCGTACCAACCGATGCACAGGCCGCGGACTTCCTCGCGGAAGTAGATCAGCAGATCCGGGTCGCGGACCACCGGCATGCGGGGGTGTGTCCCCTCGATGGGACCGGTCAGGAGGTACTGGTGCTCGATGCCGACGACCGGCACCGTGACGCCGGCCATGGCCCCGATGTGGGCGGCCCAGATCCCGGCGCAGTTCACCACGACGTCGGTGCGAATCGTGCCGCGGGTGGTGGTGACCGCGCGCACTCGGCCGTCGCGGACGGTGATGCCCGTGACCTCCGTCTCGGTGCAGATCTCCGCCCCCTGGTTCCTAGCCCCCTTGGCGAAGGCAAAGGTCAGCCCGCTGGGATCCACGCTGCCGTCGGTGGGCAGGTAGGCCGCGCCCAGCAGGCCCCGGTCGCTCATCACCGGGAAGAGCTCCACCGCTTCCTTCGGCGTCAGCAGCTCCATGGGCAGCCCGAAGGTCCGGGCCGTGGCCGCGTGGCGCTTGAGTTCCAGCATGCGTTCCGGGGTCGAAGCCAGCCGCAGGCTCCCGGTCTCGCGCCAGTCGGGCTCGTGGCCGGTCTCGGCCCCGAGCCTGCGGTACAGTTCGACGCTGTACATGATCATGCGCGTCAGGGTGACCGAGCCGCGGAGCTGGCCCACCAGACCCGCCGCATGGAATGTCGCGCCGCCGGTCAGGCCGCCCTTCTCCACCAGGACGACGTCGCGCCAGCCCATCGCCGTGAGATGGTAGGCGATGCTGCATCCGTAGACGCCGCCCCCGATGATGACAGCCTGCGCGTGAGACTTCACCGGTGCTCCTCCAGATCAGCCGACGCCCTGGGAGATTCGAGCGCGGGTCAGGGCGCCCCTCCCGGCGGAGGTGGTAGGCATCGGACACGGGCTCCTCCCACGCTCAGCCGCCGGCGACCCAGATCGGTGATGTCCAGGCCCACTGGTCGTTGACCTGCCGCACGCGCACGTAGTACCAGTCGCGCCGCCCGGGCACACCCCGGTGACGAATCGAGAAAGTGCCGCTGTACTCGGCGTACGCAGCCGCGCGGCTGAACCGGTAAGCCGCGCTGCGGAACCCCTCAAGGTAGCCGACGCGACTGCCTTCTCGCAGTTCGGCGAGCGTGACATCCACCGGCCGCCCGTTGATACGTCCAACCAGGCGCGCCGCGGGGGTGCCATCGATCTCCAGGCACAGCCCCTGCGTGGCAGTTGTGGTAAGGGTGGGGTTCCCGCAGGTGCGCGCGCTGAAGAGCACGCGCCCGGCCTCGGGCTGCGTACAGGTGGCGGTCACGCCGGAGGTGGAGCGCATCGGTATCGGCGACACCGTCTCGGGCCCGCGAACGCGGGGTTCGACCGAGAGAAACCTGCCGCCTTCCACCGCAAGTTCCACCTGCCAGTCCACGATCTCCGCGCGATCACCCCAGCCCACTTCCAGGGTGACCTTGTGGGGACCGATTGCTGCCCCTGTGGATCCAGCCGGCGACCACCGATGCAGCGGCCGGCCGTTGTGCACCACCTCTACCATATCTAGCGGCGCGCCGCCGACGACCGCCACGTCGATCTGGCGGTCGCGACTCCATGGGAGGATCGCGCCCATGGGTCGTCCGTTGACCGCCAGGGCCACCGCGATCCGGTCGCCGGTCAGCGCGCAGGTGCGACGGGCGCCGATGGCCTCCCAGATGTCTGCCCGGGTAAGGGACCGCGCCCACACGGCGGCCCGCCCGTGCCCGTAGCTGCCGGGATGCGCCGCGTGGTGATCGGTGGACCCGATGACGCCGAAGACGTAGCCCTGCGTCAACCCCCACCGCATCGTGCTCCTTGACTCCCTAGGTCCCATGGTGTGCAGGTAGGGATAGGGCGCGTCGTCGTCTTCCGCGGCGCCGTGCAGCGAAAAGATCTCGACCACAGGCGAAAACTCGCCCGTGAAGTGGCTCCAGTCCAGTCCCCGGTACCCGCGGGGGTACCCGATGTGGTGGGGGATCAGGTAACACAGCGTGCCACGAGAGGCGATTTCTCGGAGTGCCTCCCGCAGGGCCTTAAGGGTGGGGCCGCGGACGATCTCACCGTCGGCGTCTCGGTAGTAGACATTGTGGTCGCCGTACCGCAGCGAGTGCCACTCGAAACTAGGAAACGCCACAAAACGGCCTTCCTCGGTGACCTCCCTGGTAACCTGAAGCAGGTGCGGCCAGCCTTTCGCGGCGGCCTCGAAGCCGCGGCGATGGTACTCAATGGTCGGAGCGAGGGGGCCTGTGGCCTCAGGCATGTCGGGCCAGGCTGCGTGGGCGGTGACGCTGGCAAAGTCAAGTTGGAGGCGCGCGTTGGCGTACGCTTCT
>JAVKID010000093.1:0-11693 GCA_031459655.1 Candidatus Fervidifonticultor octavus | reverse complement strand
ACGGGACCGCGGCGGTGCTGGGGACCCTGTGCGCGCGGCTTGCCGATGCTCAGGCGCTGATTCAGCGCCTGGCGTTCCACACGGTGCCGCAACGGATCGGTCTTCTGTTGTTGGGCCTGGCAAAGGCGCAGGCCCCTGGCCGAGACGGCGGCCGCCTCATCCCTCGCCCGCCGACCCACGAGGAGATCGCGCAGTCGGTGAGCGCATCGAGGGAACTCGTCTCGACCACCCTGTCGGGCTTCAGGCGCCTGGGCCTGGTGCGCTACCGGCGTCGGAGTGCGATGGTGGTCTTCCCCGACGCCCTGGCCAGGCACCTCGGGCTCGGGGTGTCGTAAAGAACTTCACATTGTCCCTGCGGCCCGGTCCGTATCCTGGGATCAGACTCGACTCCGGGAGGGATCGACATGAAGGCCAACGTGGGATCGGTTGATCGCGCAATCCGCGTGGTGCTGGGTCTCGTCTTCGCCTATGTCGCGTTCGCGGTCGGGGGCCTGTGGGCGTGGGTCGCCGGGGTCGCCGCTGCCATCATGCTCGCGACGGCGGCGATCGGCTTCTGCCCGCTGTATGCGCTGTTCGGGATCACCACCTGCCCGGTGAAGGCGCAGGCGCAGCGGTAGACGCCGACACCTTCTGGAACGCGACCCCCGACTGCGTCAGCCGCGGGGGGTCGGCCAGCATGTTCCGGGCGGCGGCTTCGTTCGCCAGGCGGAAGACCTCGGCCGGGGAAAGTCGCCGCGTCCAGTCAGTGTAGTCGACATAGGCGAAGAAGTACCGCGACCAGAAGAACGACGTGAACTCGACCTTCACGGCGTGCGAGAGCACGCCCATGACCTCCACGAACCGTTCGTCCAGCGGTTCCCAGAAGCCGAAGACGTCGCGGGCGAACAGGTCGGCCGCCGCGGCGATACTCCCGGCCAGTTCCGAATTCCGGGACTTGTAGAGCCATGACTCGCCGATGACCACCTTCTTTCCGGATCCCCGGGCGATCTCGGCGATCCGGAATACCCGGTCGGCGACGTAATCCCGGTTGACCGGATAGATGTGGACGTCCAGGTAGTCGAGGGACGTGTGCTGCGCCAGGCTCTGGAAGTAGGTCAGGTCATCCCAGGAACCCGCACCCGCGCCGATGCGCACCCCGCGCCGGTCCAGGCCGTTGGTGACGAACTGTGCGACCTCGGTGAAGGCCGCCACGGTGAACGAGAGCCCGGTGTTCTGGCCCTCGGTGCCCGGTTCGTTGTCCACGGTCAGGTAGTCCGGCCGGACCTCGCGGATGATCGTCTCGACCATCTGCCGCTTTTCCCGGCGGAACCGGTCGAGCGTCAGGCCGGCGTAGTTCACCGGCACGGCGCTGAAGACGGGGTTGCGGAAGATCGCTGTCGTCTTTGCGAGCAACACCAGATTCCGCCGTCGGATCTCCTGGGCCAGGCGGGTGTAGAAGGCCAGATAGTCTGCGGCTCTCGGGAAGGTGGGCACCAGGAGGGGGTAGCCGATCTTCACGACGATGCCCCGGGCGCCGAGGCGCTGCAGCCGGTCCAGGTTGACGAGCACTCCCTGCCAGGCCCGGTCGGTCAGCAACTGCTCGCCGCGGTTCCCGTTGGCGGCGAGCAGTTCGGCCGCAAAGACCACAGGATGCCTCTCGCCGTCCCACCGGGCGACGACGGCGCGACTGATGACTTGCAGCCTGCCCTCCAGCGCGGCGTAGAGATCGGCGAACTCAGGCGGTGTGGCGGCGGACGGCGCCGGGCTGGCTCGCCCGGCCGCGGTGGCCAGCATCGTCCCGAGCGCGATCAGCAGGATGCCCCGGCGCATATGCGTGGTCCCCCCCGTTGGACGGCTCTTCCCTCGGGCCCCGTTCATGAGACGGACAGCGTCGGCGGCACGTTGAGCGATGCATGGTGGCCTGTGGTGCCTCTTGGCGATCTCCCCGGTGGGATGCTACGCTCTTACCCTAATGATCCGGTGCCCCAACTGCGGGAGTGAGAATCCGGCCGGCGCGCAGTTCTGCATGCGCTGCGGGACGGTCCTCCAGCGCCGCTGTCCCGCTTGCGGCGCCCAGAATCCGCCGGGCGCGCACTTCTGCCTCCATTGCGGAAGGCCGCTGATGGCGGCGCCGACCGCCGAGCGGCGCGTGGTCAGCGTGCTCTTCGCCGATCTGGTGGCCTCGACGCCGCTTGCGGTCCGCCTGGACCCCGAGCCGGTCCGGGAGATCCTGACCGACTACTTCACGGCCATGCGCGAGGAAGTCGAACGGTACGGCGGCGTGGTCGAGAAGTTCATCGGCGACGCCGTGATGGCGGTGTTCGGCCTGCCGGCTGCGCACGAGGACGATCCCCAGCGGGCGATCCATGCGGCGCTGGCCATGCGCCAGCGGATGGGGCAGCTGAATGCCCGGCTGCGCGCGGACCTGCGCGTCCGCATCGGGATCAGTACCGGTGAGGTCGTCGCCGATCCGGCGGCCGTGGGGGCCGGAGAGTTCATGGTGACGGGTGAAGCCGTCAATCTGGCGGCGCGGCTGCAGCAGCAGGCGGCTCCCGACGCGGTGGTGATTGACGAGCGGACCTGCGAGGCTTCCTGGGGCGTGGTGCAATGCCAGCCGCTGGAGACGCCGCGCGACGGCGACTTCGCCGGACGCCCGCGTTGGATCGTCCTGGGGATCACTGACCGTCGAGCGGCCAAGCGGTTGCGTGCGCCGCTGCTGGGCCGGGAGAGCGAGATGCAATTCCTGCACGCCCTCTACCGTCGTGCGGTGGAGAGCCGGCGGCCGCACCTGGTGACGGTGATCGGGCCGGCGGGCGTCGGCAAGAGCCGGCTCGCCGAGGAGTTTCTCGGAGCGCGGCGCGACGAGGCGGACGGCCCGCAGGTCCTGCGCGGGCGGTGCCCTGCCTACGGCGAGGGACTCACCTACTGGCCGCTGGCGGAGATGCTGAAACAGGAGTGTGGGATCAAGGACAATGATCCCGCCGACGTGGTCACGGCGAAACTCCGCGACGGCGTGCGCCGCGTGGGGGTGACCGGCGAGGACGAACGCGAGATGGTCGCGGCCGCGCTGGCCCCGCTGCTGGGCGTGGAGATCGCCGTGCGCCCCGACCCCGGGAGCGGGCGGCTGCAGGGGCTGCGGCGCTCGGTCGAAGGGCGCGCGACCGTTCTCGAGCCTGCGGCGGCGCTGGCCGGCGCGTTGGGCGCCGACGATGCGCTGCCGCGGGCGCTGCGCACCATCCTGGCAGCCAAGGGGTCGCGGCGTCCGCTGGTCCTGGTGGTCGAGGACCTGCACTGGGCCGAGCAGAGCCTGCTGGGCCTGCTCGAGCACCTGGCGATCCGCATCACCGATGCGCCGATGCTGCTCCTGTGCCTGGCCCGCCCCGAATTGCTGGAGCGCCATCCGCATTGGGGCAGTCGGGTGCGGAATTACACGGCGGTGTCCCTGGCGCCCCTCTCGGAGGAGTTGAGCCGGCGGCTGATCGCCAATCTCCTGCACAGCGAAACCGTGCCCGGCGACGTGCGCGAGGCCATCCTGGCGCGGGCCGAAGGCAATCCGTTCTTTATCGAGGAGATCCTGCGCATGATGATCGACGGAGGCGGCCTGGTGCGTGACGAACAGGGATGGCGCTGGGCCTCCCGCCCGCACGAGATGCGGCTCCCGGACACCATCCACGGCATCCTGGTTTCCCGGCTCGATCTGCTGTCGGCTCTGGAGAAGCGCGTCGTGCAGGACGCTTCGGTGATGGGGCGGGTCTTCTGGATGGGGCCGCTGATCGCCACGAGCGGCCTCCATGCGGCGGAAGTCACCACCGCGCTCGACAGGCTGCAGGAGCGGGAGGTCATAGACGAACGGCCGACGTCTTCCATCTCCGGCGAGCGCGAGTTCGTCTTCCGGCACGCCCTGATCCGCGAGGTCGCCTACGCCTCGCTCCCCAAGAGCGAGCGGAGCCTCAAGCACATCCGCTTCGCGCAGTGGCTGGAGTCCGCCGCCGGGGACGATGAGGAGTTGCTGCCGGTCCTGGCCCGTCACGGCGAGCAGGCCTGGCGATACAAGTTTGAGAACGGCGAGCAGGATGAGGCTCTCGCCCGCAAGGCGATCAACACGTTCCGCAGGGCCGGACGGCGGGCCAGCCAGTTGCGGACCCTGCCCGAAGCCCTGCGTCTCTTCGAGCGTGCGCTCTCCGTGCTGCACAACGCGGGACTGGCCGGCGACGTGTCGTTGCTGCTCGAGGTGCTGACCGAGCGGTCCGAGGTAGCCAAGTGGATGAATGTCCCCGAGGTGGTCGTCGCGGACACCGAGACCGTCATGCGCCTCGCTCCGGCCATCGGACGGCAGGACCTGATCGCGCGCGCCTGGCTGAACCGCGCCTTTGCCGAGTACGCGCGCAACCACCTGGAGCCCGCAGAGGACGCCATCGGTCGGGCGCTCGCCCTGTTCGGAGAACTGCACGACCGCGGGGGCGAAGCCGAAGCGCTGGAAGTCCTGGGCTTCATCATGGAGGACCTGCGCGGGGCGCTCACCAAGGCGCACGCTGCCTACCTGAAGGCGTTCGACCTCTACAGGACCATGAACGGTGGTCAGGGGATGGCGCGGACGCTGGCTCGACTCGGCCGGGTCCTGCTGGATCACGGGGAACTGGCCGGGAGTCGGGAAGCGCTGTCCGAGGCGATGCAGCTGTCCCGGGCGCACAACGAGCGTCTCAGCGAGGCGAACGCCGTGACCGGCCTTGCCGTCCTCGCCCACCTGACCGGCGACGATGCGGAGGCAGAGCGTCGCTTCCAGGAGGCGATCGCCCTCAGGCACGAACTCGGCGACCTGCTCGCCGAAGCCTACACGCACCACCGGCTGGCGATGCACCACCTGCGCGTCGGCCGGCTCGACGACGCGGAACGAGAGTTCAACACGGCGCGGACGCTGCGGCGTGAGCACGGCGCGACAGGAGAGTCGGCCCTCATGCTCCGGGGGCTGGCGGAGATCTCGCTGGCCAGGGGCGACCTCCTGGCCGCAGCCGAACTGGCGGAGCAGGCGCTGGGGTTGCTGGCGGAAACCGACCCCATCTCCCAGGCCACGCACCTGGCGACGCTGGGGCGGATCCGCGCCGCCCAGGGCCGCCGGGACGAGGCCGAGGCGTTGTTCCGGCGGAGCCTGGAGGTCCTCGAGCGCGCGGAGTTTCGGATCGACCTGGCCCTGGCGCTGTTGCGGTACGGCGAGGCGCTGCAGTGGCTCGGGGAGGCGGATCGGGCACGGGGGACCTTCGAACGGGCCCGGGGCCTCTTTGCCGCGATGGGGGCCACCCGGTTCGTGCGGGAGCTCGACGCGCGGCTGGCGCATTGAAAGACGGGCGGATGACGCCACGCCGGAAGAGCCCGAAACCTCTGGCCGTCCCCTCGCGGGCCGACCCGGGCTGACGGGCGAGGTTGACAGGTCGCCGCAGCGGTGGTATAAGAGTCGTCAATCAGCACAGGCGCGGGCCGGGAAGCCCCCGAGGGCGGGGGCTTTTTCGTTGCAGGCCCACCGGGGCCAGGACGCCTCCATGGAGGCGTCCTGGCGCGTTTGCTGGAGCCCGGTCCGCGGTCTGGACGACGGGAGGAGAAGGACGATGCAGCATGCCGATGTGGCCTGGATGGTCACCGCCACCGCCCTGGTGCTGTTGATGACACCGGCGCTGGGCTTCTTCTACGGCGGTCTGGTCCGGGCGAAGAATGCCTTGAACACCATGATGATGAGTTTCGCCTCCCTGGGGTTTGTCGGCATCGCGTGGGCGCTGGCCGGCTACTCCCTGGCGTTCGGCCCTGGCTCGCCCTGGTTGGGGGGCTTCGCGCACGCGCTGCTGCGCGGCGTAGGCCTGGAACCCCAGGGGACCATCCCGCACCTGCTGTTTGCGGCCTACCAGGGGACCTTTGCCATCATCACGGCCGCGCTGATCTCTGGCGCGATCGTCGAGCGGATGCAGTTCCGGGCCTATCTGGTCTTCCTCACCCTGTGGGGGCTGCTGGTCTACGCGCCGATCGCCCACTGGGTGTGGGGCGGCGGGTGGCTCGGGAAACTCGGCGCGCTGGACTTCGCGGGCGGCACGGTGGTGCACATCAACGCCGGCGTGGCCGCTGTGATCGCGGCGCTCTTGCTCGGTCCGCGCAAGGACTACGCGCGCCAGGCCATCCTCCCGCACAGCGTCCCCTTCACCCTGCTGGGTGCCGGCCTGTTGTGGTTCGGGTGGTTCGGCTTCAACGCCGGGAGCGCGCTGGGCGCCACCCCCATCGCCGCCCTGGCGTTTGTGAACACCATGCTCGCCCCTGCGGCCACGCTGATTGTCTGGACCATGCTCGACCTCAGCCGCACCGGGCGGGCCACGGCGGTCGGCGCCGCCACGGCCATCGTGGTGGGGCTGGTGGCCGTCACGCCGGCGGCGGGCTTCGTGAGTCCACTGTCCGCGATCGTCCTGGGCGCGCTCGCCGCCTTCCCCAGTTACTACGCAGTCCTGTGGAGGGCCCGGACCCGGCTGGACGACTCCCTGGACGTGCTGGCCGCGCACGGCGTCGGGGGCACGGTCGGCGCGATCCTCACCGGCGTCCTGGCGCAGAAGGCCTGGAACGGGGTGGCTGACGGATTGATCGCCGGCAACCCGGTGCAGGTCGCGGTCCAGGCCCTCGCCGTGCTGGCGGCGGCCGCCTACAGCGCCGGGGGGACACTGGTGCTCCTCAGACTGGTCGGCGCGTTCCTGCCGCTGCGCGTGGTTGATCCCGCCGAAGAGGGACTTGGGCTGGACGTCAGCCAGCACGGCGAGGAAGCCTACTCCACCGGAGAGGGCGCCATCCTGGTGCTGACCGAGCCGGCGCCACTTCGCCCCGAACCTACGCCTGAGCCCGCAGGAGGACCCGCATGAAACTCGTGGTGGCGATTGTCCGTCCAGAGAAACTCAATAACGTGCTCGAAGCGCTGTTCCGTGCCGAGGTGCGCGGCCTGACGATCAGCCGGGTCCAGGGCCACGGCGGCGAGACCGAGCAGGTCCAGACCTATCGCGGCACCACGGTGAAGATGGAACTCTCGGAGAAGGTCCGCCTGGAGATCGGCGTTTCCGACCACTTCGTGGATCCCACGGTGCACGCCATCCTGGGATCGGCCGGCACCGGCGAGGTCGGCGACGGGAAGATCTTCGTCCTGCCTGTGGAGAAAGTCTACCGCATCCGCACGGGGGAGCGGGACGAGGCGGCCGTAACACCGGTGGGCTAGCGCGGGAGAGGGGAACCGACGCGCTTCGGTGTAGTAGAGCCGACGCGTGTACGACGTCATCGTCCTGGGCCTGGGCGGCATGGGCAGCGCCGCCGCTTACCATCTGGCCCGCCGCGGGAGGCGCGTGCTGGGACAGGACCGTTTTCCGCCGGCGCACGACCGCGGGTCGTCCCACGGTCGTTCCCGCATCATCCGCGAAGCCTACTTCGAGCACCGGGCGTACGTGCCGCTGGTGCAGCGTGCCTACCACCTCTGGGCAGACCTCGAGCGGGCCACCGGAAGGCACCTCCTCCTGACCACCGGCGGGATCATGATCGGGCCGCCGTCGGGCGCGCTGATCCGTGGGGCGCTGGAGAGCGCGCGTCTCCACCGGCTCCAGCACCAGGTCCTGGACGCCACCGAGGTCCGCCGGCGCTTTCCGGTGTTCGTCCCCTCCGACGACATGGTCGGGGTCTCCGAACCGCGGGCCGGCGTGCTCGACCCCGAGGCGTGTGTGCTGGCCCACCTGGAGCAGGCTGCCCGCGCCGGCGCCGACCTGCACCATGAGGAACCGGTGCTGTCCTGGCAGGCTGCCGCAGATCGCGTCGAGGTGCGCACCCCGCGCGCCCGATATGAAGCCGACCGCCTGGTCATCACCGCCGGGCCCTGGGCGCCCGTGGTGCTGGCCGATCTGGGCCTGCCGCTGGCCGTCGGGCGCCAGGTCGTGGTCTGGTTCCGGCCGGCCTTCCTCCACGACGCCTTCGATCCCGCGCGGTGTCCCGTCTACATCTGGCAGGTGGACGGGACTTCTTCTATGGGTTTCCGCACCTGAACCGCGACGGCGTCAAGATCGCGGAGCACTCGCCTGGCGATCCGACGACGGCCGACACCGTCAACCGCCGGGTCGCGCCCCAGGAGGTCCAGAGACTCCGGAGGACCTTCGTGGACCGCTACATGCCGGGGGCCGGCGGGGAAGTCATCGCCACCGGCGTGTGCCTGTACACGATGACCCCGGATGCCCACTTCCTCATCGATCTGCACCCGCAGCACCCCCGCGTGGTCGTTGCCTGCGGGTTCTCGGGCTACGAGTTCAAGTTCGCCCCGACCGTCGGCGAGATCGCGGCCGATCTGGCGGTGGACGGGAAGACCCGACACGAGACGGCGCCGTTTGCCGTGACCCGGTTCGCCCGGGTGTGACGTCTGCGGGCTCGGGCGAGCGCAGCGGGCGCGCGCCGAGGCTTGCCGGGTTCGTGCCTTCGATGCTACGATGGCGGAAGTACGGGCGCGCCCGTGACAGCGCATCGAGAGTCCGGGCCGGTGTGAGGCCCGGGAACGCGAGGGCACCGCGGGCTCAAGACCCCGTCTCCGGCCAGGCGGGGTTTTGTCTTTGAGCGCCGTGGCGAAGCTCTTGTCCTGGGGGGTGAACCGTGCGGCAATACCTGCTCATCCCGGGCCCGACGCCGCTGCCCGACGAGGTCCTGGCGGCCTCGGCGCGGCAGATGCTGAACCATCGCGGCCCTGAGTTCGGCCGGCTGCTGGCCGAGACGCTGGCGGCGCTCCGGCGCATCTTCCTGACCCGCCACGTCATCCTGCCGTTTGCCGCTTCGGGCACCGGCGGGCTGGAGGCGGCGGTGGTCAACCTCTGCTCGCCGGGCGATGAGGTCGTGGTGGTCTGCGGCGGCGTCTTTGGCGATCGGTTCGCGGCGATCGCGGAGGCCTACGGCCTCACCGTCATCCGGGTGAGCGTCCCGTGGGGGCAGGCGGTCGATCCTGAGGCGGTGCGCGAGGCGCTGCGCCAGGCCCCGCGGGCCCGGGCGGTACTGGTCACGCAGAGCGAGACGTCCACCGGGGTGCGCCACGACGTGGCCGCCATCGCGTCGGTGGTGCGCGACTCTCCGGCGCTGATGGTGGTGGATGCCGTGAGTTCGTTGGGCGCCATCGAACTGCGCACCGACGACTGGGGGCTGGACGTGGTGGTCACCGGTTCGCAGAAAGCGCTCATGGCGCCGCCGGGCCTGGCGCTCATCAGCGTCTCGGACCGGGCGTGGGAGGCGGTCAGGGAGGCGCGGTTGCCGCGGTTCTACTGGTCGTTTGAGCGGATGCGGAGCGAACTCGGGGCCCCCGAGGTCTACACCCCGTTCACGCCGGCGATCAGCGTGGTCTATGCGCTGCACGCCGGCCTCCGCCTCGTCGAGACGGAAGGGCTGGAGGCCCGGTGGGCCCGGCACCGGCGCGTCGCGGAGGCGGTGCGCGCCGGCGTGCGCGCGCTGGGCCTGCGGGTCGTGCCAAAGGACCAGGATGCCAGCGAGACGGTCACGGCGGTCTGGCTTCCCGACGGCACCGACGACGGCGCGCTGTTGAAGCGGCTGCGGGTCGAGCACGGTGTCGTCCTGGGCGGCGGGCAGGGGCCGATGCGAGGAAAGATCTTCCGCTTCGGCCACCTGGGGTGGGTGCCGGATGGGGACGTCCTGGCCGGGTTGCGCGCGCTCGAGGCCGTGCTGGCCCAGATCGTCGGCCCGGTGGGCAGAGGGGCCGACGCGGCGGCCCTGGAGGTGCTCACCCGCGCGCCGGCGTGACCGCGCCGGGGGCCGGGGTGGAGTCGCTGGAGGACGGTCCATGCTGGACCTCAAGAAGATCCGGGACGATCCGGAGAGGTTTAGGGCCGGGCTGCGCAAGCGGGGCCGCGACCCCCGCGCCATTGACGAGGTCCTCGAGGCCGACCGCCGGCGCCGCAGCCTGCTGGCCGATGTGGAGCGGCTGCGGGCCGAGCAGAACCGCGCTTCCGCCGAGATCCCGAGACTGAGCGGGTCGGATCGGGAGTCGCGGATCGGCGAGATGCGGGCGCTCGCCGCGCGGATCCGCGCTCTGGAGCCCGAGGTCGCGCGGGTCGAAGCCGAGCTGGATGCGCTGCTGCGCGCGCTGCCCAACCATCCCGACGAGTCCGTGCCTGAAGGCGTGGATGCGTCCCAGAACGTGGTCGTCCGCACCTGGGGCGAGCCACCCGTCTTCGACTTCCCTCCGTTGGATCACGTCGATCTCGGAACGCGCCTGGGCATTCTCGACTTCGAGCGGGGCGCGAAGGCGTCGGGGTCGCGCTTCTACTATCTGGTGGGCAACGGTGTCCTGCTGGAGATGGCCCTGGCCCGCCTGGCGCTCGACCTGCTCGCTGCTGAGGGGTTTGTCCTGGTGGAGACCCCGATGCTCGTGCGCAGCGGCGTCATCACCGGCGCGTGGGGCGGCGTCGCGCTGGACACCCAGCAGACGTACAAGATCGAGGACGAGGACCTGGCGCTGATCGGGACCAGCGAGCAGAGCCTGGCCGCCTATCACATGGGCGAGACCCTCGATGCCGCCCTGCTGCCCCTGCGCTACGCGGGCATCTCCTGGTGCTTCCGCCGCGAGGCCGGCTCGTACGGCCGGGACATCCGCGGGCTGTACCGCGTGCACCAGTTCTTCAAGATCGAGATGTTCTCGTTCGCGCACCCCGACCGGTCGGCCGAGGAACACGAGTACCTGGTGAGCCTGGAGGAACGCTTCGTGCGAACGCTGGGGCTCCCCCACCGGGTCGTGTTGCTGTGCGGCGCCGACCTGGGGTCGGCCATGGCCAAGACCTACGATGTCGAGACCTGGATGCCGGGGCGCGGCGGCTACGGTGAGACGCACTCGTGCAGCAACGCCGCCGACTTCCAGGCCCGCCGCCTGGGGATCCGGTTCCGCGAGGGGGCACGGGGCGGGACCGACTACGTGCACACGCTCAACGGCACCCTGGTGGCCACCAGCCGGGCCCTGATCGCCGTGCTGGAGAACGGCCAGCAACCCGACGGCAGCGTGCGGATTCCGGAGGCCCTCGTGCCCCACATGGGAGGCCGGACCGTGCTCGTGCCAGCGTGAGGCGGGCATGGATGTCTCGCTCTACGTGGCGGCGCCCGGGTCGAGGTTCTGGGCGGCCTCGACCCCGCTGAGCCCGGCCGAGGTCATCGCGCGTGCCGCGGACCTCGGCTACGACGCCGTCGAGATCATGCCGCGGGATGCCGGCGACCCCGACCCCGACGTCCTGCGCGCCGCGGCCGCGCGATACGGCCTCACCATCACCGCCGTGGCCTCCGGGTTCGTGGCGATCGAGCGCGGCTGGACCTTCACGCACCCTGACGAGGATGTCCGGCGCCGGGCTGTCGAAGCGGTGCGGGCGTGCATCGCCGACGCCCGGCGCGCCGGGGCGTCGTTTGTGTCTATCGGCCCCGTCAGGGGGAAATTGCATCCCGGGATGGATCCCGCCGACGCCCTGGAACACCTGACCGCGTGCCTCCGGGCCTGCGGGCTCACCGCGGGTGAGATGGGGATCACCCTGACGGTCGAGCCGGGCAACCGCTACGAGACGGACTTCATTCACACCGTGGACGAGGCCGCAGCCCTCCTGGAGGCTCTGGGGCTCCCGTCCGTGCGCCTGCAGGCCGACACGTTCCACATGAACATCGAGGAGGTCTCGCTGGCCGACGCGATCCGC
>JAVKID010000092.1:0-11752 GCA_031459655.1 Candidatus Fervidifonticultor octavus | reverse complement strand
ATCATGTGACGGCGCTGCACACCGGCTTCCAGGTGGTCCGGTTGCGCTCGCACGGCGGGGACCGCCTGGTTCCCAACTACGAGCGGAACGGCCACCTCTGGAGCAGGTCCCGTTCCACCCCGGTCGATCGCCTGCGGCCCGTGTTGCGCGACATGAGCCTCTTTCAGGTGCGCACGAAGCCCACGACCGACCACACCATGATGGTCGTCTTTCCATCCGGCGTGGTGACCGACTACTTCGACACCATCCAGCTGCGCTACGTGGTGCCGCTGGACCTCGACCGGACGCTGATCGAGTTCGCCTTCTTCGGTCGGCAGAGCGATCCGCCGGAGGTGCTCCTCCACCGGAGCCGCCAGGGCCCCGCGGTGTTGGGGCCGGCGGGCGCCATCACCCTCGAGGACGCGGCCGCGCTGGAGCGGGTGCAGCGCAGCGCCGTCGCCCGCGGGGAGAACGTGGTCCTCAAGGGCACTCCCCGCCGCTTCCCGCCGTACCGGCACGTCGACGAGGCCCCGATCCGCCATTTCTACCAGGCGTACCGGCGCCTGCTCGGCTTTGCCATCCCTTCCGATGGAGCCGCCGATGCCAGCGGGCCCCGCTGACGGCGCCGGCCGACGCCAGGCCGCGCTCGACCTGCTGGCCCGCTACGTCCGCGTGGTGGACGATCCCCGCCGGATTGAGGAGTGGCCGGACCTCTTTAGCGAAGAGGCGACCTACCTGGTGGTCACCCGCGAGAACCACGAGCGCGGGCTCCCCATCGCCGTCGTCCGGGACGACACCAAAGACCGCATCCGCGACCGCGTCGTCATCATCAGGGAGTTCTGGGGTGCGGGAGGCCGTACGGAGGACCGCCACTACAACGAGGCCTGGCCGCGCCACATCGTCGGCCCCGCCTGGGTGGAGCTGGAGGAGTCCGGCGAGGCCCACCTCGGCGCGAACTTCATGGTCTGGGGCAGCGGCGCCATCGACGGCCAGATGCGGGTGCTGGCCGTCGGCGAGTACCGCGATGTCGTGGTCTTCTCCGACGGGGCCGCCAGGTTCAAAGCGAAGACCGTCATCCTCGACCACCCGGTCCTCCAGGACGTCTTCGTCTACCCCCTCTAGCGCCGTGACGACGCTCCGCCTGAGCCTGGCCTGTGGGCCCTACGACCGGACCGAGGCGCTGCGGACCGGTATGGTGAGGCCGGAGGGCATCGACCTCGTCTACATCCCCATCCAGTCGCCGCCCGAGATCTTCGCCCGCATGGTGGCCAACGCGTCCTTCGACGCCTCCGAGATGTCTTGTGCGCACTACCTCATCCACCGGAGCCGGGGCGACTGCCCCTTCGTGGCGCTGCCGGTGTTCCCGTCGCGGATGTTCCGTCACGGGTACATCTTCATCAACGCCGCGTCGGGCATCCGAGGTCCCAAAGACCTCGAAGGAAGACGCGTGGGCGTCCCCGAGTACAGTCAGACGGCCGCCGTCTGGATCCGGGGCCTCCTGCAGCACGAGTTTGGGGTGAATCTGGAGGGGATCCGCTGGGTCGCCGGCGGGGTGAACGCCCCGGGCCGGCCCGACGTCCTGGTCAACCTCCCCGATGCAGACGTCTCGATCGAGCGCGTCGGCGACCGGCCGCTCAACGACCTCCTGGTGGAAGGTGCCATCGACGCCCTCATCGGCGCGCGGCGGCCGGCCGCCCTCGGCCGGGACCCGCGCGTGCAGCGGCTCTTCCCCAACTACCGGGAGATGGAGCGCGACTACTACCGGAGGACCGGCATCTTCCCCATCATGCACACCGTCGTCGTCCGGGAAGGGCTCTACCGCCGTCACCGCTGGGTGGCCGAGAGCCTCTACAAGGCCTTCGTGCAGGCCAAGGCGTGGTGTCTGGCACAGATGACGTTCAGCAGCAGCCTCCGCTACACGCTGCCGTGGCTCCACGCCCACATCGAGGAGATGCACGAGGTCTTCGGCGCCGATCCCTGGCCCTACGGGCTTGAGGCGAACCGCCCCACCCTGCACGCCCTGCGCGACTATCTGGTCGAGCAGCGGCTGGTGCGATCCCCCTTCCGCATCGATGAGGCCTTCGCGCCGATCGCCGGTGCCAGCGAGTAGCCCGCCGCGAAGGCGCGCGGTTCCCGGCCACGGGCGACCGGATCTCAGGTCCCGAGCAGGCGGGCCAGGTCGCGGGCGACGTTGGCAGGCGTGAAGTCGGGTTCGTAGTGCCCGAGCACCACGCCCCGCCCGTCGATCACCAGGGTGGGGAGGGCGTGCTCGAAGGTGCCGGTTGCCCCGACCGCGCGCACCGGAATCCTGTAGGCTTTGAGTACCCGGTCGACCACGCGAGGCGGGCCGGTAAGGAAGTGCCAGCCGGCCGGGTCGGCCCGGAAGCGCCTGGCATACGCCTGCATCACAGCGGGCGTGTCGCGTGCGGGGTCGAAGGTCACCGAGAGGAAGACCACCCGGGTGCCGAACCACCCGCGGACCTTGAGGTCCTCCTGGACCCTGGCGAGTTTCAACTGGGCCAGCGGGCAGACGTCCGTGCAATGGGTGTAGATGAAGTTCATCAGGACGATCTTGCCGCGGAACTGGCGCAGCGTGACCCGCTGGCCGTCCTGGTTGGTCAACGCGAAGTCCGGGGCGGTCGCCTCCGTGCTGGCGGCGCCGTCGGACGCGCCCCAGACCGGCCACGCCGGACGCCCGAAAGACATCGCCCCGACGATGACGACCACCAGGGCCGCGACCAGCGCCGCACCGAGAGGTTTGCGGGGCGGGCGCTGCGCGCCCGCCTCGTCGAGGACCGCCGGCATATCCCCTACCTCACGACAATCGTCGCCTTCATACCGAAGGGGGCGTGGATCGTGCAATCGTACTCGTACGTGCCACGGCGCGTGAAGGTCAGTGAGTAGCGCTTGGCGCCCGGACCCGCCGCGAACATGAAACCCGAGTTGTAGAAGCCGGATCCCTTGTGCACCGCGCCGCCGGCCGGGTTCATGGACCGCAGGTTCACCAGCAGCAGCGGCGGCCCCTGGGGTTGCGGTCGCATCGTGACGAACGTGAAGGGATCCTTGGCTCCGAACGTCACCGTATGCAGTTCGGCAGGATCCTTCATGACCCACGTGACGGTCTCTCCCCGGCGAATCTCCAGCCGCTGCGCCGAGAAGCGGAAGAGGGACACGGGATCCTTCGCCGTGCCCACCATGTTCAGAGTGTAGGTGCGCCTCCCCGGCTGGCCGGCCACGACGGGCGTGTTGGACTTCATGAGATCCTCAGCCCTGGCCAGCGCCGCCCGCGCCTCCTGCACCGCGATCCGGTCGTACTCGGCCTGGGTCCTGGGATACGCGCTGCCGGCCGGCTGGACCGTGACCGTTCCCTCCATGCCCGGGTGGAACAGGCAGACGTACGCGTACGTGCCGGCTTTCGTAAAGGTGACCGCGTAGGTCTTGGGTGCTTTCGGGTCGGACGCGATCAGCGCGCCCCCGCTGTGCGGCCCGGAGCCGTCGTAGGCCTTCCGGGGAGAGGGGAAGAAGACCACCGGATTCCAGAGCAACTCGCCCTTCGCCGGGCCAGGGACGATCAGCTCCGGCAGCTTTTGCCCGGCCGGGAAGTAGATCGCGTGATCGGCCGCTCCCAGCGCCCAGTGGACCGCGTCGCCCTCATTGATCGTGATTGCCTTGGGCAGGAACAGCAGCGCCTGAAGGGACTGGTTGTCGCGCGACGACCCCGCCCTCACCGTCCACGTGGTGGCGGCGGCCGCATCACGCGGGGCGGACCCGAGCAGAGCAAGACTCGCGACGAGCATCATGACAACTGCCACAAGACCTCTACGCACAATTCACCCCCATGGCGTGATGGCTCACTGTAGCATATCGGACTGTTAAAGTACAGCGTCTTCGACGGGTGATGCGTGTCCGGCAGGACCTCCGTCAACGCCCCTCCCTTCCAGTTCAGACCGATGTAGACTCGAAGCGGAAGGCCGGCGAAGTATGGCTGGGCGAAGGGGGCGTGCGGCGGCATGCGAGTCTGGTGGATCGTGCTGGCGATGCTCAGCCTGCTGGTGGCCATCCCCGCGCCCGGGGCGGCAGAAGAAGCGGGGCAGTGGCTCGTTCTCGCACACGTGTCTCACGCCGTCGACGGCCGCCACCTCGTGATCACCGGGTGGGTGGAAAATCGGGGGCCGCGCCCTGTCGCCCGCCTGGTCATCGATGCCACGGGGTATGCGCCGTCGGGCGAGGCGACGGTGTTCGGGGGCGACGGGATCCCGTGGGAGATCGCGCCGGGCAGGTCCGAGCGTTTCACCATCCCCCTGCCCCTGCGCGGCGACCTGGTTCGGACCTACGTGGTCCAGATCTCGTCAAGCCGTCCCGCCCTCGCCTCGCCCGTCAGCGTGTCGAAATCGGTCGACCTGGCCCTCTACCGCCCGCTCCTCCTGTCCGTCGTGCGGGTCACGGGCGACATCCGGGGGGATCTCCTCACGGTGCGCAGTGACGCGAGGAGGTGGCCCATTGCCAGTGTGACAGTCGAGGCCACCCTTCTCGTGCCCCGGGTTCGGGTGCCCAGGCTCGAAACGTTGATGCTGGAGGTCCCGGCCAACAGGGCTGCCGATCTCCGCCTGGGCATCCCTGGCGTCGTGCTCGTCAACCTTAGGGTGGTCGATGTCCGGTTGAAGACGATGTGGGCGGACTGAGGTGAAGAAAGAACGCGGGGGCCCGTCTGGTGCCGGGAGGGGGATTTGAACCCCCACGGGAAACCCCACACGCCCCTCAAGCGTGCGCGTCTGCCAAGTTCCGCCATCCCGGCCGGTCGGACGCGCGCCCAGGGAGAAGCGCCGGGCGGAGCGTCCTCATTATAGAGACTGCGTGATCAGAGTGTCAAACCTCGGCGCGCGGGCACGCTGCGCGGCGTCTCGATGTGTCGAGCCCCCCACGATCCCACGCTAGGGCCCCAGGCGGATCACCCACACGTCGTTCGACAGGTACGTGACCAGGAGCAGTGCCGCAGCCAGCGCCAGGTTCTTCCCGAAGTGCGCCATCTGCCCGACCCGCTCCATTCCTTCGTCGGTCCAGAAGTGGTGCACGAGGAATGCCGCCATCACGAGGAAGATGATGGCCAGCCAGGATCCAATCCTGACCTGGTAGCCCAGCAGCAGGCCGAGGCCCGCGCCGAGCAGCATGAACCCGGTCACCACCACCGCCGGGCCGGGAGCCGGCACGCCGCGCATTTGCGCGTACCCGGTGAGCCCCGCGCGGTTCTTGATCAGGTGACTGTACGCGTTGTACAGGAAGTAGACGCCCAGCACGAGCTGGGCAATCAGCACGAGTGCGGTCATCCCGAACGCCCCTCCTTTGCCAGAGTGTGTTCGCTCTATGACAACGGGGAGGGACTACGGGGTATTCCAGACTGTGTATCGGAACTGGATGTCGACCGCGACCGCGGTCCGGTTCGTGACCCGGAAGGTCGTGCGCACCGTCCCGGAGGCCCAGCCGTTCGGCCGCAGCACCGTCGCATAACACTGCTCGAGCTGGACGCACTGTTCCAGGACGAGGAGCTGCGGCGCGGGGACGGGCCTGACGATGCTCCACGCCATCGTGAGCGGGCGGTCGCCGGTCCTCAGTGGCGGAGGGATCGGGAGGACCAGGGTCATCGTCTGGCGGGCGGGCACCGTGAGCCGGTAGATCCCCGAGTGCGCAGCCACCCACCGCGGCGTCGGGGTCGCTGCCGCCAGGGCGAGGGCGGCAACCGCGGGCAGAACCGCCATAGTCTCACCGGGAGGTCCGCAGGGTCCGGCAGCCTCCCCATGGGGTAATACCCAACTTCGAGCGGGCCGGCCCCGGGTCGGCGGGCCGAGGCAGAGAGCGGCGCCCGACTACCGCAGGAAGACCAGCGTGCTCGCCGTGACCACGAAGAGGATCGAAAAGGCGGCCGTGATGCGGGTGAGCAGCGTCTCGCGCGGACGCGGGCCGTGGAAGATGCGGGCGCTGCCGCCGATGGCCCCGAGCCCCTCGCCCTTGGGCCCCTGGAGGAGGATGATGCCAATGAGCGCCAGCGAGATGAGGATGTGGGCGATCAACAAGGCTTCGGCCACGATGGACGCCTCCAAACCTTCCGGGACCTGCGGCCCCGGAACCAACCCCCATCGTAGCACGGCGCGCCAATGGCGGCAACGATCCGCGCTCCTAGCCGACCCCCAGTTCTTGGGCTGTTCGGAGGAGAACATCTCAGCGTCGGTTGCACGGGATGCGGCGGCACCCCGTGACGGCCAGCGAGCCGCCCGAAGTACATCCGCGAGAAGAAGAAGTACGCGGGAATTCGAAATGTCACTCCTGACCGACGCGGCTGCTGGGGGTTGTGGGTTGGTCGGGGCCGCCGCCAGGTGTAGAAGTTGCCATCCGTCAGGAAGGGATTCGAGGAAGAGAAGGGCCGGAAGGGGCTGACATCAGAATGGATGATCGCATCCAGCAGGACGTGGGAGATCCCGCCGGCCGCCCCCCGCGATGAGCGCGGCAGCCCAGGTGATGGGCACGACTTCCTCCTGGCGAGCGGGTGTCTGCGAATCCGGGTTCACAGTCTAGACGCCGGCACTGCCCCCTATTCGGTTCTGCGCGCCGGGGTCCGAAGTCGAAGGACCGCCGCCAATAGCAGTCCGGCGCCGATGGCATCGACGACCGTCCAGTCTTCGCGACGCATGTGGATTGGGAGGATTGGGGTGAAGTGACCAATTTCACTGGAACCATGTGCGGTCGCGCACAGGCGATTGGGCGCCCAGCGCCTACACTGAGAGCCAGGTGGCCGATCCGCTCTTCTCCGGGCGAAAGACCACCAATTCGATGGAAGAGGTGGACCACAATGAAGAAGTTGATAGCGGCCGCCGTCCTCAGCGGCCTCATGTTCTCGGCGCTTCCCCCCACCACAGTCGCGGACGTGGAAGGGCCGCGCGAGGAGCTCCGGCCGCCGGTCGTGGCGCAGACGAACGACCCCGAGGGGCCGCGCGAGGAGCTCCGGCCGCCGGTCGTGGCGCAGACGAACGACCCCGAGGGGCCGCGCGAGGAGCTCCGGCCGCCCGTGGCCAGCTAACTTCCGCGGGCGCGGCGCCACCGCGTCGCACCGCGTGCGGGCCGGAGGAGGCGGGCGCCCGTCTCTTCCGGTGGCCGCATCCCGCGGATGAGCACCCTGGGGGCCTCAGGACATTCGCGCGCGCAACTGTTGGGGACTGGTAATGACGATCCTACGTCCCCGCATCTGGATGAGCCCTGCAGCCTTGAAGGCAGCCAGCGCCCGGTTGATCCGCTCGCGGGTCGCGCCGATCATGCGGGCCAGCTCTGCCTGGGTCACGTGGAGATCGATGACGAGCCCCGCCGCTTGGTGGCCGTGCCGTTCGGCCATATCGAGGAGCAGGTGAGCCAGCCGCCCGTCGACGTCCTGCAGAGCGAGCGATTCCGTATACTCGGTCATGCGCCGCTGTCGGGCGCTAAGCGCCGCCAGCAGCGCCATGGCCAGATTGGGGGCGTGGGTCAGTTCCCGCTGGAAGTCCGCTCGACCCAGTGTATAGAGCACCGAGTTCTCCACCGCCTCGGCGCTGGCCGACCGGGGAAGCTGATCGAGCAGCGCCAGCTCGCCAAAGAAGTCCGTTGGCCCGAGCAACGCCAGGGTGTGTTCCCCTCCCGCTTCCGTCTGCAGAAAGATGCGCACCCGGCCCGACTCGATGAGATAGAGCGCGTCTCCATCCTGGCCCTTGTGGAAGATCGTCGTATCGCGACGGTAGGCGTGTCGGCGCAGCCCGGCCTCCAGAATCGCCAGCCTCTCGTCGCTGAGTGAACTGAACAGGACGACGCGCCGTAACAGCGCCATGCGATCTACCATGGCCTCCACCGGGATTTCCTTTTGGGTTCCTGGCTGGCCCTCAGTATATGCCCTGACCGCCTCCATTGGAAGGCTCCAGGCCCGCAGCTCCAGAAGAGCCCATGCTGTCCCTCCCGAGCACCCCACGGCTCAGCATGGCCGCGCTTGCCGCTGGTTGACGGGTCATGGGCTGCATCGCCCCGATGCCCCGCGGTCCCCAAGGCTGTCGTACTCGCCTCGGGCCGGGGAACCTGCCCCTGGGTCGATGGACAACCTAAGCACTGCGGGAGGGCCAGTCCGCGCTCGCCCGCGTCAGGGTGACTCGCCCTCCACGCCTTCGGCGGTCTCGCGGACCAGCTGATCCACGACCGCGTTCAGGTCGCCGGTGCGCCGGTAGGTGGCGAGCTGCCGGTCGGCGCTGGTCCCCTCTTCGAGGATCCGGTACGCGTAGTTGACCTCGGGGCGGCTGCCCAGTTCATCCACCACATCCCCGATGAACCACTCCAGCATCTCCCGGATCAGATCGCGCGCCGGGAGCTCCTGCTGCTTGCCGAAGTCGATCATCCTGCCGTCGAGGCCGTAGCGGACGGCCCGCCACTTGTTCTCCTCGATCAGGTCCGCTGGATACAGGCGGAACGTCATGTTGTCGCGGCGCAACTTCCAGCACTTCGCCACGATGGCCTGGAAGAGGGCGGCGATGCACACCGCTTCCTCGATCCGGGTGCAGACGTCGCAGATCCGGAACTCCAGGGTGGGGTAGTTCCAGTTCGGCCGGACGTCCCACCAGATCTTGCTGCCGTCGTTGATGGTGTTGGTGCGGACCAGGGTGTCCACCAGGTAGGAGAACTCCGCCCACGACTGGAACAGTCGCGGGATACCGGTGCGGGGGAAGTTCCGGAAGATGATGCTCCGGTAGGACTTCAGCCCGGTCTCCCGGCCCATCCAGAACGGCGAACTCGTGGACAGGCACAGCACGTGGGGCAGCAGGTAGCGCGAGACGTTCATGGCGTCGATGAGGAACTCGCGGTCCTCGATGCCGATGTGCACGTGGGTGCCGAAGATCAGCAACTGCCGAGCGAGCACCTGCATGTCCTTGGCCACACCCAGGTACCGCTCGTACGGGGTGATCTCCTGCGCGAGCCACGACGAGAACGGGTGCGTGCCGGCCGCCGCGATGACTAGGCCGGACCTGGCGGCCAGGCGGGCGACCTCTCGCCGCAGGCGGATCAACTCCCCTCGGGCCTCGGCCGGCGCGCGGCAGACTTGCGTGCCGATCTCGACGACGGACTGGTGCAGCTCGGGCTTGACCTGCTCACGCAGCGTGAGGTGGTCTCCCTCCAGGATCTCGGTGATGTAACTGCGCAGTTCGCGGGTCTGGGGATCGATGATCTGGTACTCTTCCTCGATTCCGATGGTCAGCGACGGGGGCTCCATCGCATCACCGTTGCTCGACCATGAAGGTCGCCACCGTGGACCCGCCGCCGGCCGAGACGTTGAGCAGCGCTGCCGTCGACAGGCGCGTCATGCATCCGTCCACATAGTCGCCGTAGTACACGTAGGGGTTGGTGTCCAGCATCCGGTCGGTGACCTCCACCCGGCCGTCGGCCAGGCTGGGATAGGGTTCCCGGGGGATGGGCACGCGCTCCTGCACCACCGAGGGCTCCCCCAGCGCCGCCTGCACGGCGCGCTCCCAGTCGGACGCCCCGGTCTCCCACCCCAGGACCACGCCCTTCCCCCCGTACTCGTCGTCGGGCTTGAGCACGAACCGCTCGCGGTGCTCGAGCACGAACGGGATGAGGTCCACCGGGCCCCCGCGGTACTCGGTGCGGCGCTCCTCCACGCGCCGGGTCCACGGGATGTAGGCGGCGATGGCGCGACGCTCCTCCGATGGGAACAGGCGGGCGTTGCGCTCGTCGCTGAGGACGGCCAGGCTGGCCTTCTTGTGGAGGATCTTGCAGCGCGGGGGGTTGACCATGCAGGCGGCCCGGTCCCGAACCGCTCGGATCACCGGATGGTCGAGCCCGCCCCGGTCCACCAGCTCGCTGAGCAGCACGCGCTTGTAGATCAGGTCCACCGCCTCACCCCCAGCCCACAGGCGGCCGCCGTCGTACGCCACCTCCCGCGGGTCGGCGATGACCGAGCGGAGGCCCTGCGCGGTGAAGTACTCGTGGAGGAGCACGAACTCGCTGTAGGTGGGCACCTCGCGCCAGTCCAGGATGGCGATCCGGGGCGCCTCCCGCCGGCCGGACCACTGCCGGTAGGCGTCCAACAGGACGTGGAGCAGGCTGTGCCGGCCGGGCAGGGACCAGACCTGGTAGCGGCGCAGGAACTCGCGCATCACCGGGAGCGCGTAGAAGACCTCGGCCAGCACGTCGCTGTAGGCGATGGCCGCCGGGGTCTCCGCATTGTACTCAGTCACCCAGAGTTCGCCGGTCTCGGGGGTGAAGAAGGCGTCGATGCGGGAGGTGGGGCTGGGGTCGCGGAATCCCGGATCGTCCTGGACGAGGACCTCCTCCCACTCGGTCAGGCCGAACTGCCGCCGGAAGCCGGGGTCGACCACGGCCAGGCGGTAGGCCCGGTCGAAGGCTCGGAGCAGCCCCTGCAGGCCGGTCTGGATGATCCGGTACTGATCGGGCGTCAGGAACCGGGGCCGCAGCACGGTGCAGATCGGCCGCTCCCCGAAGAACAGGCCGCGGCGGCGGTGCTGGTCGTCGAGCTGCGCCTGGGAGTCAGCGGCCAGCTCGTCGGTCAGCAGGCGATGGTACTCCTCAATGGCGTCCCGCAGGGCCACGACCCGCCCCCTCCCGGGGCGTCAGCGCGCCTGCGCCGAGACGGCGGCGACGATCGCCGCGAACGCCTCGGCGTCCAGACTCGCGCCACCCACCAGCGCGCCGTCGATCTCGGGCTGTCCCGCAAACTCCGCAATGGTCTGGGGCGTGACGCTGCCGCCGTAGAGGATGCGCACGTGGTCGGCGGCCTCGCCGTACCACTGGCGCAGCCATCCGCGGAGCAGCCCTGCGATCCGGTTGGCCTCCTCGCCGGTGGCGGGCTGGCCGGTGCCGATCGCCCACACCGGCTCGTAGGCGACCACGAGGTGCGAGGCCTGCTCGGGGGTCACGCCCAGCGTGCCGACCCGGGCCTGGGTCTGGACGATGCGTTCGGTGCGGCCCGCCTCGCGCTCGTCCAGCGACTCGCCCACGCAGAGAATGGGAATGAGTTCCGCCGCCAGCGCCGCGGCCACCTTGCGGCCCACGGTCTCGTCATCCTCGTCCAGCAGCCGGCGGCGCTCCGAGTGGCCGACGATCACGTAGGTGCAACCCAGGTCCCAGAGCATCGGGGCGGAGATCTCGCCGGTGAAGGCGCCCTGGGGCTCCCAGTGGACGTCCTGGGCGCCGAGTTCGATGGGCGATCCGGCGAGCACGCGGCCGACGTCGGCCAGGGCCGTGAACGGCGGGCAGACCACGATGTCCACCCCGCTGGTCCCGGCCAGATGCCGCCGCAGCCGGTCCGCCAGGTCACGGGCCTCGCGCACCGTCTTGTGCATCTTCCAGTTGCCGACGACCAGCGGCGTCCGCATGATCGCTCTAGGCGTCCTGCAGGACGGCAACGCCCGGCAACTCGCGTCCCTCGAGGAACTCCAGCGACGCCCCTCCTCCGGTGGAGATGTGCGTCATCCGGTCCGACAACCCGAAGGCTTCCACTGCGGCCGCCGTGTCCCCGCCGCCGACCACCGTCACCGCCTTCGAGGCCGCCATGGCCTCGGCGACCGCCCGGGTTCCCGCCGCAAACGCCGGAACCTCGAAGATGCCCATCGGCCCGTTCCAGAGCACGGTACCGCCGTCCTTGATGATGCCGGCGAAGTGCGCGGCGGTGCGCGGGCCGATGTCGACGCCGATCAGGGTCGGAGGGATGGCCCTGGCCTCCACCACCTGCGTGGCC
>JAVKID010000091.1:0-11899 GCA_031459655.1 Candidatus Fervidifonticultor octavus | reverse complement strand
GAGAGGATCACCGGCACCGGGGCTGCGGCCACCAGCGCCCGCAGCCCCTCCAGATCCGGCCCTGCGAGCGTCCCGTCGCGCCGCGTGTCGGTGTAGATGAGCCGCGCGACCCCCGCCTCGGCCAACGCCCGCGCCGCTTCGGCGACCGGCAGCGGAAGGTCGCGCTGCCATCCTTCCACCGCCAGCCGGCCGTCGCGCGCGTCCAGGGCCACGGCGATCCGGTCGCCGAACGTCGAGGTGGCCTCGCGCAGCAGCGGGCCAGCCAGCGCGGCGGTGCCCAGGATGGCACGCGCCGCCCCGGCGTCGAAGAGCGCGCGCAGGTCGGCCATGGTCCGCAACCCTCCGCCCGCCTGGACCGGTACCGGCACGGCCCGGCAGATCTGCCCCACCAGATCGAGGTGGCGGGGCGCCCCTGCCAGGGCGCCGTCCAGGTCCACCACGTGCAGCCACGTCGCCCCTTCGTCGACCCAGCGCCTGGCCACCGCCACGGGATCGTCTGCGACTGCCGTCCGCCAGCGGGGATCCCCCTGCCGCAGCCTGACCGCGGCCCGGGCCATCAGGTCGATGGCGGGATAGATGATCACGGCCGGCTCCCGCCGCCCGTCCTGGCCCGGCCCTCCAGCCCCGCGGAGCCGGGCGTGGCCATCACGCCCACCAGGTTGCGCAGGATCTGGGCTCCGACGCGGCTGCTCTTCTCGGGATGGAACTGGAGGCCCCACACCCTCCCCTGGCGCACGATGGCCGGGAAGCGCACCCCGTACGTGGTCTCGGCCACCACCACGCCGGGCTCCCTCGGCGCCACCACGTACGAGTGGACGAAGTACACGTACGCGGGAGGCGTCACCCCGTCCAGGAGCGGATCGGGCCGCACCGCCTCCAGGGTGTTCCACCCCATGTGGGGGACCTTCACACCGTCCGGGAGGCGCCGGACCTCTCCGGCCAGCAACCCCAGCCCAGGGGTCGGCGGGCCCTCCTCGCTGCGCTCGAAGAAGAGCTGCAGCCCCAGGCAGATCCCGATCATCGGGATACCGGCCCGCGCCGCCTCCCGCAATCGATCCACCAGCCCCGCGCGCGCCAGCCGCTGCATCGCGGATGCGAAGGCGCCGACGCCGGGCACCACCACGGCGTCGGCGTCGCGCAGGCCCGAGGGTTCACTGACCAGCGTGGGAGAGGCGCCGGCTTCTGCCAGCGCCCGCGCCGCGCTGCGCAGGTTGCCGGCGCCATAGTCGATGAGGGCGATCCGCATCAGAGCACGCCCTTCGTGGAAGGCACGCCGCGGCCGGCGGTCGCCGCCGCCCGGCCGACCACCACCCCCAGTCCTTTGAAGACGGCCTCGGCGATGTGGTGGCTGTTGCGACCCCAGGCCAGCGCCACGTGCAGCGTCACGCCCGCATGGGCGCAGAACGCCCGCAGGAACTCTTCGACCAGGTCCACGGGAAACGCCCCGATCCGGTCGGCGGGAAAGGCCACGTCGTAGTGCAGGAACGGCCGCCCGCAGATGTCCAGGGCCACCAGGACCAGCGCCTCGTCCATGGGCAGGTGGATCGAGGCGTAGCGCGCAATGCCCTCGCCGCCGCCCAGCGCCTGACGGAACGCCTGGCCCAGCACGATGCCGGTGTCCTCGACCGTGTGGTGCGCGTCCACGGCCAGGTCGCCGATGGCGCGGACCGTGAGGTCGAGCCTCCCGTGCCGCCCGAACGCGGCCAGCAGGTGGTCGAAGAACGGGACGCCGGTGTCGGACTCGACCCGGCCCTCGCCGTCGAGCACCAGGGTCACCGAGAGTTGGGTCTCCGACGTGGTGCGCTCCACCGAAGCGGATCGGCTCACCGGCTTCCTCCCCCTCCCGCCGACCTTGCCTCAGCCCGCCGCAGGTCGTCGGCTGCGGCGGCCAGGGCCGCCAGGAACCGGTCGTTCTGCTGGGGCGTGCCGATCGAGACGCGCAGGCAGGACGCCAGGTGCGGCGCCGTCGAGACATCGCGGACCAGCACCCCGTGGGCGGCCAGATGCTCCCAGACCACTGCGGGCGGAAACCCCGGCTCGAAGAGCAGGAAGTTCGTCTCGCTGGGATGGACGCGCATCCCCAGCGCCTCCAGGGCGGCGGCCACCCGGCCCCGTTCGGCGATGATGCCGCGGATCCGGGAGGTGGCGACCTCCCGGTGCTCCACCAACACCGGTGCGGCGACCTGCGTGAACACGTTGAGGACGTAGGGCGGCAGGACCTTGGCCAGTTCGGCGATCACGGGCGCCTGGGCCGTCATCCAGCCCAGGCGCAACCCCGCGCCGGCCATGGCCTTGCTGAAGGTCCGCACGAGGACCAGGCGCGGGTAGCGCGGAACGGCGTCGAGCCAGGTGGCGCGGGCGAACTCCCAGTAGGCTTCGTCCAGGATGACCGCGCCGGGCGCGCCCTCCAGCACCGCCTCCACGGCGCGGCGATCCAGCGCGTTGCCCGTCGGGTTGTTGGGCGAGGCTAGGTAGATGGCCTCGGCGCGGCGGGCGTGCGCGGCGGCCAGCAGCGCTTCCGCGTCCAGCGCAAACCCCGGCCCCAGCGGGACCTCCACCACCCGCGCGCCGGCTGCTGTGGCCAGCAACCTGGCCATCGAGTACGTCGGCTGCGGCATCACGACGCTGCCGCGCGCGGCAAACGCGGCGAACGCGGCCCAGATCACCCCGTTGGAGCCCGATGCCGGCGCGACCATGTCGCCCGGCGTGCCCTGCAGCCGGCCGATGGCCTCGCAGACCGCCTCGGCCCGGCCGGACGGATAGTGGTGCCATGGCGCTTCCACCAGGCGTCGGGCGATCTCGCGCTTGATGGCCTGGGGCCAGTCTTCCGGCGCTTCGTTCTGGTGCAGCCGGACGACATCCGCGCTCTGGCCCGAAAGCGGCCTGAGGCGGTAGGCGCTCAACGCCCGGATCTCGGGCCGGATGGCCAGCACGCCCGGGTGCGCCGTCGTGTCCGCAGTGCTCACGGTCGTTCCTCCCGCGCGGTGATCGCCTGCACGTGGGCCGGAAACCCCTCATGGCGGCCCAACCGCACGACCTCGGGTGCAATCCGCCGCAGGCCCTCCGGCGACAGCGAGGCGAGCGACGTGGCCTTCAAGAACGACAGCACGGTCACTCCCGAGGACGCGACGGCGGCCCCGCCGGTCGGCAGGGCGGCCGGGACCCCGATCGCATAGTTGGCAGCGGCAAACGGCGTACCCTGGCCCACCAGGATCTCGCCCGCGTGCCGGATCCGGGCCGCCACCGCCAGCGGATCCCGCACCGCCAGCTGGAGGTGCTCGGGCGCGTACGCGTCGATCCAGGCCACCGCCTCGTCCAGATCGGCGGCGACGAACAGACCGCCCAGGTCGGATAGCGCAGTCAACGCGAAGGTACGGCGCGGCTCCGGCAGCCGGTCGAGGAACGCCGGCAGCCGCGCCGCCGCGGCCTCGGCGATCGCCGGGTCCGTCGCCAGCAGGATCACGGCGGAGTCGGCGCCGTGTTCTGCCTCGTTGAGCAGGTCGAGGGCGAGCAGCGAGGGGTCGGCGGTCTCATCGGCCAGGACCACCGCCTCGGTGGGGCCGAGCACCACCAGCGGCCGCGCCCCGTAGGCCGCCGCCGCCAGCTGCACCGCGGCGATCACCGGATTCCCCGGGCCAACGACGACGTCGGTCTTCGGAATGCGTGCGGTCCCGACGGCCAGCGCGGCGATCCCCGCAGCGCCGTTGCACCGGAAGATCTGCCTGATGCCCAGCAGGTCGGCCGCGACCAGCACGGCGGCATCCACCGAGCCATCCGGCCGCGGCGGCACCACGACCGCGATGCGCTCCACGCCGGCCACGGCGGCCGGCGCCCCCATGGTGATCAGGGTGGAGGGGAACGTGCCCTTGCCCGATGGGATGTAGAGGCCGGCCGAGCGGCAGGGCTGGTAGCGGATGCCCACCACGATGCCCGGCTCGATCTCCTCCAGACTCATCGCCGGCGGACGCAGCCACCGGTTGTAGCGCACGGCGCGGGCCATCGCGGCCTCCAGCGCACGCCGCAACTCGTCGTCGATGGCCCGGTGCGCCGCCTCGACCTCCTGGACGCCCACCTGGAATGCCTCGGGGGCGATGGCCACACCGTCCCACTTGGCGGTGTAGGCCGCCACAGCCACATCGCCGTCGCGTGCGACGTCGTCCAGCACCTGACGCGCATAGGCCCGCATCGTCTCGTTGAAGATCGCCCCGGCCGATCGCTCCAGGCGCCGGCGCAGGGCGTCAGGGGGCAGATCACGCAGCCGCAGGACCGAGAGGACCGCCTCAGGCATGGATCGGACGCTCCTCCGCGGCAAGGTGGGCCTCCACCCGGGCGACGAACTCCGCGACCCGCGCTGACCGGCTCAGGCTGCCGCGGTTGGCCACCAGCCGCGCGCTGGACCGGGCGATCTCGGCCACCTCCTGCAGGCGGTTGTCGCGCAGCGTGCGGCCGGTCATCACCAGATCCACGATGCCGTCGGACAGCCCGACCTGCGGGGCGAGTTCCACCGAGCCGTAGAGCACGATGATCTCCACGGGGCGTGCGGTCTCCTCGAAGTAGCGCGCGGTCAGGCGGGGGTACTTCGTGGCGACTCGCAGGATCCGCCCGGGCCGCCAGACGGTCTCGACCCGATCGGCGGGCATCGCCAGCACGGCCCGGCAGGCCCCAAAGCCCAGGTCGAGGAGTTCGTAGACGTCGCGTCCCTGCTCCAGGAGTATGTCGCGGCCCACGATGCCCACATCGGCGGCGCCCTGCTCCACGTAGGTCAACAGGTCGGTCGGCTTGGCGACCAGGACACGGACACCGCCTGGGCACTCCACCAGCAGGCGCCGGTCCTGCCCGGCGCCGGGCAGCGGCAGCCCGGTCCGACGGAGCAGCGTCACGGCATCCTCCAGCAGCCGGCCGCTGGGCACCGCGATGGTCAGCGTGTCCATCTAGGGGCCCTCCAGCGCCGCGCGCACGGCGGCTGTGATCTCGTCCGCTGCGGCGGGCCGCTGGCGGCCCGCCGTGCGGACGGTGAAGCCCGCCTCCGTGACGGCCACCGTGCACGCCGCATCCGCGAGGCCGGAGTCTGCGGAGACGACGACGGTGGCGAATCCGGCCTCGCGTAACCGCGCGGCAATGCGCACGGCCCTCCGGTATCCCAGCGGGACATAGGCGACGGCCACCACGGGCCGCCCGGCTTCCGGCGTCGGGGCGGCCTCCAGGACGCGCTCAAGGCCGATGGCAAATCCCGTGGCCGGCGCCGGTCGGCCGAACCGGGCCAGCAGGCCATCGTAGCGGCCGCCGCCCAGCAGCGGCATCCCCGCGCGCGGCGCATGGGCCTCGAACACGGTGCCGCTGTAGTAGTCGAAGTCACGGATCAACCCCAGGTTCACCTGGACGCGCACGGGCAACCCGTAGGCCGCCACCCCGTCCAGCACGTCGCGCAGCACGTCCAGGGCTTCCCGGCTCTCCTCGCCGGGGGCCAGCGGTCGCGCCCGCTCCAGCGCCTCCGGCCCGTGCAGCGTCGGCAAGAGCCGCAGCGCGTCCAGCGCCGGCCCCGGCGCCACGGCGGCGACCAGTTCGGCGAACGCGCGGCGGTAGAGCAGTTCCCGGACCGCGTCGGCGGTCTCCGGCGGCAGTGTGGCCAGCAGGCCGCGGAGGAACCCCGCGTGTCCCACGCTGACCGACGGCTGCTCGACACCGGCCGCCTGCAGCGCCTCGGCGGCCAGCGCGATGACCTCCACATCTGCCCCCACCCCGCCGTCGCCGATCAACTCGACGCCTGCCTGGGTGAACTCGCGCAGGCGCCCCGAGCCGCGGTCCTGGCTGCGAAAGACCGGCGCCACGTAGGCCAGCCGCAGCGGACCGCCCTCGGCCGGCAGCAGGCGCGTGGCGGCCAGGCGCGCCAGCGGCACCGTCATCTCGGGCCGCAGCACCAGCACCTCGCCGCCGCTGTCCACCAGCTTCAAAAGCCGGTCGCCCACCCCGGGACCGGCCCCGTGGAGCAGCGTGTCCAGGTACTCCAGCGTGGGGGTGGCCACCTCTCGGTAGCCCCACCGCGCGAAGAGGTCGAGCAGGCGCCCCTCCAGCCGGCGGCGGGCGGCCACCTCCGCCGGCATCTGGTCGCGTACGCCCGCCGGTGTCTGACGCCACCGGGTCCGATCCGTCGCCCGGATCCGCACTGCTTTGCTCCTTTATCCTGCTAAAGCATTAGAGAGTAAAACAACCCGAAGAATACCACACGCGGCGGAAGGCCGTCAAGCCCTGCGGCCAGGCGGGAGGCCGAGAGCCGCCCGGACCGATTATCCCCGCGGCCGACCCAATCGCCCCAGCACGAGGCGGTACCCGTCGGCCCCGTACTCCAGAAAGCGGCGGACGCGGCTGATGGTGGCGCTGCTGGCGCCGGTGCGCCGCGCAATCTCCTCGTAGGTCAGGCCCTCGGCCAGCAGGCGGGCCACCTCGAGGCGCGCGGCCAGCGCCTTGACCTCGTTGATGGTGCAGAGGTCCTCGAGGAACCGGTAGCATTCCTCGACGCTGCGCAGCGTCAGCAGCGCCCGGCAGAGGCGATCCACGAGCGGATCGCGCAGCCTGGGATTCACGGGCACGGATCGCCGTCGAAGCATGGCTCCCCCGGTCGGGGCGGCGCCATACGCCGCCTCCACCGTGTTCGGCCGGCGCAGCCCGTTCCCTGCCGCGGCGCCGCCGGCTGCCCGGTCGGGGCCTGGAGGACGCCGTTCCTCGCGTTCCTCGCGATCCCGCGTTGTCAGCGCCGCGCGCAGATGTTAGGATGAGTTGTTATGAGTCGGTCCTCTCCTCCCCTTGCCGGAATTCCACGCCCCGATTGGCGCGTCCAGTTCGGCCGGCGCCTGCTCCTGGCTCGAGGACGCGCAGGCCTGACCCAGCAGGAGCTGGGCGCCCCCGACCTCAGCAAGAGCTTCATCAGCCTGCTGGAAAGCGGGCGCTCGTATCCTTCGGTGGAGACGGTCATCGCCCTCGCCCGCCGGATCCACAGTTCAATCGGGGCGCTGCTGCTCGATGTTCCGGCGCTCCGCCTGGAGACCGCGCAGAACCTCGTCCACCTGGCCGGCCAGATGGACCTCGGACAGCAGGGCACCGAAGCGGTCAAACTGGTCGAGGCGGCCCAGACGTTGCTCCCTGACATGCCCGCAGACCTCCGCGTGCGCGTTGCCCTCGTGCGCGCCAGGGCCGCCATGACCGGCGGGCGTCTCGACGAGGCCGCAGGATGGGCGGAAGAGGCGTTGACCCAGGCCCGACGCCATCGCCAGGCGACCCTTGCCGGCATGGCCCTTGCGCTCAAAGGCGACGTGGTTCTGAAGCAGCGTTCGTTCAAGACAGCCCTGCCGCTGCTGGAGGAAGCCACGGCGACCCTGCAGCGGACGAAGTCGGCCCGAACCGAAGAGAACGTCCGGGCTCTGATCTCGCTGGGGGCGGCGCGCTTCCAGCTCGGGCTGACCGATCGGGCAGGCCGGGCCTACAAGCGGGCCCTAGAGGTGGCCACCCGCCTGCGCCTGCAGGCGCTCAGGGGCAAGGCCCTCATGGGCCTCGGCCTGGTGGCGCGGGCGCGGCGCCAGGCCGACCTGGCCGCCTCGCTGCTCCGGCAGGCGCACGAGGCGTTTGCGCAGGCCGACCACGTCGCCGAGGCAGGCCAGGTGCTCAGTGCCCTGGGTCTCGTCCTGCGCGAGCAGGGCCGGCACCAGGAGGCCCTGGCGGCCCTGGAACAAGCGCTCCAGATCCGGGAACGGCTGGCGTCACCAGGCGACCGCAGCGCCACGCTGGACGAGATCGCCCTGGTTCACCTAGCGCTGGGCCGCCACGCCGACGCAGCCCGCGCGGCGCGCCGGGCGATCAGAGAGGCCCAGGCGGCCAAGGACCGCGCGCGCGAGGCGGCCGCCCAGGTCACGCTGGCCCGCGTGCTCCGCGCCCAGGGCCGCCGTCGGGAAGCAGTCGACCTGCTCCGCGGCGCGATCACCGCCCTGATGCGGCTCGGCCTGGACCAGCAGGCGAAAGCCGCAGCCGCGGATCTGGGCCTGCTGTTGCGCGATGCCGGGGCCCAGCACGAAGCCGAGAAGTACCTGGCGATGGCCCTGCGGAAGTCCCCGGCCCCCGCCTCCGGGCGCCAGGCCCCGGCCCTGGAGGAACTGCCCCACTAAACGTTGGGTATCCCCGCCACCGGCGGCCCCGCACGACCGCAGTTCGCCGGGACCGCCAACACCGTCCTGGCCTGGCCCGGACCCGGCAGCGCCTCGCTCCGGTGCCCGACACCCGCCGGGAGCCCCTCTGCCCGCGACGGCGGCTGGCGGTGTATCCTTGTGCCTAAGGAGGTCCGATGAACCGCGAGACGAAGAGCCCGACCCGGGAGCGACACGTCAGCCCCAACTTCATCACCGAGATCGTCGATGCCGACCTCCGCCAGGGCCGCTACCCGAAGGTCGTCACCCGCTTTCCGCCCGAGCCCAACGGCTACCTGCACATCGGGCACGCCAAGTCCATCTGCCTGAACTTCGGTCTGGCGCTCGACTACGGCGGGGAGTGCAACCTGCGCTTCGACGACACCAATCCCGAGACCGAGTCCATCGAGTACGTCGAGAGCATCAAGCGGGACGTCCAGTGGCTGGGCTTTCAGTGGGCCCGGGAATGCTACGCGTCGGACTATTTCGAGCAACTCTACGACTGCGCGGTCCAACTCATCAAGGAAGGCAAGGCCTACGTGGACAGTCTCTCCGACGAGGAGATCAGCGCCTACCGGGGCACCGTCACCCAACCGGGCCGCCCCAGCCCCTACCGCGACCGCACCGTGGAGGAGAACCTGGACCTCTTCCGGCGCATGCGCGCCGGCGAATTCCCCGACGGCGCGCACGTCCTGCGGGCCAAGATCGACCTGGCGAGCCGCAACATGAAGTTGCGCGACCCGGTCCTCTACCGCATCGTGCACGCCACGCACTACCGCACCGGGGACGCCTGGTGCATCTACCCGCTGTACGACTTCGCCCATCCGCTGTCGGACGCCATCGAAGGCGTCTCGCACAGCCTCTGCACCCTGGAGTTCGAGAACAACCGGGCCATCTACGACTGGCTGGTGGAGAACCTGCGCGGCAAGTGCGGCCTGCCGGCCTCACCTCGTCCCTACCAGTACGAGTTCGCCCGGCTGAACCTGGACTACACGGTGCTGTCCAAGCGCAAGTTGATCCGACTGGTGGAAGGGAAGTATGTGCTGGGCTGGGACGACCCGCGGATGCCCACCATCTCGGGCCTGCGGCGGCGCGGGGTGACGCCGGAAGCCATCCGCGAGTTCGCCGCCCGGATCGGGGTGGCCAGGGCCGACAACCGGGTGGATGTCGCAATGCTGGAGGCCGCCATCCGCGACGACCTCAACACCCGCGCGCCCCGGGTGATGGCCGTGCTCAGGCCGCTGCGCGTCGTCCTGACCAACTTCCCGGAGGGATCGGTCGAGCACCTGGAGGCACCCTACTGGCCCCACGACGTGCCGAAGACAGGCTCGCGGCGCGTGCCGTTCGCGCGGGACCTCTACATCGAGCGCGACGACTTCATGGAGCGCCCGCCCAAGGGTTTCTACCGCCTCACACCCGGCGGGCGCGTGCGGCTGCGGCACGCCTACGTGATCCGCTGCGACGATGTCGTCAAAGGTGCCAACGGCGAGGTCGTCGAACTGCGCTGCACCTACGACCCCGACACGCTCGGCAGGAACCCGGTAGACGATCCCCCCAAGGGCACGATCCACTGGGTCTCCGCCGCGCACGCGGTGCGGGCAGAAGTCCGCCTCTATGACCGCTTGTTCACCGTGCCCGATCCCGACACCGGCCCGGGCGAGTTCACCGACTACCTGAACCCCACGTCCTTGATCACGGTTGAAGGGTACGTCGAGCCCAGCGTCCTCCACGACCCTCCAGAGGTCCGGTATCAGTTCGAACGGCTGGGGTATTTCTGGCAGGATCCGACCGACTCCAGGCCCGAGCGCCTGGTCTTCAACCGGATTGTGCCGTTGCGCGACTCGTGGGCAAAGGTCGCCCGCGATGCAGCCGCTATCGAATCGAGATAGGATTCGACTCAATCGCCTCGGGCATGTGCGGAAAGGGTCTGTGGCAAAACGAGATACGGACCCAGGCCCTGTCCACGGGCGCCAGGCCCCGCGGGATCGTCCAGACCAGCGACCTCGCGGCCCCACGGTTCGGAATGACCACGCAGGTGGCCCGGGCGCCCTCCAGGCGGGCGCCGGCGACTACGCGGCCGCGGTCGGCCACCTGGATGGCGGGACGAACGCCGACCGGGTAGTCGGTGAGCCTGCCTAAGGCCATCCGGACCTCCTCCCCCGGCCGGTAGAGATCCCATTCGGTGCGGAGCAGGACGAGTCTGTTGCGGGCTCCGAGGTCCCGGTCGACCCCGGTCGAGGTCTCGTCCCAAAACCGGCTCGGACCGACGTCGACGTGAACCGCGTTCGCACCATAGTACCCGGCCCCGCAGCAGCCGAGGCTTCGCACGAACTCCCAGAGTCGCTTTCCCTCAACTCCCTCCATCTCGATGTCGGCCGCCATTCCCTCCAGGTGCATGCTCGTGCGAGCCGCGAGCCGGCCCCTCCTCCGGAGTCCTTCATTGTCGGCGGGACTCCGGTAGCCCGAGACGACCCTGATCGGCCCGCCCTTCAGGTGATCCTGGAGATAGTCGAGGAGGGCGATGAGCCGGAGGGCAATCCCCTCAGAGGCGTGGGGCGGGACGCCGAAGATCTGGCTGATCCGCCTGTGAACCGATTCCGGATAGTGGCCCTTCGGCGTTCGGTACGTCACCGGACCTCCGCCGCCGGCGTGCGCATTGACGAGATAGACGCTCCCGTCCCCTTCGAGGAAGAACCGTCGCGAGGCCGAGGCCCCATCGGTCAGGGGGGCAAGCACGAGGAAGGCAAGAGCCGAGCAGAAGGCCGGTTTACCCATCACAACGACAACCCTCCCCCGCCAGAGACAAAGAGGCAGTGGCTGCGGCCCCTCGAGACACGTTCACCCTGCGGGCCGAGGGCCATGTAAAGTTTTCGAACTTGGCTGGGGGAGGAGGATTCGAACCCCCACTAACGGGTCCAGAGCCCGTCGTCCTACCGTTAGACGATCCCCCAGCGTACACGCGCCGCAGCCGTCCGCGGCACGTGCGCTGTGCGGAGCACGCTGATTATACGGGACCCCTCAACAGAGGGTCAAGGCACGGCCGCCCGCGCCGCGAGCGCGGCTGCCCGACGCAGCCGGTCAACGGCCCGCGCCCGGCCGAGCACCTCGGTGAGTTCGAACAGCCCGGGCCCGGCCGTCTTGCCGGTCAGAGCCACCCGTGCCGGATGGATCAGCGTCCGGGCGTCTACGCCGGCGCGGGCGCAGACACCGCGCAATGCGGCCTCGATCGTCCTGCGCTCGAAGGGTTCCAAGTCCGCCAGCGCCTCCGCGTAAGCCGCCAGCAGCGGCGCCGAGGCCGGCGTCAGGTGCACCGCCGCAGCCGCCGGGTCGACCTCGACGTCCCGGAAGAAGAAGTCGCCGTAGGCGATGATGTCGCGGCCGGTCTTCAAGCGCTCCCCCACCACCTCCACCACCCGGGCCAGGTAGGCCCGCGTCTCGGGGCCCAGGTCGGCCGGCAACAGGCCTTCCCGCTGCAGGATGCCGGCACAGAGGTCGACCACGCGGTCGGGGGCCTGCTCGATGAGCCGGCGCATGTAGACGCCGTTGAGCCAGGTGAGCTTGTCCAGGTCGAAGATCGGCGACGCCCGACCCACCTCCTCGAGCCGGAACTCCCGGACCAGTTCCTCCAGCGCATAGACCTCGCGCTCGGATTCGGGATGCCAGGCCATCAGCGCGAAGAAGTTCAGTAGCGCTTCCGGCAGGTAGCCCTGCTCCCGGTACTCCCGCAC
>JAVKID010000090.1:0-12048 GCA_031459655.1 Candidatus Fervidifonticultor octavus | reverse complement strand
TGGTCCGCGACCAGGGCGTCACCGTCCTCCTCGTCACCCACAAACTGCCCATTGTGAAGGCCGCGAGCCACAGGGTGACGGTCCTCCGGTCTGGGAAGGTGGCGGCGTGCCTGCGGACTGCGGAGGCCACCGAGGAGGCCTTGGTCCAGCACATGGTCGGCCGCGACGTCGCCTTCCGCATGCCGGACCACCCGGCGGCATCGGGCCGCCCGCTGCTCCACGTGGAGCGGCTTTCCGCCTTCAACGACAAGGGCCTGCCCGCCCTGCGCGGGGTCTCCTTCTCCCTCCGGGAGGGCGACATCCTGGGCATAGCCGGGGTCACCGGCAACGGCCAGGAGGAACTCGCCCAGGTCCTGGCCGGCCTGCGTCCCGCGGCTTCGGGCAGGGTCCACTATGACGGCCGCGACGTAACCCGCCTCTCGCCCCTGGACCGATGGCGGCTCGGGATCGGCTACATCCCGGCGGAGCGCGCCGAGGTGGCGTCCATCGCCGCCTTCTACCTGACGGAGAACACGGCCCTCAACTACCACTTCGACGCCGCGTTCACCCGGCGCGGCCTGCTCGACGACGCGGCTCTCAGGCGGCTCACCCGGCACATCCTGTCCACCTTCCACGTGAAGGCCCCCCATGAGTACGCCCGGGCGCAACACCTGTCGGGAGGCAACCTGCAGCGGCTCATCCTGGGCCGGGTGCTCTCCCGCACCCCCCGGCTCCTCATCGCGCAGCTGCCCACCCAGGGCCTGGACGTGGAAGCCACCGCATTCGTCCGGGCCAAACTCCTGGACGCCAAGGCGGAGGGGACGGCCGTCGTGCTGATCTCCGAGGACCTGGACGAGATCCTGTCGCTCAGCGACTGGGTGGCCCCCATCTACGAAGGCCGCTTCGTCGCCGTCCTCCCGCGCGCGGACGCCGACGCGGAGTGGGTCGGTGCGATGATGGCGGGGCTGCTCCGGAACGGGGCCGTCCGGTGAGGCTGGGACGCTACGAGGTCAGCCTGGAGCCACGGCCAGACCCTCCGACACTCTACACCATCCTGACCGCGGTGGCGGCCATCCTGCTGGCCCTGGTCCTCTCCAGCGTTCTCTTCCTCTCGGCCGAGACCACACTGCTCGGCGCCTATCGGACGGTGTTCTCGTACGCCTTCTTCAACCCCCACGGCCTCCTCGCCACGGTCCAACGGTCCATCTACCTCCTGTTCTGCACCTATGCCTTCCTCGTCCCCCTCCGGGCGGGCCTCTGGAACATCGGCCTGCCGGGCCAGGTGTTCGCCGGAGGCCTGGGGGCGTTTGCCGTCCCCTTCATCCTCGGGCGCGGCCCCCAGGCGGTCCTGGCGCCGTGGATGCTCATCGGGCTCATGGTCGCCGCCGCCGCCGCCGCCGGCGCGGCGGTCGGAGGCATCGCCGGCATCCTCCGCGCGAGGCTCCAGGTCAACGAGATCCTCGTGACGATGATGCTCAACTCGATCCTCTTCTGGCTGGTCGCCTACATGATCAAGGAGGGCGGCCCGTTCATGGGTGAGACGGCGGAGGGGGAGAGCTTCAGCCTCCCAGCCCCGTTGTACGCGCCCCTTTTGGGCGGCGTGCCCTTCACGGCCTTGCTGGTGCTGGGCGCGGCGGTCTTCCTCGATGTCCTCTTCGCGAAGACGGCGCTGGGATATCGCATCCGGGCCCTGGGCGAGAACCCCGCCGCTGCGCGCTACGGCGGCATCAATCCCGCGGCGCTGTCCCTGCTGGTCTTCCTCCTGGGCGGCGCCTTCGCGGGTGTGGCCGGGTACCATACCTTCGCCGCGATCCCCGGCATCTACAAGATTCCCGGGAACTACGGCTTCTACGGCGACCTGAGTTTCTACGGGATCATCTCGGCGCTGATCGCGCGTCGGTCTGCCCTCGGCGCCGTGCCCATCGCCGTGCTCTTCGGCGGCTTGTCGCTGGGCGCTCGATTTGCCCAGGGCGCGCTCCGGCTGCCGTTCGGGGTCGACTACGCCCTGCTCGGCCTGCTCATGATGACCTTCGTCGCCTCCCACGTGCTCTACAGCTTCCGCCTGACCTGGCGGCGGATCCCCTCCGAGGCTCTGCAACCCGTCCCGACCGAGCTTCCCGAGGGGTGAGGGCGATGTGGGAGCTGGTGGCCCGAAGCCTGGACGCATCCGCCATCTTCCTGCTGGCGGCGGTGGGGGAGCTGGTCAATCAACGCGCGGGTGTCCTCAACGTCGGGCTCGAAGGCCTGATGCTGTTCGGCGGCACCGCGGCCTTCATCCTGACCCAGACGACGGGCAGCTTCCCGCTGGGCTTCGTCGGGGCCCTGACCATCGGAGGGCTGCTGGGAGGGGCCCACGGCTTCTTCTCCATCACGTTGCGGGGCGATCAGGTGGTGAGCGGCATGGGCCTGTGGATTCTCAGTTTCGGCCTCACCACCTTCCTCGGCAGCCCGTACACAGGCCCCCTGGGTCTGGGACGCATCCCCAGCGTCCTGGGCCTCTCGCCGTTCTTCCTGCTGGGGGTCGCGCTGGTGGCGACCACCTGGCTGGTGCTCTTTAGGACGGGCCTGGGGCTCGCGATTCGGTCCGCCGGCGAGAATCCGGCCGCCGCAGAAGCCTCAGGCATCCCCGTCGTCGCGATCCGCTACCTGTGTGTTGCGTTCGGCGGCGTGCTGGCCGGCCTCGCGGGGGCCACCTACACGCTGTCGTACAACCCCGTGTGGACCTACAACTTCCTCATGGGCTGGGGGTTCGTGAGCCTGGCCCTGGTGTTCTTCTCCATGTGGAACCCCTGGATCTTGCTGGCGGGGGCCTCGTTGTTCGGGGTGATGTGGCAGCTGTCGCTCAGCCCGGAACTCGTCCTGCCGGGGGTTCTCTCCCGGTACGTGTGGCGGGCCGTGCCCTTTGCCATCACGATCCCGATCCTGGTCCTCATCTCCACGTCCTGGTTCCGGACCCGGTGGGGGCTGGCAAAGCCCGAGGCATTGGGCCGGCCCTACGTGAAGGGGTAGCCACTCGTACGCCGGCGCATTGTCGTTTCCTCTTCGACGGCCTGACCTTCAACTGGACCGGGCGAGATGGGGTGGTACCTACCGCAGGACCGCCAGCGCCATCTTGATGTACTCCAGCACCACGCTCTCCGTGTCCTGCTCCCGCCGCCACCACTGGGTTGGATCGAAAAGATCCCTCTGCACCGGGTAGATCCGGACCTCCACCGTCGAACCGGCGAAGGCCTTCCGGAACAGGTACCGCGTCCGGCGCGTGTGGTACGACGACGTCACGACGATGGCGCGCCGGACTCCCAGGCCCTCGAGCATGGGCCGGAGGTAGCGGGCCTGCTCTGCAGTGCTGGTCGACCGCGACTCGATGCGCAGTGCCCGGGCAGGGATCCCGTGGGAGAGCGCTTGGTGCCTGAGCAGGTCCGCGATGGGCGCGCCAGCCCACTGTTCGCCTCCCGACAGCACGACCAGCGGCGCGTATCCGGCCTTGTAGAGGTCGGCGGCTTGGCGCACGCGCTCGTCGCGCCGACCCCCCGAGAGGACGACGATGACATCGGCGCGTTCGAGGGAGTCCTCGACGACGAGGAACCGGCCGACGGCGGTTAGCACGGGCCGGTGCAGGCCGAGGGCCACCGCGCCGTAGAGCGCCACCGCCGCCAGCACGATCACCCCGCCAACGGTCAGGAGGAGGCGGGGGCCGCGTCTCATGGACGACCGGGAGCGCGCCACGGTCACTCCAGGTGGGCCGAGAGGTCCACCGGCACCTCCGAGGGGTCGAGCGCGCGGGCGATGCTCAGGTGGGGTTCATCCTCCAGGCGCACCGTCCGCGGAGGCACGGGCCGCCGCAGGCCGTCGGTGAGGATCTTGACCACGGGACGCTCCGCGTCGCGCTCACCAGGCCGGACGACCACGCCCGCTTCGCCGCCTGCCAGCGCGACCGCCGTGCCCACGGGATAGCGCCCCATGGCGCTGACGAACCCGCGGACGACCAGGGGATCGAAGAGCCGGCCCGCCCCGTCTTGAAGGAACTGCATCGCCTCATGGGGCAGCATGGCGCCACCGTCGGGACGCGTCGAGGAGGTCGCGGCGTCGTAGAAGTCTGCCACGGCCACCAGGCGCGTCAGGGGATGCGGGGCCTGCCGCGACACCAGCCGCGGATAGCCGGAGCGGTTGAGGTTGACGTGGTGCTCGAAGGCGACTACCATCGCCAGTCGCGACAGGCCCGGCAGGTTGCGCAACAGGTGCGCCCCGTAGAACGCGTGGCGCCTCACCAGCGCGCGCTCCTCCTCGGAGAACGGCCCGGACTTCGTCAACGCCTCCTGGGGGAGCCGGACCTTCCCGAGGTCGTGCAGCAGGGCGGCGAGGCCCAACGTCACCGTGAGGGGTCTGGGCACCTCCAGGTGTCGGCCCGTCAGCAGCGAGAGGATTGCCACGTTCACCGCATGGTGCGCCGTCTCCTGGTCGTAGTATTTCAGCGCCGCGATCCCCAGCAGCGCCGCCGGGTTCTCGGTCATGAGGTCGATCAGCGAGGTCACGATCATGGTGGCCTTGCGCAGGTCGAGGGGCAGGTCCCGGGAGGCCTGGTAGTACAGGTCGTCCACGACCCGCAGCCCGGCGCGGTAGACGTCCCTGGCGTCCACCCGGAACTCGACCTGCTCCTCCGGCGACAGCGGCCGAGGGCCGGTCACCACGATGTGGCGGGCCTCCCGCTGCTCCAGGAGTTTCTGCGGGCCGCCCTGGGCCTTCAGTTCGGGCGGCCGCATGTTGAGGATCTCGACCAGGTGCCCGACCTCCCAGGCCTCGACGCCGACGTGGAACTCGATGGATCCGACCTCCCGCTCGGCCAGTTCGGAAAGCAGGGTTGCGAGCCGCAGGCTCTCCTCCAGCAGGATGGTCCGGCCCACGCGAAACATGTCCTCGTGGATGAGCACGCGCACCGGCGACCGTCCCGCGCCGAGCTCTGTGATCTCGCCGTGCAGCTCGGCGATGGTCCTGGCCGTGACGGGATGCTCGAATCCGTAGAGGGTGCCCGTGCGCCGGGCCCGGGCCAGGGTGTGGAGGAGCTCGCCCGGGCGTCTGCGCCGGGCCACCCCGAGGACCGCGGCAAGGGTGTCCGGGCCGGGCCCGGGCGCTCCGGGGGCGACGTGTGCGGTCACGGCCCGGGGTGGCGGCCGCCGGCGGCGTGGCGGCGATGGGGCTGGGACGCGTGGCCCTCGATGACGGAAGCGGTCGCCGCCGCCAGACGGCGCAGTTCACGGCCTCGCGTCCCCCACAGGAACCACGAGCGGGCGATCTTCCGGACGACCGGCAGGCTCTGCTTGGCGCCCAGGCGGGCCAGGGCCTCCAGGGCGGCGCGCTTCAACGCGAACTGGCGGTGGAAGGGATCGGGCCGCTCCAGGATGGCCAGGATCCTGGGCATGGCCTGCCACGCCTGCCAGGTGTCGAGCGACTCCAGGGCCCGGAGCCGGAGACGCTCGTCCGGGTCGTCGAGGAACGTGCCGAGGGTGGCCTGGGCCTCCTCGGTCCCGATCGCGGCCAGCGCATCCACGGTCTCGCGGCGCACGCGGTAGTCGGGGTGATCGACCAGCCGACTTAGGTAGGGCACGGCGCGCGCGGAGCGGAGTCGTCCGAGGATGCTGGCGATGTTGCGGACCAGATACCAGCGCTCGTCGCCGACGAACTTCCCGAGGTCGTCGATGCGGTTTTGGTGGAATTCCACGATCAGGTCGCACAGCATCGCGCGGGCCCCGCCCCGCGACTCGGTGCCGAGGGCCCGGACCATTGGCGCCACCAGGTGATCGGCCAGCGCCGCCAGGATGGCGCGGATCTGCCGCTCGGTGGGGGTGTCGCGGCTGGCCCACAGGGCGGCCAGCAGCCCCTCGACCAACGGGCCTTCGGCCGTCTTTCTGAGGATGTCGGCGGCGGTGGTGCGCAGGATGCCGGTCTCCGAGGCGGCGATCTCCTTCAGTCCGGCCAGCAGGCTGGCCAGCAGAGGATACTCCCGCTGGTCGGCGAGCCAGGTCAGGTGGGCCATCAGGGCGTCGGCGACGTCGGCGATTTCCTTCCGGTGCTTCTCGTCGGCGTCCCGCAGGATGTCCACCAGGGTCGTGGAGACCTCCCGCATGACCGACGGTTCATCCACGTCCGCGGCGAATCCGGGGGCCAGGCCCGCCAGGTCGGCGCCGGGGGCCGCGCCGTCGAACTCGAACTCCGGGGGTAGGGCGGTCGCCCGGGGCTGTGGCTGGAGCTGCGGCCAGACCCTATCGGTCAGCCAGTTCGGCCCGCGGTCAGGCGGCCGGAGCCTCGTATCCAGCATCGTCAGCACGGCCCGCGCCTTTTGGCTGTCGGCGCACAGGGCCCGCAGGAACATGGTCACCTGCTTCTCGACATCCTTGCCGCCGACGGACTCGTGGATCACCTGGGCGAGCTGCTCGGTCGAGAGGTGCTGGCCCAGCAGCCGCACCGCGCCGTCGCCGGCGGCGTGCTGGACCAGGGCGCGCACGAGCGCGAGCCGGACCGGCTCGCGCACCATGAGGTGGGCGCCGGCCACATTGGCGTAGAGCCGCGCCTGCTCCTCGAAGGGCTCGTCGAGCATCATGCGGTCCAGGTTGCGCATGGCCAGGTAGAGCTGCTCGACCCCGCCCTCGTCGGCGAGCGTGCCGCTGAGGTCGCCGGACATGGAGGCGATGCCTTCCAACAGCGCCTTCGTCTGCTCGGGCCCCGCACGCAGGATCTCGATGACCCGCTCGCGCTCCTGGGGGGCAGGGCGTCCGCGGCGCAGCATCTCGAGGATGCCGGCCAGGTCCAGGTCGAGGTCTTCCTCCTCATCCTGCGGGGCCAACTCCGCGACCTGGATGTTGCCGGCGCCCGCCTGCCGCAGCAGGGTGCGGACCCCGCCGGCGGCCTCCAGGCCCGCGCGGTCCATGCTGAGGGCCGAGGCGAAGGCAGTCAGCGCCTGATCGCTGACTGCCGGCATGATCTTGAAATAGGTGATCTTGCGGGTGAACAGGTAGAAGGCCAGGTTCGCCTGCGGGCCGGTCTTGAAGGGCAGGCCGTCGACGATGAGGGCGTGCTTGGTGACCCGGACCGCAAAGGGTCCGTAGGCATCCCCGTAGGCGCGCAGCGCCGCAATCAGCTTCTCAATGGCCCTGGTGATGACAGGGTGCGACGGGGGGTAGAGGGCGAACGTCTTGACCGCCACGCCCAGTCCCCGCAGGACCCGCTCGGCAGCCTGCGCCTTCGGCTCCATGGCGCGCTCCGTGGCTCCTAAATGGCCAACGCCGGCCCCGGCATCGGGTACTCCTACGAGCCCCTATGCCCATTTCCTGCAGCGGCGGGGAGGGGCTGGGTGCGCCCGTCCGGCCCGCATGGACGGCGGTGTCGAGCGGGTCAGCGCTCTTTATGGATCCCGGTCGAAGGGCACGTAGTCGAAATCGAGCCCGAAGTGCCGGGGACCCAGCAGGGCCAGGCCAGCGGGCGTGTGCCACACCGGATCGAGCGCCCTCATCGCAAAGACCACCACCCGCCGGCCAGGGGTGACGTCCCCGAGCGTCGTCAGGGGCCGGAGCGTGTCGGCGTCCAGGACGGCGATCACGTCCGGGCTGGTGGCGACGACCGTCTCATCACGCCAGACGACATGGTGCTCATTCTTGACCCAGATACGGTAGTCGGCTCCTGCGGAGGCCCCGACGCCGCGGAGCCGGTAGGTGAGTTCGCGAAAGGTGTACGGTTCTGTATCCCGCCACTCCGTCGCCACCGCCTCGGCTTCGCAGAGGACCCGTCCGCCGGTCAGTTCGATGAGCGGCCGCAGGGGGTCGGGTGAGCCGATGCCCGCCCGCAGCGCCGCACCCGCCCGAATGGCCTGCAGCAGGCTCCCGCGGACCAGCGCCGGCCTGGCGTCGCGGACCTGGACGAGGTGACCGGTGGTCCCGATGCCCCGTCCGTAGGCCGCGCGGCTCACCATCCGCCCCAGCCGGTCCACCATGGCCGCCCCCACCGCGGACTTGATGATGGCGATGTTGCCCCAGCGGTCAACCATGACCACCGGAGTCGGGGGCCGGCCGAGCAGCTCCATCTTGGAGAGGCACAACTCCGGGATCGCGCGGCCCACGTAGTCGCCGTCCAGCGTCGGGACGCCGAGTTCGAGACCGGTCACGATCGTCGCCGCCGTGGCCGCGCTGGACAGTTCCATGGACACGAGGGCGCCGAGGTTCACCCCGGCGAATGCGGCCAACTCGCGGGCCGCGGTGACGAGCCGCTCCACGAGCCCATAACGTTCCTGTTCGAGGCCGAATTGGACCAGCTCCTCCGCCGGCGGCGGCTCATCGGGATCCTTGCCGCCGACGATGATCGCCCAGCACGTCCAGGCATCCGCGGGCAGTTCATCGGGACTGACCAGCGTGATATGACGCCCGGCCCGGATCGCCGGGGCGAGCAGCCCCAGACCGGCTTCGATTCGGCCGCCCCCGCCGGTGCCGAAGAACGCCAGGCCGGTACAGAGGTCCTCGACGGTGCGAAGGTCGTTGATCACCGTGGGCATGTGCGTCTCCCTTCCTCAGTGCGTGTCGAAGACGGCCTGGTACTCGGCGACCTTGCGCCGGATGGCCTCCAGTTCGGCGTCCGTGGGCCGGTCGGGATCTGCGGGGAGCGGCAGGGCTCCGAATCGGAGCAGGCACGCCATGAGGAGGATGCGCGCCTTGGTCGCCGTCAGGTTCCCGCCGCCGATGAACAGCCCGCGGGGTGGCGTGAAGCCCTCGTTGTTCCCCCGCCCTACGCACACCACCGGCATCCCCCTCCGGACCGCCAGGTGCAAGACGGCCTCCCGGGCGTTGGAGCTCAGCAGGCCATAGGGCGCCAGCCCCTCAACGACGAACCCGGCCAGCGGCGCGGTGAGCAGGTTTCGTTGGATTTCGGCCAGGAGTTCTGTCTCACGGGCAGGGTCGCCCCCGTAGTCCTCGTCGAGGAAGCCGACGTCCTTGATCACCGTGACCCGGGGGATGGCGGTCTCCAGGAGGGCTCCGTCGGCGCCCTTGACAGGCACCATGACTGGCTGCGCGGCTGGCATGGTCCCCACGACTCCGGGCACCTGACGCGGAAGTCGGGTCAGGTTGACCTCGGAGCGATACGTGTGGCGCCTGGCCGGCAGGTACGTCAGCGTCGGTCGGGCCGCGTGCCCCACGCCGCCGATGATCCCACCGTGGCCGCCGGTGGCCACATAACCTCCCGGGCGGGCGTCCGCCTTCTGGACATCCCGGGCGGCGAAGATCCGCTGCTCCTGGATGAGCACCACGCCGGCCCGGTTCCTGCCGGCTTCGTCTGCCCAGATCCGCGAGACGATGTACTCCACCGAATCCACGATGTTCCGGTCTCCGTCGTTGCCGAGCTGGCCGTGCGTGCGCTGGGCTGCGCACCCGGCGAGGGGCACCGTGATGTCCAACAGCAGGTTGAACCAGTACACCATCTCCTCAATGCGCGGACTGCCCTGGGTCCAGATGGCGCCCAGGTATCGACCGGTAGCGAGGACCTGCTGCACGGTGTTGGTCACCCGAGCCAGCAATCGCCGCGGGGGGGAGGCGCCGAAGTGGTACGGGCGATAGGGAAAGAAGTCCTGCCCCAGCCGTTCGGGAGGAATGTCGCCCTCGCCTACGTCGGTCCGGAGGGCGGCAGGCAGGCCCTTGGTATATCCTGCGGGAGGCAGCACCCGGAAGAAGTCCACCTCGACCCGCGACGAGAGCAGGTTGCCCAATCCCTTCTCGCTGACCCCGAGCCGGTCGATCTCCTCAAAGGTCCGGGACCCGTCGGGATAGTAGGGCTGGCGGGCAAGGTGTGGAGGAGCGCCCGGGTAGGCGCACTCTTCCTCCCACGGTCTGCCGTCGGCCTGGCGGGCCATGTAGGGCAGAGGGTAGAGGCCGTCCTCAGGCCGCAGGACGACCTCGTAGACGGGAACATCGTCCGGGCTCTGGCGCTCCCGGTGGAAGCCCCCCTGGCGGTCGAGGTACCCGTCGGGAGGGGCATACAACTCTGCGGCGTCCCGCTCGAGGGGGTGGGCGCTGAACTGCTCGACGTACACCGTCACCGGAGCGGCGAGCCGCTGGGGGCGCAGCACGTCGAAGCGCGGCCGGGTGCCGTCCGGATTCAACAGCAGGGGAAGCCCGTACTTCTCGCGGGCTTTGTTGCTGGTGACCAGAGGCGGGCTATTCTGAATGGTGGCGTTGGGTCCTGAGAAGTGTGCGATGCGCGGTTTTCCGGTCATACCGTCACCTTTCCTCCGATCCCGGGCTATGCTCCCCCATGGCCCACCATCAGCAGCCCGATCTTCTCCAAGTCGAACTCCTCCCGCACCAACTCCCCCGCCATCTGACCCCGATACATGACGATGAGCCGGTGAGTCAGTTCCATCAGTTCCTCCAGATCGCTGGAGACCAAAAGGATGCCGACACCCTCGCGGCAACTCTCCACCAGGCGGCTCCGGACATAGGCGGTGGCTGCCACGTCCAGGCCCCGCGTCGGCTCGCTGGCGACGAGGGCTCTGGGGCGTCGGGCCAGCGCGCGGGCCAGGACGACCTTCTGGAGGTTCCCCCCCGACAGCGTGCGCACCAGGGCCTCGGGCCCCTGCCCCCTGATGTCGAAGTCGTCCATCCGCTTGCGGGCCTCAGCCAGGAGCGCGCCGGTCCGCACCCTCCCCCGGCTCGAAAACGGGGCGTCGCCGATGCGGTCGAGGACCAGGTTCTCCGCCACCGTCATGTCGAGCACCGCGCCCTGCAGGTAGCGGTCTTCCGGGATGAAGCCGAGCCCCAGGCGCAACCGGTCGCGGAGGTTCCGGTGTGCCGCCTCGACCCCCGCGATGCGAATCCGTCCGCTCCGCGCGGAGCGGTAGCCGACGATCGCCTCGGCCAGCTCGGTCTGTCCGTTGCCGGCCACCCCCGCGACGCCCAGGATCTCCCCGGCCCGCACCACCAGGGAGACGCCATCCACGGCACGTCCTGACGGACCCTCCACGACCAGGTGGTCCACCTCCAGCACCGGATCGGGTTGGACCGTCGCGGGGAGGAGGCGGGAGGCCTTCCACTCCCGATCCACCATCAGGCGGGCAACCTCCGCCGGGGTGGCGGCGTGGCGGTCCACGGTAGCGACGTGCCGGCCCTGGCGCAGGATCGTGATGCGATCGCTGACGCCCAGGGCCTCCTCCAGTTTGTGGGTGATGAGCACGACCGTATGTCCCTGAGCCCGCAGCCGCACCAGCAGATCCAGCAGCGCGGTGGTCTGCTGGGGGGTCAACACGCTCGTGGGTTCATCCAGGATGAGCACCCGCGCCCCCTGGTAGAGGACCTTGAGGATCTCCACCTGCTGGCGCTGACCGACCGAGAGGTCGTCCACAGGGGCGTCGAGCGGGAGGGTGAACCGGTAGGCCTCGCTGAGGGCTCCGACGCGCTCCCTGTGGCGCGCCCAGTCCGGGACGACCTCCCGCCAGGACAGGATCGGCATGAGGACGTTCTCTAGCACCGTGTGGCGGGGCACCAGGGAGAAATGCTGGTGGATCATGGCGATGCCGCGGACGATCGCCTGGCGGGTCGACCAGTGGGCCGTCACGTCCAGGCCGCCGACGAAGATCGACCCGCCGTCGGGGCGGTGCATGCCGTAGAGGATATTCATCAGCGTCGTCTTGCCGGCACCATTCTCGCCCACGAGCCCGCGGATCTCGCCTGCCTCCAGCACCAGGTCCACGTCTCGGACTGCGACGACTGGACCGAACGCCTTCCGGATCCGCTCCAGGCGCACCGCGACAGGCGGAGGAACTGGGGGGACAGGGAGGGCCATCCTACTAGGATGCCCCTCCCCGCCCGCCCGGCCTGGTGATCTGGGGGCGGTTATTTGATGTCATGGAATTTGTAGGGGACCTTCAGCTCACCCCGCTGAATCCTGCCGACGACATCGCGGATGCGCTGCTCCTGCGGGGGCGACAGCTTCCCGCGGAAGTCCGCCAGGCTGAACACCTCGGGGCCAATGTTGTAGATCTTCTTCTCAAGACGCCCTGCGTCATACTCGGCTCCCAGCCGGTGGTACCACTGATCG
>JAVKID010000009.1:0-46549 GCA_031459655.1 Candidatus Fervidifonticultor octavus | reverse complement strand
CAGGTGTCCGAAGCCGGATCGTAGACCTGGTTGAAGGGCTGGTCGACGCGGCCGGCCGCATACCCGCCGAGTACGTAGGCCTTTCCATCCAATGCACCCACGCTCACCTCCGTCCGCGCACAGGGAAGCGCGGCCTTGACCACCCACCGGCCCCGTCCGGCCGGCGGAGCCGCAGCGGCGGCCCCGACGGTCTCGGATGCGGGGTGCCGAGGCAGTCGGTCGAGCCATTCGAGCATGCCGCCCCAGGCCCCCAGCACCACCGTTCGTCTCAGCACCTCCCGCCGCGTCATCGGCACCCTGATCCGCACCTCCCTCGTGCGACGGCTGACATCGGCGCGCACCCCTCTTGCTGCCTGCGCTGGCCTGGAGAGGAATACGTCCGGGGCGGGGCGCTCTCCTTGTGGGCCGTGCGAGGGAACATAGGCGTCGGCCCACGCGTTATCCTGGGAAACCAGGTTCCGGGAGGACGGGTACTGTGCCTGCACGGCGCGTGTGGGTGTGGCTGGCGCTGGTCGTCTGGGTGGGCGTCGTCGCTTCGGCGGTTCCCGCGCAGACCGACCTTCTCGATCCCCAGGCGGTGTACGACCGGGCCGCGCCCGCCGTGAGCCTGGTCAGGGCCATCACCGATGGCCGCACCGCAATCGGCACCGCCTTCACGATTGACCGGGACGGTCTGCTCCTGACCGCGGCACACGTGGCGCGACGGGCTGAGGGGCTGACGGTCGAATATCCAGGTGGCCGGGCGCTGTCGGCCACCGTCGTCGGGTACGATGCGCGACGGGACCTGGCGCTGCTGCGCGTGAGCACGCCGACGCCGCTGCCGTCCCTGGAGGTGGCCGCCGGCGGCGTGCGACCCGGCGAGCCGGTGGTGGTCATCGGGACGCCGCGCGGCCGCCCGGGCGTCATGACGGTGGGCGACGTGTTGGCGTCCGAGGCCTCGCTCCCCGGGTTGGCCCGGGACATCCTGATCCGGATCAGCGCCGACGTCGCCCCGGGCACCTCCGGCGGTCCGGTCCTGAACGCCCGCGGCCAGGTCGTGGGCCTGGTGATCGCGCGGGCGGGCGACGGGACCGGGCTCGCGGTGTCAGCGGCGACGATCCTGGCCTCGCTGCCTGCGCTGCGCCAGGGGGCCCGCATCGAGCGCCCCTGGATCGGCATCGCCGGGCGGTCGCTGTCGCCGGACCCCCGTGATCGCGAGTTCGGCGCTCTGCGCGGGGCCGTGATCCAAGAGGTCGTACCCGACAGCCCCGCAGCGGCCGCCGATCTCCGCCCCGACGATGTCATCATTGCCCTCAACGGACAGCGCGTGGAGTCCTGGGAGGATCTCCTCCGCCTGGTGGCAGACCGCGAGCCCGGGCAGCGCATCCGCCTGACCCTGATCCGCGCCGGCCTCAGGCTGGAGGTCTCCGTCACCCTCGGCGTCCGACCTTAGATCAAGAGGGGGTGCTGGAAGATGCACGACCGTCCATCCACCCGGCGGACCCGCCGGGAGTTCCTGCAGACGTCTGTGGCCGTCCCGGCCACGCTGGCGCTGGCGGCGTCGGCCTGGCGCCTGATCGACCTCGCCCCGCTCGTAGCGGTGGCCCAGGGACAGATCCTCCCGCCCACGCCGGCCTGTCCTGATCCCGACGACGTCACGCCGGCGCAGACCGAAGGGCCCTTCTACAAGCCCCGCTCCCCGCAGCGCACCTCGCTGCTGGAGCCCGGGGTCACCGGCACGAAGATCGTCGTCGCCGGCTACGTCCTGACCCGGACGTGCCGGCCGGTCCCCCGCGCGCTGGTGGACTTCTGGCACGCCGACGATCGCGGCGAGTACGACCACGCCGGCTTCCGGCTGCGCGGCCACCAGTTCACCGACGAGGCGGGACGCTACCATCTTGAGACCATCGTCCCCGGGCTCTACCCAGGGCGGACGCGCCACTTCCACGTCAAGGTGCAGGCGGCGAACCGGCCCGTGCTGACGACCCAGCTCTACTTTCCGGGAGAGCCGCGCAACCAGACCGATCGCATCTTCCATCCGAGGCTGCTGCTCGACGTCCGGGAGGCGGCCGGGGGCAGGGTCGCGACGTTCAACTTCGTGCTGGACATCCGATAGGGATCACCGGGGGGAGATACCGTGGGAATGCGGATGGCTACCGGTCTGGCACCCCATGCTGGCCCTGCCGCGTGCCCCGGTGGGCGTGATCTTCTTCGTCCGCAGCTACCCGAAAGCCGACATGCGGCAGGGATTCGGGGGCTTCCTGGAGAGCCTGGGGATCCCGCTGCCGCAGATCGCCGCCGTCGTCGTCGAGAGCCAACCCATTGGCTGGGGGGCCAGGACTCGAACGTTACACCGCGTCACTCACTCGGGCACTAGAGGCCGAGAGCCAACCCATTGGCTGGGGGGCCAGGACTCGAACCTGGATCTGAGGCTCCAAAGGCCCCCGGCTTTCCGTTAGCCGACCCCCCAGTGCTTGGCCAGCCTGTGAATCCAGCCATGCGAGAGTTCCATGCTTACCCCGGCGGCTGACCATGTTCCATGGTACCACAACAGGCGCCCCCGTGTTGCTCCCGCCGCTGCCCACCGCACCTGTGGTCCCTGGCGGTGGCTGATGCTACACTATGCACAACCCTGCCGGAGTCGCTCATGGCCCTGATCCTCTCTGCCGCCCAGGTGAGAGACCTCCTCGACATGCGCGAGGCCATCGACGCCGTCGAGCGCGCGCTCGTCGAGTTCTCCAGCGGGCAGGCGGTCATGCCGGTCCGCACCACCACCCAGGTCCCCACGCACGGCGGTCTCATGCTCTCGATGCCAGCCTTCCTGGGAACGACCGACGCCCTCGGCAGCAAGGTCGTCACCGTCTACAAGGGCAACCCCCAGCGCGGGATCCCCACGATCCTGGCGGTCGTCGTCCTCAACGACCCCCAGACCGGACAGGTCTTGGCCGTGATGGACGGCGCCTACCTGACCGCCGTCCGCACCGCGGCCGCCTCGGGCGCCGCGACGCGGCACCTGGCAACTCCTGGCCCGAAGACGCTGGCCATCCTGGGCGCCGGTGTGCAGGGCGCCAGCCACCTCTGGGCGATGCGGGAGGTGGCGCAGGTGACCCGTGTGAGGCTCTACAACCGCAGCCGCGAGCGGGCCGAAGCCTTCAGACGCGATCTGGAGCCGCGCGTCGGCGTGCCCATCGACGTGGTGGGCTCGGAAGAAGACGCCGTGCGCGGCGCCGATCTGGTGGTGCTGGCGACCACGGCCACCGCGCCCATCGTGCGGTGGCCGTGGTTCAAGGCGGGGTGTCACATCAACGCGGTGGGGTCGCACTCGCCCGGCGCCCGGGAACTCGACAGCGACACGGTGGCGGCAGCCCGCGTGGTCGTGGACTCGCGCGAGGCCAACTTCACCGAGTGCGGCGACATCCTGCTGCCCCTGCAGGAGGGGCGGATTACCCGGGACCAGGTGGCCGATGAGATCGGGGAAGTGATCGCCGGGGCGAAGCCCGGCCGCCAGAGCCCCGAGCAGGTCACCGTCTTCAAGTCAGTCGGCATCGCCGTCGAGGACGTGGCGACGGCGAACCTGGTCTACCGGAAGGCGGTCGCCCGCGGCGTCGGCACCGAGGTGGACCTGTAAGCCAGAGGTTACGCCACCGCGATGCAGTCGATCATCACCAGCGCGTCCCGCGGCAGCCGCGCGGCCTGCACCGTCGTGCGCGCCGGAGGGAGTTCCCGGAAGACGTTGGCGTACTCCTCGTTCATGGGGCCGAAGTCGTTCATGTCCTTCAAGAAGACCGTCGTCTTCACCACCCGGTCCATGGACGACCCGGCAGCCTCCAGCACCGCCGCCAGGTTTTGCAGCACCCGCTTGGTCTGCGTCTTGATGTCGTGCCCGACCATCTGGCCGGTGGCCGGATCGAGGGGAATCTGACCGGCCAGGAACAGCAGGCCGCCGGCGCGGATCGCCTGCGAGTAGGGGCCGACCGGCAGGGGCGCCCGGTCGCTGCGGATGACGTCCTTCACCATGGAACCCTCCCAGCACTGCAGGTCGTGAGCGCACGCGTGCGATACTGTCTTCTGCGCCGTCGGCGACCGGTTTTCCTACCCTGATCCCCGGGGTCGTGCCGTTGACCCCCGGGATCGCCCGCCGTGCGGCCGACACCCTGTGGTCGCCGGGGAGGGTCGGTCAGGGGGTCCAGCCCAGGAGGCGGATGAGGTTGGCGCGCAGGTAGTCCGGGGCGCGCTCTCCCCGACACTTCGCCTGAATGATCTGCCGCAGCCGGGCCTCGAAGTCGGCGTGGTCCCGGCAGTGGAGGCACCGTTCGATGTGGATGCGGAGATCGACATGCGACGTCTCGTCATCTTCGCCGTCCAGGTAAGCCCAGAGGCGCTCGAGGACCTCGTCGCAGTCCATCTCACCCATGGCGCGTCTCCGTCCCGGCCGGCGAGGCGGCCGCGCCGCCGTGGCGGTAGCCGGCCCGCCTGGCGTAGTCCCACAGCAGCCGCTGCAGGTGCCGGCGGCCCCGGTACAGGCGCGACATGACCGTCCCGATGGGGATCCCCAGGATGTCGGCGATCTCCCGGTAGGAGAAGTCTTCCAGGTCCGCCAGGATCACCGCGGCCCGGAAGGGCTCGGGCACCTGCTCCAGCGCCGCCTTGACATCCGCGTCCATGATCGTGGAGAGCAGGATCTCCTCGGGGTCGCCGGCGCGGCGGTACTCCTCGCTCTCCTGCGCCTTGGCGTACAGGTAGAAGTCGCCGACGTCCTCCTGATCCACCATCTCGGGCTCGCGCGAGGCCCGCCGGTAGGTGTCGATGTAGGCGTTCATCAGGATCTTATAGAGCCAGGCGCGGGCGTTGGTCCCGGCCTGGAAGGTGCCGAACGACCGCCAGGCCTTCAGGAAGGTCTCCTGGACCAGGTCCTCGGCGGCCGCCCGGTTGCGGGTCAGCCGCAGCGCCGAGCCGTAGAGGCTGTCCAGGTGCTCGTTGACCAGCGCCTCGAAGCGAGCGCGATCTTCGCTCGTCACGGCCACCTGGGGATGTTCGGGGCTCACCACACGCGCTCCCATAGGCTCCCTCCGGCGAACGGAGGGACGATTCAAAACATTCCCGGATCGCCTCCGCGTCCCGCGGCACGGACGCGGGCCGCACCGCCCTACCGCCGGGCGGCCGGCTGCCGTTCGCGCTGGGGACGCAGATCGGCCAGCGTCAACCGGTCGAGCACGCCCTCCGCTGCGGTCTGGACCGCGCGCCAGACGGGACGCAGCCCGCACCCGGGCGCGTAGGCGCAGTCCGGCTCTTCGACTTCCACGCACCACCATGGCGCCGTCGATCCCTCCAGGACGCCGAAGGCCTCCCGCAGGGTGATCTCCGCTGGGGGCCGGGCCAGTGCGTGCCCTCCGGCCGGCCCGCGCTTGCTGGTGACCAGCCCGGCTTGCCGCAACGTCACCATGAGCTGGTTCAGGTAAGGCTCGGGCAGCCCCTGCCGGCGCGCGATGGCACGGGTGTGGACCGGGCCCTCGCCGTAGTGGGCGGCCAGATCCAGCAGGGCGCGGATCCCGTACTCCGCCCGGGTGGAGACCTTCACACCTCCACCAAGTCCTCTTCGGTGACCGCCCCGTCCTTGATGCGGAATGCCCGCACCTCCACCTCGTGGTTGGCCGCGCCGGGTGAGCGCAACGAGAGGATCACATAGACCGCGTCCGGATAGAACGCCCGGGCCACATCGGTCCGCGACGGATAGGCCGGCGACTGCGTGTGCGAATGGTAGATACCCAGCAGTTCCAGGCCCTCAGCGTCCATCGCCTTGAAGAACTGCAGCTGCTCCTGCGGATCCAGGCGGTACGTGAAGGGGCTCTGATCGGCGTTGCGCCCCCGCAGCAGCCGCTCCACCCGACTCCCCCGCCCCGCGAGCAGACCGCAGCACTCATTGGGAAATTCCTGCCGGGCGTGATCGAGCATGGCCTCGACCAGCGCCCTCGGCAATTCTAGACCCATCCACTTCATTATATAGCATCGCGGACCCGCCCGGCCTGACGCCGGTCAGCGCCGAAGGCTTCCGGGCAGGGGCGGGGAGGGCCGCCAGACCGCAGTCGAGAGGTACCGGTCGCCGCCATCGGGGAAGACCGCCACCACCAGGCCTTCCCGCAGGTCGCGGGCCACGGCCAGGGCTGCCGCCAGAGCCGCCCCGGACGAGGGACCAGCGAAGATCCCTTCCTCGGCCGCCAGCCGTCGCGTCAGCAGGTAGGCCTCCTCGGTGGTCACCCGGATCGTCCGGTGCGCGACGGTGGGGTCGTAGATCCCGGGCGTGATGGCCGTGGGCAGGTGCTTCAGGCCCTCGACGCCGTGGAACCCGGAGTCCGGCTCGGCGGCCACGATCTCCACGGCCGGGTTGACCTCGCGCAGCCGCCTCCCGGCTCCCACCAGCGTGCCCGTGGTCCCCAGCCCGGCCACGAAGTGCGTCACGCGGCCGTGCGTCTGCGAGGCGATCTCCAGACCCGTGCCCTCGTAGTGCGCGCGCCAGTTGCTAGGGTTGTCGTACTGGTTCAGGTAGAGGTAGCGGTCCGGGTGCGCCTGGGCCATGCGCTGCGCCTCCAGCATCGCGCCATCCGATCCTTCCAGCGGGTCCGAGAACACCAGGTCGGCCCCGAAGGCGCGCATGATGCCCTTGCGTTCCTCGCTGGCATGGCCCGGCACCACCAGCGTCACCCGGTAGCCCTTGACCGCGCCGATCATAGCGTAGGCGATCCCCGCGTTCCCGCTGGTCGAGTCCAGGATCGTGCGGGGGGTCCCCCCCGGGCCGGGAAGCCGGCCGTCGCGCTCGGCGTCCTCGATGATGCGCAGGACCGGGCGGTCCTTCACCGATCCGCCCGGATTGAAACTCTCCAGTTTGGCATAGAGTTCCACCCGGGAGGGGAGGCTCCCGATGCGGCGGATCTGGACAAGCGGGGTATTGCCAATGAGCGCCAGCAGATCCGTCCCGATCGGTGCAGACGGCCCCGGCATCATGCGGTAGGCCATCACTCGTCGTAGAGGACCGTGGGTTCCGGGTAGTGGCGGACGCGGTGTTCCAGCAGCCGCGCGCGGATTACCTGGTCGAACCGCGCCTGTTTCACGGCGGTCGGCTCGGGGCCGGCCAGCAGCGCCAGGTCCACATTCACCCGCAGGGCGCGCTGGGGGATGATGTGGCGGCTGATGCCGCTGGGGAGTTTGACCGGGAGGCGCGCGATCGCGCGGATGTCGGCTTTCCCAAACCTCGGGAACAGCACGAGGGCCGCGGCCCGGCCGTACTCCTCGGCCAGCGCCTGGAGGTCGGCAGACGGAACCCGGTAGATCGGCGTCCGGCCGACATACCGGGCGACCACCTCGCCCAGCGCCCGGACGCGATCGGCAAACTCGCCGGCGACGCGCAGTCCCCGAGCCGCCGCGGCGGTCACCAGGCCGCAGGCGAGGGTACCGTGTTCCAACCCCTCGCGCACGGCCTCCGGCGGCATCGTCTGCCACTGCGCCCCTGCCATCGCGTCACCTGCCACGAGCAGCCCGTCATCTTGCAACAGGTGGGCCCAGACCTCCAGGCGGACCGCCTGATCGTCGTAGTCGACCACCTGGACGGCCTGATGGGGGAGGCCGGCCTGCTGGAGGGCGGTGACGCGGTTGGCGCCATCCAGCACGACGAATGTCTGGGCGTCCATGGGCGCCACGATGGGGGGGTTGCGGAGGACGCCGTCGGCCGCCAGCGCCTTCGCCAGCCGCTCCACCCGGGCGGGGTCGCATGCTTCGTGGAGCAGCAGTGCTCCCGAGGGCACGATGCGCAAGTCGGGCAGGCGCACGTCGCTGGCGACGCGCGCCTGATGGGGCTGCACCCGCGTCATCGTCTCGGCCGGGCCACAGTGGTGCCGCCGGCCATGGCAGGGAGGATGGCCACCTCGTCGGCAGGTGCCAGGGGCGTCTGCAACCCGTCGCGCTGGCGGATCTCCGTGGAATTGACGAAGACGTTGACGTAGGGGCGCAGCGATCCGGACTCATCGAACAGATAGCTGCGGACGCCCGGATGGGCGACGTCGAGCCGGTCCAGCAACTCGCCGACCGTCGCCGCGTCGACCTGGAGGCGGGCCTGCCCGCCCGTCAGGCGCCGCAGCGGTGCGGGAATGAGCACGGTCGCCATGACCCTACGCCCCGGCCGGTACCTGCTCCCGGGTGGCGGCCTCGACCGCTGCCAGCGCGGCGGCGACCGCCCGGAGGGACGTGCGTTCCAGCGGGATTCGAAACGCGGCGGCGAACCTGGCCGCATACGCCCGGCGGACCTCCCCCAGGTCCACGGCCCGACCCAGGACGGCGGCCATGGAGGTCACCGGCAGGCCGAGCCCGCACGGGTTGATGACACGGTAGGCGTCGAGATCGGTGGTCACGTTCAGCGCGAACCCGTGCATCGTGACGCGGCGCTTGACGGCCACGCCCATCGCGGCGATCTTTGCGTCCCCCACCCAGACGCCGGGGTACCCCGGCCGCCGGCCGGCGGTGATGCCGAACCCGGCCAGGGTGTCGATCACCGTGGCCTCGAGGGTCCGCATGAACCGTCCGATGTCTTCGCCCAGATGGCGGAGATCCAGGATGGGATAGCCGACGAGTTGCCCCGGCCCGTGGTAGGTCACGCTGCCACCGCGCTCGATGTCGTACACGTCGATCCCCCAGTCGGCGAGCCTCTCGCGCGGGACCAGGAGGTGGGCGGCGTGCGCGCTGCGGCCCATGGTGACGACGGGCGTGTGCTCCAGCAGGATGAGGACATCAGGGATGCGGCCGGCCTGCCGGACCCGCAGCAGCGCGCGCTGCAGTGCCCAGATCTCCGCATAGGGGCGCGGGCCGTCGTCAAGGTCGAGCAGCCAGGCCTGGGACCTCATGGCACCACCGTCTGGGCGCCCCCTTCCACGGGCAGGGGACGTGGAGCGTCCGCCCCGTCCGCTTCTGCGGGTACGGCCAGGCCGTCGCGGAAGCAGGCCAGCGGGTGACCGGGCGCGATGCGCACAGCCACGCGGTCCCCGGGACCAAGGGTTGCCGTGTGGGGCTGCCGGCTGTGGACCACCCGGCCCGAGGGCAACTGCACCCGGTAGATAATCTCCGGACCGACGAACAGCCGATCCAGGATCAGCCCCTGGCCGTCCGATGCTGGGGCGATGGCCACGTCGTCTGGCCGGACCAGCAGTTCGACGTCACCATCGCCGCTGTCCTCCTGCAGCGCCAGCCGCTGCGCAACCAGGCCGGCCTCGGTTTCCAGGCCGCGCCGGCTCACGCGGGCCGGCAGGAAGTCGGCGCGCCCGAAGAAGGCGGCCACGAACCGCGTCATGGGGGCATGGAAGATCCGCTCCGGGGTATCGACCTGCTCCAGGCGGCCCCGGTTGATGACGGCGACCCGGTCCCCGAGCAGCAGGGCTTCCTCCTGATCGTGCGTGACGAAGATCGCGCTCGTCCTGGTCGCCTTGAGGATGGCCCGGACATCCTGACGGACCTGGCCGCGCAGGTCGGCATCCAGATTGGAGAACGGCTCGTCGAGTAGCACCGCGAAGGGCCGGGGCGCCAGCGCTCTGGCCAGCGCCACCCGCTGCTGTTGCCCCCCGGAGAGTTCGTGGGGATAGCGGGCCGCAAAGGCCTCCATGCCCACCAGGCGAAGGACCTCCTCCGTCCGCGGCGCGCGTTCCATCTGGAGCAGGCAGTGGAGCCCGAAGGCCACGTTCTCCGCCACCGTCAGGTGCGGGAACAGCGCGTAGTCCTGGAAGACCATCCCCACGCCCCGCGCTTCCGGCGGGATCCACTCGCCGCCGGCCACCTGGCGTCCGGCGATCCAGATCTGCCCCGCGTCGGGCCGCTCGAACCCGGCCACCAGCCGCAGCACGGTCGTCTTGCCGCTGCCGCTGGGGCCGAGCAGCGCCAGGATCTCGCCCTCGTCCACCTCGAGGGACAGGTGGTCCACCGCCGGCGTGCCGTCGAAGCGTCGCACGACCCCGCGCAAGACCACAACCGGCCGCCGGGACGTCTGCACGGTCATGCCACCGCCACTCCCCTGGCCCGCTCGGCGCGCAGCAGGATCGCCAGGGGCAACGCGGCACAGGCAATCAGCAGCAGACTCGGGAGCGCCGCCTGCGTGTAGATGCCGTCGGTGGCCGACAGCCAGGTCCGCACGGGAAGCGTATCAAAGCCGGCAGGCCGCAACAAGAGATTGACCGGAAGGTCCTTGAGCACGTTGAGGAAGACCAGGGCCCACCCGGCGATCACACTGGGACGCAACAGCGGCAGGTCCACGCGGAGGAAGGCCCGCACCGGGCGCTCGCCCAGACCCCGCGCCGCTTCGCCCAGCCGCTGCGGGATCTGCAGGAGGCCGGTCTCCACCGCGCGCAGTCCCTGGGAGATGTAGCGCACCATGAAGGCGCCGATCATCACCGGCAGGGTGCCGTACAGCCACGGCGCCACCGTGTTGGTCAGGAACGCCACCCCCAGGACGATGACGATCCCCGGCAGCGCATAGCCGGCCTGTCCCAGCGCCCAGATGGCCCAGGCCGGCCAGCCCGGCGACCGGACGCGCAGGTAGGCCGGCGGGACGGCCAGGCCCACGATGACCGTGGACGCCAGTACCCCCAGCAGCAGGCTCTCGCCGGCGGCCTTCCACGGGCTGGACGCGCTGGCTGCCCACAGCCGCTCCGCGCCGGATGGACGCACCGCGCCGGCGTAGGCCCAGCCCGCCAGCAGGATCACGGGGAGGACGAGGGCCAGGACGACGGCGGCCGCGACCGCGGCCAGCGCCGGGAGGCGGTAACGACCGAGCCGGACCGCCTCCGGCGGCTTCCATGACGCATCGCTCTGGTGGTATCGGGCGCGGCCGCGCAGGCGGGCTTCCAGCCACAGGAAGGCCAGCACCAGCAAGATGGCCGCCGTCCCCAGGGCGGCCGCCGCCGAACGCCGGTAGAACGCGGTGAGCAGGTAGTACAACTCGGTCGCCAGCGTGTCGTAGCGGAGCAGCACGACGGTGCCGAAATCGGCCAGCGCGTACAGCGCGGGGAAGAACAGGCCGGCGCCGATCGCCGGCCGGATCAGCGGCAGCGTCACCGTCCAGAGGATGCGGCCAGACGACAGACCGCTTCCTCGCGCGACCTCGTCCAGGCTGCGGCTGACCCGCCGCAGCGCCGCTGAGGTGAGCAGGAAGCTGTAGGGGTAGGTATAGAGGGCGATGACGAAGGCGGAACCGGCCAGGCCGTGGGGCGGCAGGGCCAGGCCGATCAGGCGATCGAGGACCCCGCCCCGGCTCAGCAGGTGCAGGTAGACGATGGCGCCGATGTAGGGCGGAATGGCCAGCGGCAGCGCGAGGACGATCCTCCAGGCGGCGCGCCACGGCAGGTCCGTCCGCTCCACGAGGAACGCCAGACCCGCGCCCGTCGCCGCGGAGCCGACGCTGGAGACCGCGGCCAGCACCAGCGTCGAGGCCAGGAGGGTCATCGTCTGCGAGTCGGACAGGGTGAGCAGGGTTTCGCGGCCGTCCAGCAGCGCGCGGCCCAGCAGGAAGACCATGGGGCCGGCGATCACCGCGGCCACCGCAGCCGACGGCGCCAGCAGGGCCCACGGCACCGGCCGGCGGCCGGACCGCCATAGGGCACGGACGGCGGCGGTGGCGCTACCTGAACGCACCTTCGCGAATCAACCGGAGCGTGCCGTCGCGGAGTTCACCCAACTGCTGGTAGGTGACCGCCATGCGCTTCACGCGATCCAGCGGCCGCACATCGGGGTGCAGCGGTACGCCCGGGAGGATCGGGTACTCGAAGTTGGCCATCGCGTAGAACTCCTGGGCGCGGCGGTCGCTGGCCAGGAAGTCCACGAACCGCCTGGCCGCTGCCGGATTGGGGGCACCCATGACGATGGCGATCCCCGAGGGCGACACCAGGACGCCCATCCCGTCCGGTCCCTGGTCAGGGTAGACGATCTCGAGATTCCGGCTGCCCTCGGCAATCTGGAGGTGGTAGTAGTAGTGGTTGGCGATCCCGACCGCGGCCTCACCGCGGGCGACGGCCTGGCGCACCTGCGTCCCGCCGGCGACCAGGATGGGGCGGTTGTCCCGGAGGCGCCGGAAGAACTCTTCCGTCCAGCCGTCGCCCCGGGCCAGCCGCAATGCCGACAGCCAGGCGACGATGTACTCGTTGGTGAAGACGGGCATGACCACGCGGCCGCGCCAGGGCGGTGCGGCCAGATCGGCCATGGATCCCGGCACGGGCAGGCCCCACTCCGCCAGGCGCTCGCGATTCGCCATGACCACGTGCGCCCGCAGCGAGAGGCCGATCCAGGTGCCATCGTGGGCCCGGAACTCGCGGGGGATCGCCCTGACGGCCGCGCCCATGTAGGGCTGGAGGACCCCTTCCCGCCTCAGCACCTCCAGGACCGACACCTCGTTGGAAATGAGGACATCGGCCCGCGGTCGTCCCCGTTCCTCCAGGACGAGATTCGCCAGTTCCCCGATACCGCCGGAGCGCACCGTGACCTGAATGCCGGTGGCCTGGCGGAACCGCTCGATCACCGGCAGGATCAACGGCTCCCTCCGGCCGGAGTACACGACCAGGGCCGCAGACTGGGCGGAGGCGGGCACGAACGCTGCTGCGAGGATCCCGCCCAGGAGGACCAGGACCGCTGCCGCGCGGTGGAGCCGAGAACGCATCGCCATCTCCCGACGCCCGAGGCTCGTGCCTTGTGGGCCGCCGCCAGTTAGGGTATCCTTAATGCTGACTTAAGGCAATCCATTCTCCGCCCGATGCCGGCGCCTCACGCAGGCCGAAGGGCCCCGATTGCCTGCAGGACGGCCCGGAACCGGGGGTTCTGAGATAACGAACAATCGGTGTTAGATGCCAGATGCAGCCAGCACCCTCCAGCCTTGAAGCCCAATTCCGACGGCACGGCCGGCGGATGACCCCCCAGCGGACCCTGATTTGCCGGTTGCTCGACGGCAATCGGGAGCACCCTTCCGCGGAGGCGCTCCACCGTCGGGCCAGCGCGCAGATGCCGACCCTCTCCCTCCGCACGGTCTATGCCATCCTCCACGAGCTGGTCGAGATCGGCGCGATCCAGTCGCTGGACCTGGGGACCGGCAGCACCCGGTTCGACCCGGATCCGCGGCCCCACCACCACGCAGTCTGTACCCGCTGCGGCCAGGTCCGCGACATCTCCCTCCCGGTGGCGCCCGTTGAACTCCCCCCTGACCAGCGGAGAGGGTTTTGGGTTCGCAGCGTCGATGTGATCTTCAGGGGGATCTGCGGGGAGTGCCGGCGATGACCGTCCACGATATCGCGAAAACCGAGCGCACCGAGATGTACTTGAAGGCGGTCTACTCCGTCTCCCAGTCTGCCCCGCCGGTCACGATCTCCAAGGTGGCCGAGTACATGGGGGTCTCGGCCCCGTCCTCCTATGAGATGCTCAAACGGCTCGAAGCGCAGGGCCTGCTTCAGTCCAGATCCGATGAGGGGTATCGGCTGACCCCCCAGGGGATGCAGACGGCGACCCGCGTCGTTCGGCGGCTCCGGCTGGCCGAACGGCTGTTGACCGACATCCTGCGCCTCCCGCTCCCCCGCGTCTATGCCGAGGCCTGCAAGATGGAGCACATCATCAGTCCCGAGGTCGAAGCCAGACTGGAGGAGGTCCTGGGCCATCCGACCACCTGCCCGCACGGCCTGCCGATCCCGGATAAGACCCCGGAGATGCCTGAGCACCTGCGGAGATTGGACCAGCTCCGGGTGTGGGATCGGGCGGCGGTGGCCAGCATCCCCGAGGAAGACGAGGAGGTCGTCGCCCACCTGGTCGAAGTCGGCCTGCTGCCCGGGGTGCAGGTGCTGGTGCGGGAGGTCGCACCGTTCGACGGCCCGATCACCGTGCAGGTGGCGCAGCAGATCCGGGCCATCGGCCGCGATGTCGCCCGCCGGGTCCGGGTGCGAACCGTCGAGCCGTCTCCCTCCCGCGCGTGAGAGCCCGGTGAGAGACCGCCCTCCTACATTCTCCGGTGCGGTCCGGAGACGAGGGGGGCGGCGGGCGCAGCCGCGGCGCCGCAGGTCGCGCCGTCCCCCCGGGGATCGGGCCGCCGTGCCCCCACAGGAATCCTGCCATCCGCGTCAGAAGTCTTCTCGCATCAGACTCACCGGGAGGGTGACATGTTCCGACACGTCCCGTGGCTGCTCGTCTTCATCCTCGGCGCGGCGCCTGCGTTCGGCGCTCCGTTGGGCTCGACCTTCCAGGGTGACCCGCAGGCGGTGGCGGAGGTCCAGGCGGCCTACCAGAAGTTCGCCGCGGCCCGCACGTGGCGCGCGAGGATGACGTCCCCGGGCGTGGCCGGGAGCCAGACCTTCGAGTTCGTGGCGCCCGACCGGTATCGCGTCGTCATCGGCCAGGGCGGGACGACGACCGAACTCTTCCTCATCGGCAACGAAACCTGGATCCGCTCGGGCGATGTGTGCCGGAAGCAGCCGTCCATGATGCGGGTCGAGAACCCCAGGGACGCCATGCAGGCCCGGCCCGACCTAACGATCGCGGTGAGCCGAGGTGGTGCCGAAACGGTGGACGGCGTGGCCACCCAGACCTACCAGATCACGGTCACCGCTCAGAGGACCCCGGTGCGGCAGAAGCTCTACGTGGCCACGTCCACGGGTCTGCCGCATCGGCTCGAACTCCAGTCGGAGCGGGGCCCGGTGCTCATCGACTACCCGGACTACGATGCCCAGATCACGATCAACAACCCGCCCTGCTAGGGAAAGACAGCCCTTCACGTCTGCTGGTCCGCCCCATCTTGAATGTTGCAGCAGAAATCGGTAAATAGATAGGTCGGGCACCCGAGGACTGCAGGGTGGCAGAGTCGCGATCCCAGGGAGAGCATCAGACGCCCGGAGGTGTCGGCATGTCTCGATCCGTAATCCTGCTCGTGGTCGCCGGGCTGGTCCTGGCGCAGGTCCCGTCGGGTCCGGCAACCGCTGGCCCAAGTCCGACCCCGGCCCCGGGGTACCGCGGGCTGGCCCTGACGACGCCCTTTCCCGACCAGACCGTCCGTCAGGGTGAACCGGTCACGCTGAGCCTGACCGTTCGCAACTACGGGCTGCCTCCGCAGGTGGTGGCGCTGACCGCTCCCCAGCGGAGTCCGGGCTGGAACGTGACCTTCCTCGGCGCAGGCCGGCCGGTCGGCGCGGTATCGGTGGGCACCGATCAGGAAGCGTCCCTCAGCGTCCGGCTCGATCCGCCGCAGCGGCCGCGGGCGGGAGTCCATCGGTTCACCCTCGTCGCCCGGGGCCAGGACGCCGAGGCCACTCTGCCGGTGTCCCTCACCTTTGGCGAGGTGCTGCCGCCGCGCCTGGGCCTGTCGGCCGAACTGCCGACCCTGCGCGGGCCGGGCACGTCCAGTTTCCGGTACCGGCTCACCCTGAAGAACGAGAGCGATCAGGATCTGCTCGTCAACCTCGAGGCCCAGGCCGCCAGGGGCTTCCAGGTGACCTTCACGCCGGCGTTTGGCAGCCAGCAGGTGACCAGCCTCCCGGTCAAGGCCGGGGAGTCCAAGGATCTCGACGCCGAGGTCAGCCTCCCTCAGGGCGTTGCGGCCGGCACGTACGACGTGACCGTCCGGGCATCCGGCGGCGGGGCCCAGGCGACGGTCAAACTCTCGCTGGAAGTCGTGGGCCGACCGGACCTCAGCGTCACCACGCCGGACGGCCGCCTCTCTGGCCGGGCGTACGCCGGGCGGGAGACGCCGATCAAGCTCGTGGTGGAGAACCGCGGGAGCGCGCCGGCCCGCAACGTGGAGATGTCCTCGTTCGAGCCGACGGGCTGGAAGGTCACCTTTGACCCCAAGCAGATCGACGAGATCCCCCCGCGGGGCAAGAAGGAAGTGACCGCGACGATCCTGCCGGCGGCCAAGGCGATCGCCGGCGACTACAACCTCACCCTGCGCGCGGGCACCGGCGACACCACCAGTTCGGCGGAGTTCCGGGTCACCGTGTACACGTCGACGCTGTGGGGCGTCGTGGGCGTGGCCATCGTCGCGGTGGCCCTGGGCGTGCTGGGGCTGGCGGTCTCGCGGTACGGACGACGATGACGCCGGTCATCGAGACGCAGGGCCTGACCAAGCAGTACGGTTCGATCGTCGCGGTTCGGGACCTGAACCTCCGCCTCCAGGCCGGTGAGGTCTACGGCCTGCTCGGCCCCAACGGTTCGGGGAAGACCACGACCATCCTGATGCTGCTGGGGTTGACCGAGCCGACGGCCGGGACGGCCAGCGTCCTGGGGTTCGACCCGCTGCGAAATCCCCTGGAGGTGAAGCGCCGGGTCGGGTACATGCCCGACTCGGTGGGCTTCTATGACGAACTGACGGCGGCGGAAAACCTGCAGTACACGGCGCGGTTGAACGGGATCCCGGCGGCGGACGCCGGGGTGCGGATCACAGAGGTCCTGGCCCGGATGGGACTGACGCAGGTCGCCCACCGGCCGGTTGCCACCTTCTCCCGAGGCATGCGCCAGCGGCTCGGGCTGGCCGATGTCCTGCTCAAGCGCCCCGAGATCGCCATCCTCGATGAACCGACGATGGGCCTAGACCCCGAGGCCGCCCATGAATTCCTGGAGTTGATCCGCGGGTTGAAAGCCGAGGGAATCACGGTCCTGCTGGCGTCGCATCTGCTGCACCAGGTCCAGGCTGTCTGCGACCGGGTGGGCCTCTTCCACCGGGGACGGATGGTCCTGGAAGGCACCGTGGAAGCCCTGACGACCAGGGTGCTCGGCGGAGCCTACCGGATCCGGGTGGAGGCGCGGCCCGACAACCTCGAGCGGACATTCCGCAGCATCCCCGGCGTCGTCGGGGTCGTCGCGGAGCGCCCCGGGCTCTATCACCTTGAAGCCCAGCAGGACTGCCGGAGCGAGGTGGCCCGCCGCGTCGTCTCCGAGGGCGGACAGCTGCTGGGGCTCGGGCTGGAACGGTCCAGTCTCGATGACGTCTACACGCGGTACTTCCAGGAGGCGCGCGGTGAAGCGTGAAGGGTCGCCCTGGACCGGCCTGTGGGCCGTGGTGTTCAAGGAACTCGCGGACAACCTCTCCAGCACCCGCATGCGGCTGCTGGAGGGCCTGATCTTCCTGACCGCGGTCGGCACGGTGTTCGCGGCGACGCAGACGCTGCGCACCGTCGCCGAGCCGGCGGCCCAAGACCCCGTGATCTTCCTCAGGATCTTCTCCCTTCAGGTCCGGCTCGGGGAGGCCGAACTCCCCTCCTTTGTCGCCTTCATGGGGTTCCTGGTGCCGCTGATGGGTATCGCGCTCGCCTTTGACTCGATCAACGGCGAGTACCTCCGCCGCACGATGAGCCGCGTGCTGGCCCAGCCAATCTACCGGGATGCTGTCCTCATGGGCAAGTTCCTGGCAGGGATGGCGACGCTGGCCACCACGTTGACGGCACTCTGGCTCCTGGTGACCGGGCTGAGCATGATCCGTCTGGGCGTCGTGCCCGAACCCCGCGAGGTGGCACGCGGGTTTGCCTTCCTGCTCGCCACGCTGGCCTACGGCGGGGTCTGGCTGGCCCTGGCGATGGTGTGCTCCGTGCACTTCCGGCAGCCGGCCACCTCGGCCATGGCCGCGCTGGCCGTCTGGCTGTTCTTCGCCGTGTTCTGGGAGATCTTGGCTGGCTTGATCTTCAACGTCGTCAGCGCCGTCGCCTCCGGCGGCCCGGAAGCCGCGGATGCGCTGGACCGCTTCCGCCTGTTCCTCTCCCGCCTCAACCCCAACACGCTGTACTCCGAGACGGTCCTCGTGCTGCTGAACCCGGAGATCCGGACCCTGGGTCCGCTGCTGGCGCTGGTCGTTCAGCTCGAAGCCGCCGGAGCCATCCCCCGGACGCTGTTGCCCCTCTCCCAGAGCCTGCTGCTGGTGTGGCCGCAGGTCACCGGGCTGGTGGCAGCGGTCATCCTGCTCTTCGCCACCGCCTACGTGCTGTTCCAGCGGCAGGAGGTCCGGGCGTAGGCCGGACCGTCGCCTACGGCTGGATCGCCGCCAGTTCGCGCATGGCGGTCCGGACCGCTTCTTCCGGATAGGTGTAGTCTTCCAGCCGGCCGGCCAGGTGCGCCTCGTAGGCCGCCAGGTCGAAGTGGCCGTGTCCGGAGAGGCCGAACAGGATCGTCCGCGGCGTCCCCTCCGCCTTGGCCTCCAGCGCCTCATCGATCGCCCGGCGGACCGCATGGGCTGATTCCGGCGCGGGGATGATCCCCTCGGTCCGCGCGAACTGGACGGCCGCATCGAACACCGTCCGCTGCTGGTAGGCGACCGCCTCCACGTACTTGTGGTGGTAGAGCAGGCACAGCAGCGGCGCGTCGCCGTGGTAGCGCAGCCCGCCGGCGTGGATGGCGGGCGGGACGAAGTTGTGGCCCAGCGTGTACATCTTGATCAACGGGGTCGTCGCCGCGGTGTCCCCGAAGTCGTACAGGTAGTCGCCCCGGGTCAACGTCGGACAGGCCTCTGGCTCGACGGCGACGAAGCGGATCCTGCGGCCCGCAAACTTCTCGGGCATGAAGGGGAAGGCGAGCCCCGAGAAGTTGCTCCCACCGCCGACGCACCCGATGACGACATCCGGCGGATCGCCGGCCATCTCCATCTGCTTCTTGGCCTCAAGCCCCACCACGGTCTGGTGCATCAGCACGTGGTTGAGCACGCTGCCCAGGGAATACTTGGTGTCGTCGTGTGTGGCGGCGTCCTCGACCGCCTCGCTGATGGCAATGCCCAGGCTCCCCGGCGAGTCCGGCGTCTGCTCGCGGATCTTCCGGCCGGCGCGGGTGCGGTCGGAGGGGCTGGGCAGGATCTCGGCGCCCCAGGTCTGCATCATGACCTTGCGGTAGGGTTTCTGCTCGTAGGAGACGCGGACCATGTACACGGTGCAGGCCAGGTCGAAGAGCTGACAGGCGAAGGCCAGCGCGCTGCCCCACTGGCCGGCGCCGGTCTCGGTGGTCAGCCGCCGCACCCCCTCCTGCTTATTGAAGAACGCCTGGGCGACCGCCGTGTTGGGCTTGTGGCTGCCCGGGGGACTGGTGCCCTCGTACTTGTAATAGATGCGCGCCGGTGTGTCCAGCGCCCGCTCGAGCCGCCGCGCCCGATACAGCGGGGTCGGCCGCCACAGGCGGTAGACCTCGCGCACCGGCTCGGGGATCTCCACGTGGCGCTCGGTGCTGACCTCCTGCATGATCAACGCCATGGGGAACAGCGGCGCCAGGTCGGCGGGTCCGATCGGCTGCTTGGTCCCGGGGTGGATCACCGGCGGCGGCGGGACCGGCAGGTCGGCCGCGATGTTGTACCAGGCCTTCGGGACGTCGCCCTCGCTGAGCAGGATCGTGGTCGGGTCCATACCGGCACCTCCTCGTCTTCGCAGGGCCCACGAAACAGCCGGTCTCCGTCCCAGACGGAGACCGGCTCCGCGGTGCCACCCGGTTTCCGCGGGCCCGCAGGCCCGCAGCGCTCGCATCCGATCACGGCGGACGGCCGGCGCGGCTACTGGCGCGATCGACCGATCCGCGCGTTGGCCGCACCCTTCGCGGGGCCATTCCGCGCCCCGCAGCGGCTGCCTTCCACCTCAGCAGCTCTCTGGGCGCCCGCCTGGCGCGTACTCGTCCCGCTCATCGGGCTATTGGACCAAAGGGTTCGAGACGACGCGGTGATTTCCTGCCGCTGGACCTGCCGGTCTCCACTCGGTGTCGACGGCCGGCAGACCTTGACAGTCTGTGCCTCGAGATTCAGCCCGTCCCATTTCGTTCGTCCCCGGACCGGTCGGCCCCTGGGGAGACCTCCGCCGTCTCCTCGGCCTGCGCGGGAGCCGCGGCTTCCCCCGGCGCGGGTTGTGGGGCGGGGGCGCGTTTCACCCGAACCTGCAGCGATCGGAGCCGGTTCAGCACCGCCGCCACCTCGTGCCGCCGCGGCATGGCGTACTCTCCCTGGGGCTCTGGCTGCGCAGCCAGCACCGCCAGACCCGTGGTGTCCACATCGGCCAACACGCGATCGAGCACCTCGCCGACCGTCGCCTCCCCGGCGATGTAGCCCTTCTCCACGGCATAGAGGATGGCGTCCCCCGCAGCGCGCGCCTGCCCGGCGTCGACGAGTTGGGGCAGGGCGCCCAGGTCCACACTGTCCCGGCCGATGGTCAACGTGTCACGGCCCCGCACCTCGGCACGCAGGCCGCGGCCCCTGACCCCGCCCAGGCCTCTGGGCAGCGGGATGCGGGCCGCCGGCAGGGCAAACGGCCAGGGGGCGGGCGGACGGCGCGGGAGGCCGGCGGCCAGGCTCCGCGCGCGCTCGGTGGCGTCCACCGGCTGATAGCCGTCCATCAGGATGACGGTGTCGGCGACCGTCAGGTAGTCGCCCAGCCCGCCTGTGGCGATGATGCACGAGATCCCGCAGGCCTCCCACAGGGCGCGCATCCGGTCCACCAGCGGGACCAGCGGTTCATCGAGCCCCGGGGCCAGGGCTCGCATGACCTCATCCCGGACCAGGAAGGCGACCGCGCCCTCGTCTTCGTCGACCAGGATCAGCCCCGTCCCCACCTCGAGGGCTTCCGCGACCGCCGCCGCCATGCTCAGCGCGCCGCTGGCCCGCTCGACCGCCAGCGCGCCGGGGTCGAGGCGGGGCGGGAGCCCGCGGATGAACCCGCTCACGTCCACGTGCTCGATGCGCCGGCCGGGTTCGGCGCGAATCGTCACGGCGTCGGGCAGCGCGGCCACGTACTCGCGGCCGTCGCCCGGCACGTGGGGGTAGACCCCGCTGCCAACGGCCGCCAGCAGCGTGGACTTCCCGCTGTAGGAGGGGCCAGCGATGACGGTCACCCCGCGCGGGATGCCGAGCCCCCGCACGGCGCCACGGTGCGGGAGGTCCACGGTGACGGCCAACTCATCGGGCGCCCGCAGGGGCACGGCGCGGCCGCCCCGCAGCGGCCGGTCCCCCGGCCCGGATTCGCGCGCCAGCAGGGACCCATCGGCGAGGAACGCCACGAGCCCCAGCGACGGCAGGGCCTCCCGCAGTGCCAGATAGTCCTCGTAGGTGTCACAGTGCCGCCGGCCGGCGACGGCGTCGAGGTGGGCCCACACGAGTCCGGCATTCACCACGGCCGGGAGTTCCTCGAAGAGGAGCGTCTGCGCCGGCCTGGCCTGGACCTTCCGCCCCTCAGCCGGCAGCCCGACGGTCAGCCGGATCTCCACGTAGTCCTCGGCCACTGTACAGGAAGTCCGCGCCAGGATCTCCGGTCCGCCGGCGTCGATGGCCAGCGGCGGGGTGCGGCCGGACCAGCGCGTGCGCACGTGCCGCGCAATGGCCTCGCGCACGGCGCGGCCGAGGAAGTCCTGTACGGCCAGGCGACGGCTCGGGCTCTCCCACAGGTCGCGAGGAACCTGCGCCTCAGCCTGATCGATGCGGACGCGTACCAGGCCGGTCGGCGCCACGGGGTCCGGTCGAATCGCATCCAGGTACAACTCGAACCGCTCGAACCGGTAGGCGCCGGCCAGGTCCCGGTAGACCTGCACGCCCTTGCCGTTCATGATGATCAGCTTGTCGCGCAAACGGTCCGATGGGAGCATGGCGACCGTCCCTGCGCCCGGCGTCATGGTCGCGCGGCCGCCGGCCGGCCGCCCCGGGTGCGCAGGGTCACCGGCTGGACGGGACGCGCGTGGCGGCCAGGCCGAGGCGCTGCCGGACCCACAGGATGGCGCGCTGGAGTTGGGTATCCCGTCCCTGATCGAGGTCGGCGCTGGTGAGGGCCACCGGGACATCCGGAGACACCCCGACACCTTCCAGCCGCTTCCCCAGCCCCGTGGTCAGGCGGAGGATGGTGATGCTCAGCGCCGAGCCGTCCGAGAGGTCGTACAGCACGCTCGCCTCGACGGCGCCGCTCGTCTTCGCGCCCAGCAGCGTCGCGCGTCCCTGTTCCTGCAGGGCGGCCGCCAGGAGTTCCGCCGCCGAGGCGGTGCTCTCGTCGATGAGCACCATGAGCGGCATGTGGGACGGCAGGGTCGGCACCCCGAAGGTCCTGGTCGTCCTGGTCTGTCCGCCGCGGGTGGTTTCCTGATAGACGGGGCGGCCGGCCGGCAGCAGGCTGTTGAGCACGGTGGTCAGTTCGTGGAGGTAGCCGCCGCCGTTGGCGCGGACATCCAGGATCAACGCGCGCATGCCGTCCTTCAGCATGCGCTCCAGCGCCCGGCGGACGTCCAGGCCGGCGCGGTTGACGAACTGATGCAGTGCCAGATAGCCTACCCCGCCGTCCAGCACGCGGACCTGGAAGATGGCGGGGACCTGGATGGGCGCCCGCGTCACCGACACCGTCTGGGCTTCGGCGCGTCCGGGGCGCTCCAGGGTCAGCGACACGCTGGTGCCGGCGGGCCCGCGGATCAGATTCGAGACCTGCTCGACCTGCATGCCCGGCGTCGGGAGGTTGTCGATGCGGACGATGCGGTCCAGGGCCTGGAGACCCGCCTCTTCGGCGGGTGTCCCGGGGATGACGTCCCGGATGTAGAAGCGACCGTCCCTGGGCATCAGCACCACGCCGATCCCGGAGAACGCGGCCTGCCGGCGCTGCTTGAGCTGCCGCTCGCGGTTCTGGTCCGGGGTCAAGAACCCGGTGTGCGAGTCATGCAACGTCGCGGTCATGGCCCGGATGCTGGCGTATGCCAGGGTCGCGCTGGAGATGCGTCCGCCTCCGGCGGCCTGCGCCGCGCCGAATCGGCTGCGGAAGGCCGCCTCGGCCTGGTCGACGGGGGTGGCGGCCGGGATGTCGGCCACCTCGACCTGGAGACCGGCTACCGACAGCGACGACCGGAGCCCGCCGATCGCGCCGTTCAAGAGCGCGACGGGGTCGACCGGATCCACATAGCGGTCGCGGAGGAGGGCGAGCGCCTCCAGGACCAGGCCCGCGTCCGGGACCCCTCCCCGCGACGCTGCCACCACCGGCGGAGCGCCCACCGCCACCACGAGCAGGAGCGCCACGAGACCCCGGGACCACACCCAGCGCACCAATCGAATCATCTTCGCCTCCGTTCGGTGCTCCCTCCTAGATGACCGGCCGGAACGGCACCAGTCGGAGGATCCAGGTATTGAGCGCAAACAGCAGGTCGGTCACCATGGCTCCGCCCATCACCAGCAGGAACACGCCGCTGACGGTGGTGATGGTGCGGGCGTGACGGCGCAGCCATCCCATCGTATCAAAGGCGGCGCTCATCAGCACCGCCGCCACCAGGAACGGCAGTCCCAGGCCCAGCGAGTAGGCAAAGAGCAACACCGCGCCATCCGACGCGGTCCGCGAGGCCGCCGCCAGGGTCAGGACGGCGGTCAGCACCGGACCCACGCACGGCGTCCAGGCGAAGCCGAATGCCATCCCCACGGGGAAGGCCCCGAGCAGGCCCAGGGGGCGACCCGACATCTCGAACCGTCGCGTGCGGTAGAACCCGGGCACCTTGATGACCCCCAGGACGGCCAGGCCGAGGAAGATGACGACCGCGCCGCCGATGCGCGTCAGCAGCAGCCGGTTGTCCAGGACCAGACCGCCCAGCACCGACGCCGAGGCCCCGAGCCCGGTGAAGATCGTCGAGAACCCCAGGATGAACAGGGTCGTGGCCAGCAGCACCCGGCGCAGGTGGCGGCGGCGTTCCTCCAGGGACATCTCGACGAGGGAGAGCCCGGACACGAACGAGAGATACCCCGGGATCAGCGGCACGATGCAGGGGCTCAGGAATCCCAGCACGCCCGCGGCGAATGCCAGCGCCACGTTGACCTCAGTCATGGGTGATCCGTCCTCGCTGTATTATGCCACAGGTCGACGCCCTCCCAGTCCTGCCCGACCCGCCTGCCCTCCAGGAACGACGCGGCGCGGCGCCGATGTTCCGGCCTCACGGGCGTCGCGCGTCCAACAGCACGGCCAGGGGGTCGCCGACGCCGACGCCCAGGGCGTCGGCAGCCGAACCGGTGTTGACGGCGATCTCCAGCGTGCCGCCGCTGCCGACGACCACGAGGATCTCCCCGCCGGTGCCCTCCGCGTAGGTCCGCACCGCCCGCGCCGGCGATCGGCCACCCGGCAGTTCGAGGGTCAGGGAACCGGCAACGCCACCGAGCCAGTGCCCGGGAATGTTGGTGATCAGGTTGCCAAAGCGGTCGCGGAAGACCACCTGACCTCGCACGGTCCCGCCGACCCGTTCGGGAGGATGCTCCGGCAGTTCGACCGGCGTCGCGGCCGGCGATCCGATCTGCTCAAGGGGCAGCCCGCGCGCCAGCGCCGCGGCAGCAGGGGCGAACAGATCCCGGCCGTGGAAGGTCGCCGACATCGGGCGGCGGGCGAACCGCTCCCGGTCGATGGCGAAGGCCCTGGGCTCACCCGCCGCCCGCGCGGCTCGCATGAGGAGGCCGTTGTCCGGCCCCACGAAGACGCACCCCCCGGAGCCGACGGCGAGCGCCTGACGCGGGGTCCCCACCCCGGGATCGACCACCGCCAGGTGGATGGTGCCCACGGGAAAGGCCGGGGCCGCGGCCGCCAGCAGGTAGGCGCCCGCGGCGACGTCGTGGGCCGGGACATCATGGGTGATGTCCACCAGCCTCGCCCGGCAGGCCGACAGCAGCACGCCCTTCATCTCCGCCGGATAGGGCGACGACGCGCCGAAGTCGGAAAGGAGCGTGATGATCCTCACCGGTCCCCGCCGCAGAACCGCAGGATGACGTCGGCCAGCACCCCGGCGCAGATGACGACCGAGCGGAGATCCACCCACTCCTCCGCTGCGTGCGCGCCGGCGCCTTGGGGTCCGAACATCACGGTGGGGATCCCTGCCTGCCCCAGCAGCGCCGCATCGAACCAGGGCGCATCGCCGACCAGGCGGGGCGGTTCCCCACGGACCGCGCGGACGCTCTCGACGAGCGCCCGGACGACCGGAGCCTCAGGATCGATGGCAAACGGCGGCCGGCTCAGGAGCAACTCGACACGGCCCGCCAGCCCCGGTGAGGCGCGTCGCGCCTCCTCAAGCAGGCCCTGGAGTTCCGCGAGCACGACCTCGTCGCGCTCGCCAGGCAACGTCCGGCGTTCCACCTCGAGCACGCACCGGTCCGGATAGGTGCTCAGCCCGATCCCGCCCCGGATCGTGGAGGCGTGGACCGACGCACGCCCCAGCAGGGCGTGACTCCGCTGCGGCAGGACCTCGCGGTCCAGGCGATCCAGCGCCGTGAGCACGTGCCCCATGCGGACGATGGCGTCATCGCCGTCCTCGTGGCGGCTGCCGTGCGCGGCCCGGCCTGAGGTCTCGATGCGTGCCCACACGAACCCCTTGTGGGCGATGCAGACGTCCAGCGCCGTGGGCTCGGTGACGATGGCGGCCTCGGCCAGATCGGCGCCGCCGTAGCGCCTGACCAGGTCGACCGTCCCCAGGCTGGCGTATTCCTCGTCGGCGACGAACGCCAGCACGACCTCCCCGGCCTCCATGCCCGTGGCAGCCACGGCCCGGGCGGCCTCCAGCATGGCCGCCAGGCTCCCCTTCATGTCGTAGGCCCCCCGGCCGTAGAGCCGACCGCCGATGACCACGGCGGCCAGGGGCTCCCGCATCCCGGAGACTCCCACGGTGTCCGTGTGGCCGTTGAGCAGCAGACGCCGGCCGGGCCGCGCTCCCCGGACGCGCGCCACCACGTTGAACCGGCCGGGCGCTACCTCGTCCAGGCGGACGTCAAACCCGGCGGCGCGACACTCCTCGGCGAGGAGCCTGGCGATAGCCCCTTCGCCCGCCGCGCCATCCGCGAGAGAGGGATTCACCGAATCCGTGGCCACCAGCCGGCGCAGCAGGTCGGTGAGCCGCTCGCGGTTGATCCGCCGCACGTGCGGCGCAAGGGCCGGCACCGAAGGCCGGTCAGGCACGGCGCGCCTCCAGGTGCCTGCGCGCGGCCGCGCGCGCGGCGTCGACGAGCGCGGCCGCCGACGGCGCATCGGGCGCCGCGCCCTCCGCCGCCTCGGGCTTCCCTCCGCCCCGGCCCCCGAAGCCCGCCAGCGCGTCCCGCAGGATCGCCGTCGCGTCCAGTCCGAGGCCGGGACTGCGTGCCACCAGCAGGCGCCGGTCGGGATCCGCGGCCAGAATGGCCACGCACCGCGCGCGAGCGATCAGCGCCCGGGCCAGGCCGCGGAGATCCTCGATCGGCCGGCCGGCCAGGACGGCGCCGACGACGCGCGGCTCGGGCAGACCGACGCGCTCCTCTGGGGCGCGGACGGCCGCGAGGTGTGGATCCCCGGTCTCGCCGATGAGCCGGTCGGCCTCGGCCTCCAGGAGGCGGGCCCGGGCGTCGGTCAGGTCGCGTTCCAGACCGCGCAGGCGCTCCCGCAACCGGGCGACGGCCGAAGGGAGGTCGGCTTCGCCGGTCGTCAACTGCCCGACCAGGTCGCGCAGCACCCCGCGGCTCCCGTGGTAGTCGCGCAGCACCCGCCACCCGCAGAGGAACTCCACCCGCACACCGCCCTTGTACCGCTCCCAGCCGCGCACGGTGATGGGGCCTACCCCGCAGGTGGTGCGGACGTGTGTCCCCCCGCAGGCCGAGCGGTCAAACCCCTCCACCTCCACCACGCGGATCCGCGCGCGCGGCGTGGGCGGTCGGCGCAGCCCCATCGCCTCGGCCTCCTCGGGCTCGACCTCGCGGATCAGCACCGGTCGGTTCTCCAGGACGACGGCGTTGGCGAGGCGCTCGGCAGACTCCACATCGGACGCGGTCAGGTCTGCCGTGGCCAGGTCCAGCGTGCAGGTCTGGCCCATGTGCACGGCGATCGTCTGGACGCCCCGCGTCTGGAGGAACGCCTGCGAGAGGATGTGCTGGCCGGTGTGCTGCTGCATGTGGTCGAACCGCCGCTCCCAGTCAATGCGACCGTGCACGCGGTCGCCATCCTGCAGGGCCCCGGACGCCTCCAGGACGTGCCAGATCTCGTCGTCTTCCTCCCGCACGTCCAGGACGCGGCGGCCAGCCAGTTGGCCCCGGTCGCAGGGCTGCCCGCCTGCGGTGGGAGAGAAGGCCGTCCGGTCGAGGGCGACGGCCGGCCCGCCGTCCGCGGCGCGGACCGCCGTCACGGTCGCCTCGAACTCGCGGAGGTAGGCGTCCTGGTGGTAGAGCCTCTGCGTCATCCGCTCACTCCCCTGGTGCAGCGGCGTCAGGATCCGACGCCGAGGCCATGGCGTCCGCCAGGACTTCCACCAGGTGCTTCGCCCGCCGGCCCGTCCCATGGGCGATCTGCTGCCGGCACGAGACGCCCATCGCCACGACCTCGGCGTCTGCGGGCAGCCGCCGCACCGCGGGAAGGAGCCGGCGCTCGCCGATGGCCATGGACATCGCGTAGTGCTCGCGCTCGAAGCCGAACGAGCCGGCCATCCCGCAGCAACCGGAATCCACCTCTTCCACCTCGAACCCGGCGGCACGGAGCACGCCCACGGCGGCGCGGGTCCCCACGATCGCCTTCTGGTGGCAGTGACCGTGGAAGAGCGCCCGGCGACCGCCGGACGCCGGACGTCCGCCATCGGCACGGGATCCGGGCCAGCCGTGCGCCTGCACGTGCCGGGCCAGGAACTCGTCGATGAGCAGGGTGTGGTCCGCCACGAGCCGCGCCTGGGGCCCCGGGAGCAAGTCTGGGACTTCGTCCCGGAATGTCAGAATGCAGGACGGCTCGCAGCCGACGATCGGGAGGCCGGCCCGGGCAAAGGGGAGCAGGCGCTGGAGGTTGGCCTGTGCGTGCGCTTTCGCGCTCCCAAGCAGCCCCTTGCTGATCATCGGCCGGCCGCAGCAGCCCACCGCCGGGACGGTGACCGCGTAGCCGAGGCCTTCCAGCACCGAGACCGCGGCGCGGCCGATCCCGGGATCGTTGTAGCGCAGGAACGTGTCGGCGAAGAGGACGACCTGCGGTCGGGCGCCGCCTGCCGGCGACCGTGCGCCCAGGTGCCGGGCCCACCAGACGTCGAACGTGGGGCGGGCAAACGCCGGCAGCGGTCGGCGGCGGTCGATGCCGGCCACGCGCTCGAGCAACCACCGCGCGGGGGTCGACTGCACCAGCCACGTGGAGACGGGCGCCAGGCGGGTTCCCAGGCGGTTGAGCCTGTGGATGCCCCCGAAGAGGCGGACCCGCAGCGGCGCGCCGTGGGCCTCATGGTATCCGGCCAGGAACTCATACTTCAATTTGGCCATGTCCACGTTGGCCGGGCATTCGGCCTTGCAGCCCTTGCACTCCAGGCACAGGTCCAGCGCGTCGTAGAGGCGGCGGCCGGTCAACTCGGAGGGCGGCAGGACCCCCGAGAGCACCGCCCGCAGGAGGTTGGCCCGGCCCCGCGTCGAGTGCTCCTCCTCCCGCGTGACCATGTAGGAGGGGCACATCGTTCCTTCGGTGGTCTTGCGGCAGGCGCCGATCCCGCTGCACAGTTCGACCGCCGCCGCCATCCCGCCGTCGGCACTCCAGTCGAAGTGCGTGCGGACGGGCATCGTCCGGTACGACGGCCCGTAGCGCAGGCCCTCGGTCATGGCCGGGGCCTCGACGATCTTGCCGGGGTTCATCACTCCCTGGGGATCGAAGGCCTCCTTGATGGCGCGGAAGGCCCGATAGAGCCTGGGGCCGAAGAACCGCTCGACGAACCAGCCCCGCACGATGCCGTCGCCGTGCTCGCCGCTCATCGTGCCGCTGAACTCGATGACCAGGTCCCCGACGGCCTCGGCGACCGCCTGCATGGTGGCGATCTGCCGCCCGTCCTTGAGGTCGAGGAGCGGCCGAACGTGGAGGCAGCCGACGCTGGCGTGGGCGTAGAAGGCCGCCCGCAGCCCGTGGCGGTCGAGCACCTCGCGGAACCGGCGGATGTAGGGCGCCAGGCGCTCCGGGGGCACCGCGGTGTCCTCGACGAAGGCAATCGGCTTGGCATCGCCCTTGATCCCCTGCAGGAGCCCCTGGCCGGCCTTGCGCACCCGCCAGATGTTGTCCTGGGAGGGAGGGTCCAGCGCGCGGACGGTCGCATACCCCATCCCCGCCTGGGCCAGCGACCGCTCCATGGCGCTGAGCCGGTCCAGGACCGCGTCGCGCTCGTCTCCGGCGAACTCCACGACCAGGAGCGCGTCCGGGTCGCCTTCCACGAAGGTCATGCGGCGCGCGTACTCCATCTGGGCCCGGGTCAACTCCAGGATCATCCGATCGATCAGTTCCACCGCCGAGGGGCCGTGCGGGAGGATCGCCTGGGTCGCCTCCAGGGCCTCGAGCAGGTCGCGGAAGTGGACCACGGCGACCGCCGCGTGCTGCGGGCGCGGTACGATGCGCACCGTCGCCTCGGTGACGACCGCCAGCGTCCCCTCCGAACCCACGATCAGACGGGACAGGTTGAACGGCCGCAGGAACATCTCCGGGAGATTGTACCCGCTGACGCGCCGGAGGATCTTCGGGTAGCGGCGCTCGACCTCGTCGCGGTTGGCCTCCACGACCTCGAGCACCGTCCGGTAGAGACGGCCCTCCCGGGACGGCTCCTGCCGCCTGGCCGCCAGCGCCGCATCGTCCAGGGGCCCGGGCGCGATCTCCGTGCCGTCGGCGAGCAGCGCGCGCAGACCCACCACGTGGTCGACCATCTTGCCGTAGACGATCGAGCGCGCCCCGCAGGAGTTGTTGCCGATCATGCCCCCGAGCGTGGCGCGGTTGCTGGTGGCGGTGTCCGGACCCAGCCGCATCCCATGCGGGGCCAGGGCGCCGTTGAGCACGTCCTGGACGACCCCGGGCTGCACGCGGGCGACCCCGCGACCCGGGTCGATCTCCAGGATCCGATCCATATACTTGGAGCAGTCGATCACCACGGCCCGGCCGACCGACTGCCCTGCCAGGCTCGTCCCGGCGCCGCGGGGGAGCACGGGGACCCCTGCCTCGGCACACCGCCGTACCGTCTCCGCGATGTCGTCCGCGTCGCGCGGGAGGACCACGCCGATGGGCAGGATCTGGTAGAGGCTGGCGTCGGTGCTGTAGAGAATGCGGGAGACCTGGTCGAAGCGCACCTCGCCCTTGACGGCGGCGGCGAGCGCTCTGGTCAGACGGTCGAAGTCGCTGTCGTCCCGCATCAGGCGCGAGCGGACCACACGGTTCGTCGTCAGGCGTGCGGCGCCAGGTGCTGCGCCAGCAGGGACTCCTGGCAGGCCGCCACCCCGGCGCCCGGCGGCACCGCCACGCCCGCCATCCGGAGCGCCAGTTCGGTGCCGCCGACCGTTGCGATGACCTCCAGGTCTCCGAGCGCGCCCAGGTGGCCGATCCGGAACGCCCGGCCCTTCAGGCGCCCCAGGCCCGTGCCCAGCGACAGATTGAGCCGCTCGGCGGCCCGGAGCACGTCGTCGGCATTCGCGGTCTGGGGCAGCACAACGGCCGTCAGGCTGTTCGAGTACTCCGCAGGGTCTTCACAGAAAATCGAGAGCCCCCAGGCCCGGACCGCGCGGCGCACGGCCTCGGCCAGTCGCGCATGTCGGGCGAAGACCTGCGGCAGGCCCTCCTCCAGCAGCATGCGCAGCGCCTCGCGCAGGCCGTAGAGCAACAGCGTCGCCGGCGTGTAGGGGAAGTACCCGCGGCGCATCTCCTCGATCACCGGCCGCCAGTCGAAGAAGTACCGGGGAGCGCTGGCCCGGGCGCTCTCGGCGAGGGCCCGCGGACCGACGCAGAGGATGGCCATCCCCGGCGGCAGCATCAGCCCCTTCTGGGAGCCGGTCAGCGCCACGTCCACGTCCCACTCGTCGAAGCGGAAGTCGATGCTGCCGAGGGCGCTGACGACGTCCACCAGCAGGAGGGCCGGATGTCCGGCCGCCCGCATGGCGTCCCGGATCGCCTTGACGTTCGACGTGACCCCGGTCGACGTCTCGTTGTGGACCACGAGCACGGCGCGGATCCGGTGGCCGGAATCCCGCGACAGTCGATCATACACGAGATCGGAGGGGACCCCGCGGGTCCAGGGCAGGTCGACCTCTTCCACCACCATCCCCACACGCCGCGCGCATTCCGCGTACAGATGGCTGAAGTGTCCGGTGTTGAAGGCCAGGACGCCGTCGCCCGGACTGAGGGTGTTCACCATCGAGGCTTCCCAGGCGCCGGTCCCAGAGCCGGGATAGAGGACGATCTCGCCGCGGGACGTCTGGAAGACCTGCCGCAGCCCGTCGACCACTTCTCGGACCAGCGCCGGGAGTTCGGGGCCGCGGTGATCGGGCACGGGCCGGTCCATGGCCCGCAGCACACGGTCGGGCACGTTCGTCGGCCCTGGGATCTGGAGAAAGTGCCGGCCCGGTCTCATCGGCGCCTCCGCTTCCGGCTGCGGTGCTGTTCGTGGCGCCGGGGGGCGGTCTCCTGCAGCGGCCGCCCGCGCCGTCCGGCGCGGCCCCGCCTGTTGACAGCGCTTCGGGCTCGTGCTACCGTCGTCGGGACAGGTACGACGTGCAAGCGGCGCATCTGGACATCACGCAAGGAAGGGACGTGCAGTAGATGGTGACAGGAACGGTCAAGTGGTTCAACGCGGAGAAGGGCTATGGGTTCATCTCCGTGGACGGCGGCAAGGACGTCTTCGTGCACTACTCGGCGATCCAGGCGGATGGGTTCCGCAGCCTCCAGCAGGGGCAGCAGGTCCGGTTCGAAATCGTCGAGGGTCAGAAGGGTCCGCAGGCCGCCAACGTCACGATCCTCTAGTCGACGCGGCATCGTTGAGCCACGCGCGACCCCGGGCACCCTGCCCGGGGTCGCGCCGTCTCCGGCCGGTTCCCGCCGGTGGTCCCACCCGCCCTGGGCCGAGACGCGACGCAGGCCCCTCTCGGGCGCTTTCTACGCGGGTCAGCGAGTTCCCAAGAGTTCTGCGGAGGTCCGCGCGGTTCGTTGCCTGCCGCAGGAGGCCCTGATACAATCAGAGTGCTTCACCCGTCAGCATGGCGTCCACGATGGGGAGGCCGGATGCCGGACCTCGCGGAACTCCTGGACCTCGTCATCCGACTGCTGACCCTGTTCATCTTCGTCCACGTCATCCTCTCGTGGATCCCGGGCATACGGCCGGATCATCCGGTGGCGCGGGCCGTGCACCAGGTGGTGGCCCCGATCCTGAACCCGATCCGGCGGCTCATGCCTCCGGCGGGCGGGCTCGATCTCTCGCCAATCGTGGCGATCATGCTGCTCTACCTGGTGCGCACGCTGCTGGGGGAGGTCCTGCAGGGATTCTGAGGACAACGCGCATCGCGGAGGAACCGACGTGGTCCAGGCCTATGTCCTGATCCGCATCCTGCCCGGCAAGCTCGCCGAGGCGCTCGCCCAGATCCAGAAGACGCCCGGGGTCAAGATGGCCCATGCGGTCACCGGCCCGACCGACATCATCGCCTTCGTCGAGACCGAGAGCATGGACACCCTGGGCCGACTGATCGTGTCGCGGTTCCAGGAGACCCCCGGGGTCACCCGCACGACCACGTGTGTGGTGACCCCCGTCAGCAGCGCGTAGGGTCGGTCAGCGGTCCGGCCTGGGCAGGACCCCGATGGCGGCCAGCGCCGGGATGGCCAGGGCCACGGTGGCCATCAAGGTGGTCGGCAGGCCGATCCGGTCGGCGACGGCGCCGACCAGCGTCAGGGACACGCCCGCGGTGCCCCAGGCCATCCCGGTGACCAGACTGCTGGCCAGGCTCGCGCGGCGCGGCAGCATCTCCTGGGCCATGACGATCGCCACCGGCGCCGCCAGGTAGAGCGCGAACCCGCCCAGCGCCAGCGGCACCAATCCCCAGGCGCTCCGGCTCATCCCGAAGAGCAGCAGCAGCGGCGCGCTGGCGACCAGCGAGAGACCCATCACCGCCCGCCGCCCGATCCGGTCGGCCAGCACCCCGCCGGTGAGGCCTCCCAGGGCGCCGATCCCGCCGAAGAGGAAGACCGCGGTTCCGCCGACGATCAGCGACTGGCCCCGCTCCCGCAGGAGCAGCGGCAGAAACAGAATGTGGGAGAGGATGATCACGCTGCGCAACACGACGATCAGCCAGATGAGGGCCAGCGACCGTCCGTGCTCCCGGACGTCGCTGCGCCACCCTGCCTCGGGCCGCAGCGCCCGGACATGCCACGACCGCGCCGCCCACCAGATGGCCAGACACGCCGCCACCCCTGGCACCGCGGCCACGGCGGTGCCCCCCAGGCCCAGGGTCTCCACGACGGCGGCGGCGTAGAGCGGGCCCACCGCATAGCCCAACTCGCCCCCGGCGACGAAGATCGACAGCCCGGTGGCGCGGCGGTCGGCGCTCACCGTTCCCGCCAGCGCGAACGACTGGGGATGGAAGGAGGCCGTGCCGACGCCGGCGACCAGGAGCATCAAGAGCATGACCGGATACGACGGCGCCAGCCCCAGCGAGCCCATCATCAGGACGGTGAGGACCGGGCCGGCAATGGTGAACACCGGCCGGGCGATGCGGTCCGCGACGAGCCCGAAGAACGGTTGCGAGAACGCGGCCGAGACGGTGAACATGGTGCCCAGGAGGCCCGCCAGCGCCAGCGTCAGGCTGAACTTCGACACGACCAGCGGCAGCAGGGGGCCCAGGAACGCGGCGTAGAGGTCGTTGGTGAAGTGCGCGAACGCCATGACCAGCACGCGCGGCCACCCCGCGGCGGGGGTCCGGGCCGGGGCGCCGCCGCTCACCGGGTCCCGACCGGCATCACCGGCCCTCGTCTGGGATGAACACCTCGTTGGCGCCGCTGTGGCTCCCGCCCGGCCGCGGGCCGCCGCTGATCACGTAGATTCGGTCGCGCACGGCCACAGCCGCTAGGCCGTGGCGCGGGGTCGGCATCGGCGCCCGGGCGGCCCACGCGTTCGTCGCCGGGTCGTACATCTCGTTTTCCGGATAGGTCGTCGGACGGCCCAGTTCCCCACCGAAGACGTAGATGCGGCCGGCCACCACCGCGGCGGCGATGCCGCTACGCGCCGTGGGAATCGGCGCGCCGGACGCCCACGTATCGGTGGCCGGATCGTAGATCTCGGTCACGTTGACATTCCCTCCGCCCCGACGGCCCACGAAGGTGTAGATCTTGCCGGCCACGGCCGCTGCGGCGTGGTGGTTGCGCGGCGTCGGGATCGGCGCGCGGCGCCGCCAGGTGTTGGTCGCCGGATCAAACGCCTCGGTGATCGGGGTGTCGGCCTGACCCGGTCCGGTGCCTGAGAACACATAGATCCGCTCGCCCGCCACCGCCGCCGCCAGGGCGCCCCGCGGCACCGCCATCGGCGCGCGCGAGGTCCACCGGTCGGCCGCCGGATCGTACTCCCAGACCGCTTCCGTGGGGCTCCACCCGTTGACGAACCCACCCAGGAGGAAGAGCCGGCCCCCGACGGCGACCATCGCCGCGTGGTGGAGAGGCACCGGTAGCGAGGCGCGCCGGCGCCACGCGTTGGCGGCGACGTCGTACTCTTCCAGCGCGCCGGTGATCCCGCCGGGGACGAAGCCCCCGACGATATAGATCCTCTCGTCGATGGCGGCTCCGGCGACCTCGGTCCGCTGGGAGAGCATCGGCGCCCTCGTCTCCCACCGCCCCAGGCCTCCGGGGCTCGAGGCGACCGGTGCGAGACCGAGCGACGCGGCCAGGATCCCCGCGCCCAGCGCCGGGGCGATGGCACGCATGGGGCCTCGTCGCCTCGGAGGGCTCAGCGCGCCGACACGGGACGCCGCTTCGCGGTGCGGGCCCGCCTGGTCGGCCGCGGACGCTTCTGACCGTCCTTGGCCGGGATGGTCTCCTCCCAGGTCACGATGCTGTGGTAGAATTGGCGGTCGCCTTCCTCCAGCCCTCGCGTGACCTCGGTGATGTGCATCGAGTTCGCGCCGAACTCCTTGAGGGCGTACTCCACGGCGGCTTCGGGCCTGGCCTCGCTGCCGCAGGTGAAGATGTCGAGAGCCACGTACCCGTACTCCGGCCACGTGTGCACCGACAGGTGCGACTCGGAGATGACGACGACACCGGACACGCCGTTGGGAGAGAATCGGTGGAAGGAGATAGACCAAACCGTGACGCCCGCGACCTCGGCCGCCCGGACCAGGATCTGCTCGACGGTCTCGACCTTCCCGATGGTCTCGGGGTTGCAGCCCGAGGCCTCCGCGATGTAGTGATGCCCGACCGGTTCCATCTCCCACCTCCCCCAGGGCACAGTTCCTCGACCGAAGTCCAATACTAGGATCCCGTGGGCAACCCGTCAACGTTTTCTCCACGACGGTCACAAACCCCTGGGGTCGAGTGCGCCTAGATCCGCATCTTGGGGTCGAGCGCATCCCGGATGGCGTCGCCCAGCAGGTTGAACCCCAGCACGGTCAGCATGATGGCCATCCCGGGGAAGGTGACGCTGTGCCACGCCAGTCGGATGTACTGCCTGGCGTTGCTGAGCATGGCGCCCCACTCCGCCGTTGGGGGCTGGGCGCCCAGGCCGAGGAACCCCAAGGCCGCAGCCGAGAGGATCGCTGAGGCGATCTGCAGGGTGGACTGGACGATGATGACGGCCAGCGTGTTGGGCAGCACATGGCGCCAGAGGATCCGGCCGGCGGTGGCGCCCAGGGCGCGCGCGGCGTCCACGAATTCCTGGGCACGCAGCGACAGGACCTGGCCGCGCACCAGTCGGGCGTACGTGGGGATCGAGACGATGCCCACCGCCACCATGACCTGGACGAGCCCGACACCCAGGATCGCCACCAGCACGATCGCCAGCAGGATGCCCGGGAAGGCCAGCATGATGTCAATCAGCCGCTGCACCAGCAGGTCCCACCAACCGCCGACGTATCCGGAGATGGCACCGATCGGGACGCCGAAGCCCACGCCGATGGAGACGGCAATGATCCCGATGACCAGCGAGAGGCGCGCCCCGTAGATGATCCGGCTGAGCAGGTCGCGGCCGAGTTCGTCCTGGCCCAGCCAGTGGGCGCGGCTGGGTTTCTTCAGACCGCCCTCCAGGTCGATCTCGTAGGGATCGTAGGGGGCCAGCACGGGCGCGAACAGCCCGGCGCCCAGAAACGCCATCAGGATCGCCAGGCCGATCAACCCGGCGCGGTTGCGGCGGAACTGGGCCCAGGCCATGCGGAACCGGGTGCGCCCGGGCCGCAGGATCGTCTCGGCCCGCACCGCCGGCGTCGCCGTCACCATGCCGGTTCCCCCGGGAGGGCCGCAGCCGGCCACGCCTCACTCATAGTGAATCCGCGGGTCCACGGCGGCGTACAGGACGTCGATGGCGAGGTTCACCAGCACGAATGCCAGCGCGACGACCAGGACCGCCGCCTGCACGATGGGGTAGTCGCGGGCCAGGATCCCCTCCACCAGCAGCCGGCCGATCCCCGGCCAGGCGAACACGCTCTCGGTCAGCACGGCGCCCGACAGCAACGTCCCCGTCTGCAGCCCCACCACTGTGATGACCGGGATGAGGGCATTGCGGAGGGCGTGGCGGGTGACGACCACGGGCTCCGCCAAACCTTTGGCGCGGGCGGTCCGGATGTAGTCGGACCGCAGGACCTCCAGCATGCTGGATCGGGTCATCCGCGCGATGATGGCCGCGGTCGCCATCCCCACCGTGATGGCTGGCAGGACCAGGTGAGCCAGCGTCTCGGTCCCGACGGCCGGCAGCCACCCCAGGCGGACGGCAAAGATGAGGATCAGCATCAGCCCGGACCAGAAGACCGGCATTGAGAGTCCCAGGAGGGCGACTAGCATGACCGCCGAGTCGACCACAGAGTAGGGACGGATGGCCGAGACGACCCCGGCGGTCACGCCGACGCTGACAGCGACGACCAGTCCGGCGATCGTGAGGCGCACGGTGTTGGGAATGCGGGCCCATAGTTCCTCGGACACCGGCGCCTTCGAGCGGATCGACCGGCCCAGGTCGCCCCGCACCAGACTGGCCATGAAGGTCACGAACTGCTCCATCAGCGGCCGGTCAAGCCCCAGGTCTTTGCGGATCGCCTCCACGAACTCCTTGGTGGCCGTCTCCCCCGCGATGATCTGGGCCGGATCGCCCGGGACGATCCGCACCATCGCGAAGACCACGAAGGCCACGCCGAAGATGACGGGGACGGTCAACAACAGCCGCTTGGCGATGTAGGCCCACATGATCGGCAGGCGAAAGGGGGAGAGGGACAGTGCCCTCTCCCCCGGACGTCCTTAGACGTCCACCGGCCTAGCGCCGCAGCCAGGCCTTGTGCGCCATCACCCGCTCCGCCGGATGCACCAGCATGTCCTGCACGACGTTGCGGATGCCGGTGACCTGCGACTCGCTGTGGAGGAACAGCCAGGCGGCGTCCTCCATGATGAGCCGCATGGCCTCCGCGTAGATCCGGTTGCGTTCCGCTTGGTCCACCGTGATGCGGCCGCGGTCGAGGAGGGCGTCCACCCGCGGGTTCTCGTAGAAGCCGCGGTTGAAGCCCACAGGCGGAAACTGCGATGAGTGGAACAGGGCGTAGAGGCCGTAGTCGGCATCGCCGGTCACGGTCCCCCACCCCAGCATGTACATCTGGATGTCGTTCTGCTCCTTGGGCCGGGCGGTCAGCGCGATGTAGGCCCCGAACTCCAGGGTCCGAAGTTCCAGTTCGATGCCGACGCGCCGGGCCAGCCCCTGAATGCTGGCGGCGATCTCGGCGTCGCGGATGTACCGGCCCGTGGGATGGTGGTACACCGCCCGCAGCGGCCGCGCCCGGCTGTAGCCCGCCTCGCGCAGCAACGCTTCCGCGCGTTCCAGATCCCAGGGGTACTGCATGATCTTCGAGTAGCCCTGGACGTTGGGCGCGATGGGCGCATCCGAGACCCGGGCCGTTCCGGCCAGGGCGGACTTGACGATCGCCTCCTTGTTGATGGCGTAGTTCATCGCCTGGCGGAGCCGCTTGTCGTTGAACGGCGGCCGCGAGACGTTGAAGGCCGTGTAGATCGTCCGCAGGCTGGTGTCGATCCGGACGGTGAGGTCGCGGCTCCCCCGCAGCCGCTCGATCTCCCGCGGCGGCACGCGCACCGCCACATGGAGCGAGCCCGCCTCCAGGGCCGCCAGCCGGGCCCCATCGTCGGGGATGACGCGGAACTGCACCTCATCGAGCAGGGCCTTCTCGCCCCAGTAGTCGTCGTTGCGGGTGACGACCACGCGGTCGCCGCGCACCCATTCCTTGAACCTGAAGGCGCCGGTGCCCACGGGCTGACGGGCATAGTCGGCGCCCAGCCGGCGGATGGCGGTCGGGCTCTGGATCCCCGTCCCGCTGTGGGTCAGGTGCGCCAGCAGCGGGGCAAACGGCGCGTCGGTCACCAGCCGCACGGTCGTGGGGTCGACCGCCGTGACCTGGGTCACCCGGCTGATCAGGAACCGCCATGGCGCCCGGGTGGCCGGGTCGAGGATCCGGTCCAGGTTAAACTTGACGGCCTCGGCGTCAAACGCCGTCCCGTCGTGGAACCGCACGCCCGACCGCAGCCGGATCGTCCAGGTGCGGCCGTCGGGCGCCACGCTGAACGCCGTGGCCAGGCGGGGCAGCACCCGTCCTTCCGGGGACAGTTCGAAGAGCGTCTCCACCATGTGCTCCATGATGGTGGCGGTGGGCGCATCGGTGTAGAGGTGGCCGTCCAGGGTCGTGGCATCCGTCCCGGACCCGACGATGAGGACGCCGCCTCGCTGCGGGGCAGGCCCTGCGGGGGCGGCTGCGGCCGAGTACCCCAGGACCCCGATCAGCGCCGTCGTGACGAACCACACCAGGTATCTGCGCACGCGATCTGATCCCTCCTTATGGAATCGTCTGTCCAGGATCGAGCAACCGCTGGCGGGCTTCTCGCTGGCTTCCTCCCTACTCTCCCTGTAGTGGGGATGGTACTAGAACCACTGGCGAATCGCAACAGCCGCGCCACCGGCCGCCAGCGTGACCGCCGCGCCAGCGATCACGACGCCCAGGGCCACCGCCGCCATCGCCGGCCAGCGGCGCAGCCCGAGCAACCAGGCCAGCGTGACCCCGGAGTAGGCGCCGGTGCCGGGCAACGGGACCGCCACGAACAGGGTGAGCCCCAGCAGTTTATAGCGCTCGACCAGGCTCGCGCCCCTGGCCCGCACTCCCTCCACCAGCCGTCGCAGCAGGGCGATGCGGGAAAACCATCGGTCGTAGAAGAGTTCCAGCGCGTAGTAGCTCGGGACGATGATTAGACAGTTGGCCAGGGTGCCCAGGATCCCGGCGGCCAGCGGGTGCCAGCCCAACGCCACCGCTAGCGGGATCGAGCCCCGCAACTCGACGCCGGGGACGGCCGTGACGCCCACCACCCCCAGCGCCTGGACGGGCACGGACAGCCCCACCAGCCAGGTCCTGGCCTGTTCGAGCAGGCCCCCGAGATCCGTCACGCCGTGGGCCTGGGCTGGACGACGTCTTGGCCGTTCGCTCGGGCGTTGCGCGGGCGGCGCCTCGCATCGGCGCCGTAGAGGGCGGCGTCGGCCCGGGCGATGAGGCTGTCCGCGTCCGCCCCGTCGGCCGGCGCGGTGGCGACCCCGGCGTCCACGGCGAGCGCGATGCGCTCGGTGTCGACCACGAACGAGGCTTGGCCGACGAGACCCACCAACCGATCCGCGACGGCCTGTCCCTGGGCGCGGTCCGTGCGGGGCAGGATGATGGCGAACTCGTCGCCCCCGTACCGAAATACCAGGTCGCCTGGGCGCACGGCGCCGTCCAGCAGCCGCGCGAACTGCTGCAGCACCACATCGCCGGCCAGATGGCCCAGGCGGTCGTTGACCGCCTTGAAGTCCACCAGGTCCAGCAGCACCAGGGAGAACGGCGTGGCGTCGCGCGCCTCCCGGCGGAACTCCTCTTCCAGACGAATGCGGAAGTGTCGCCGGTTGTACAGTCCGGTCAGGGGATCGGTGATGGAGAGCCGCTCGACCGCGACGAGTGCCTCCTCGAGCCGGCGGCTCGCCTCCGCCAGTCGCCGCCCGGCGGCCTGCGCATCGTAGTTACCCTTGAGCGCCACGCTGACCAGCAGCCAGGAGGCGAATCCCAATAGCGCGCCCACGCTCCCGAAGGCCTCGTAGAGGAGCGCGATGATGAAGCCCACCGGCGCCATGCTGGCGGAGAGCACCAGGGCCGTGGACACCGTCGGGACGTCCACCAGGAGCGCCGGCGACCCGGTCTGGACCGCGCGACCGCCCAGCGTGAGGGCCGTGTTGGCCAGCGCGTAGATGACCCCGGCCAGCGCGAACGCCCACAGCACGCCCGGGGTGAACTGTCCCACCCCCACCGGAGCGACCAGCGCCGCCAGACCGATGCTGCAGGTCACGTTGCCGAGGTCGAACGCGGCCCGCCACGCCGGCCTCCGCGCGCGGATCCAGAACACGACCAGGGTGAGCACGGAGAAGACCATCGGCACCGGCCATCCGAAGAGGAACAGGGCCGCCAGGGCCACGCCGCTGTGCGGATTGTAGTGGACGCCGATCGGCAGTTCGAAGATGATCACCGCCGACAGCACCGACATGGTCCCGAACAGCAGCCAGACACCCCACGGGAGGGAAGGCAGGCGCTGCCACGCCGCCACCACCAGGGCAGTGCCCGCGGCTCCGGCCGCGCCCGCCACCCAGCGGTACTGCCGCGGGTAGGCGATCTGGAGTGAAGGCATCGATCGGCCTCCGTGGCCTGCCGCCGGCTCAGCCGCCCAACAGGTGCAGGAACCGGATCACCGTCTCGATGCCCCGATCGAAGTTCGCCAAGGCGAACTTCTCGTTGGGCGCGTGCAGGTTGTCATCGGGCAGGCCGAAGCCCATCAGGACGGTGGGGGTCTGCAGGACCTGTGCAAATCCCGCCACGACCGGCACGCTGCCGCCGCTGCGCACATAGACCGGCGGACGCCCGTAGGTGGCCTCCAGCGCCCGCGCCGCCGCCCGGACCGGAGCCGCGTCGGGCGAGACGACCACCGGCGGCGCCGAGGCCAGGTGCCGGACCTCTACGCGGACCCCCGGCGGCGCGATCCGCTGCACGAACCGGGTGAGTTGCTTGAAGATGCGGTCGGGCCGCTGGTCGGGGACCAGGCGCATGCTGACCTTGGCGACCGCCCGGGAGGGAATGACCGTCTTCATGCCCTCGCCGGTGAACCCGCCGGCGATGCCGTGCACGTCGAGGGTCGGGCGCGCCCAGCGGCGGTCCAGCACCGAGAACCCGTCCTCGCCGGGTGCGGCGTCGGCGCCCAGCTCGGCGAGGTAGGCCCCTTCGTCGAAGGGCAGACGGGCCCACGCCTCGCGTTCGGCGGGCTCGGGCGGCCGGACGCGGGCGTAGAAGCCGGGAATCCGGATGCGCCCCCGCCGATCCTTGAGGCCGGCCACGAGCTGCGCCGCCGCACCGACCGCATTGGGCGCAGCACCCCCGTAGAGGCCGGAATGGAGATCGCCCCGAGCCCCGGCGACGTGGATCTCGGTGTAGAGCAGGCCGCGCAGCCCGGTGACCAGCGTCGGGAGGTCCGGGGCGAAGAGGGCGCCGTCGCTCACCAGTGCCGCATCGGCCGCCAGGTGCCGGCGGTGGCGCGGCAGGTAGGTGGCCAGCGTGGGGCTCCCGATCTCCTCTTCGCCTTCGAGCAGGAACTTGACGTTGACCGGCAGCCGGCCGGCGGTCGCGAGGATGGCCTCGACGGCCTTGAGGTGGATCATCAGCTGCCCCTTGTCGTCGGAGGCCCCGCGGGCGTAGAGGACGTCGTCTGCGAGGACGGGCTCGAATGGCGGATGGGTCCACGCCTCCAGCGGATCGGGCGGCTGGACGTCGAAGTGGCCGTAGCACAACAGCGTGGGCGCCCCCGGGGCGTCCAACCAGTCCGCACGGACGATGGGATGGCGGTCGGTGGGTTCGACGCGGGCGACAAACCCGAGCCCCCTCAGGTGCCCGGCCAGCCAGTCCGCGGCCCGGGCCACGTCGCGGGCGTGTTCCGGCGCGGTGCTGATGCTGGGGATCCGGAGCAGGTCGATGAGTTCAGTACGGAAGCGCTGGCGGTGCTGGCGCGCGTAGGCGATGGCCTGGTCCATGCCTATAGGCATTCGACGCGTCCCTCACCCTCCCTGGGGCACCACCCCGATGGCCCGCCGCCCGACCACGGCGGAGCCTGGCTAGGGCCCGCGCCGCAGCCGGACGCGCAGCCGGACCGTCACGGGGTCCTCGGCCACGAAGATCAAAAAGCGCGGGATGGGGATGCCGTACTCGGTGAGGCGAATCGTCACCTCGCCGGTGGCGCGGTATTCGTCGGCCAGCGCCGTCACGGCCAGCGGGATCTCGACCTCCCGGGTCGTCTCACGGATCGTCAGCCGGCCCCGCAGGAGGGTGCGGATCGTCGTCGCGGTGGGACGCTCGCGGCCGGCGATCTCACCGCGGAACACGATGAAGGGGTACCGGTCGGTCTGCAGGAAGTCGCGGCGCATCTGCGCATCGCGCAGCCCGATGCCGGTGGTCAGTGTGCGCGCATCCACCCGGCCTTCGACGAGGGCGCCGTAGCCCTCGGAGTCGCCCGGGACCACGGTCACGGTCCCCTCGACCCGATCCGTCGACCCCGTGAAGCCGCCGCGGTTGTCCCGCATCACGAACTCGACCCGGCTCTCCCCGGGCTCGATGCGGAACGTGCCCACCGGGAGTAGCGTCGGGGCCTGGACGATAAAGACGGCGGCGACAAGCCAGCGCGCGAACATGACCGACCTCCCACCCGATGGTCTCCGTTTCAGTCAACGCCGGCAGCCCCCCAAGGGTTCCGGCCCGCACTCCCGCGTCCTGCAGGGGAGGCGGCGGGCACACCGTCGAAATCACCAGGCAGCCCCTGCCGCGTCGGAACCCGCAGGAGGCCTGCCGATCGACGTCCGCGTCCTGATCAGTCACCTGGCTGAGACCGGCGCGCGCCGCACGGCCGCGCGCTGGCTGGCGGCGGCGTGTGCCGCGGGCTTCGCGGTCACGCTGGCCGCGATGGCCGCCTCCGGCTACGGGCTCGACCGCTGGGTGTTCGCGCTGCTGGTCTGGGCCGCCCTGATCTTCCTCCCGCTGCGGATCCTGCTCGATGCGTCGGAGACGCTGGCTGCCAGGATGCGGCGCGCGCTGGCCGGCCGGCTCGCGAACGATCCCGGGCGCTACGACCGCCCGGGTCACCTGCCCGTCCTCGTGGAGGAGCTGGCGGCTCGCACGGTGGCGATGCCCCGGATCTGCCATCCCCTGCACGGCCGGCAGGCGACCGCCGCCGCCGTCGCCCTCCTCACCCGCGCGTGGACGCAGCCGGATGCCGCGAGCGCATTGCGCCAGGCCATCGCGACCCTGGTATCGGCCGCCGCGCACGAGGCCACCTCCCTCAGCGCGGCCGCCACCGGAGCGTCGGCGGAGGACATCCAGGCCCGCTGGGGGGCGGCCCGCGCACTGGGCGCGATGTCGGCCCTGACCACGATTCTCGCGGCGGTCTATGCAGACCGCTGGGGGCGCGACCCCGTCATCTGGGAACTGGAGGGGAGGACGCTTGAGGGGTTCCTGGCAGCGGCCTCCGATTACTGCGACGAAGCCGCGCTGCAGGTGGACGCGCTCCCCTGGACCGAGCCCCCGGTGGCGTCCTCCGTCCCTGAGGCGACCGTCACCGAGGTCCGGGGCGCCTGGCAGGCGTTCCTGGCCGCCGGTCTGCCGGCCCCGCGGGCCCTGGACGCCTTTGTCCGCGCCGTGCTGCGGACCGAGGGACCGTAGGCAGCCTGCGTCGATTCCTCCAGCACGGGCTCGAGGGCGCACGCCCCGTCCTCACAGGCGTCAGCCGGGTTCCCCCCTCGAAGCCCACCTCGATCCGGCCGCCCGGATGCGCGGCCAGCGGTCATGTCACCGGGCGCCTCTTCCAGGCCAATGAAATGCGAACGTCTGTTCTCCTATCGGCGGCAGCCGGCTCCCAGGTTCCGCAGCACGGCGCGGGCTCGTCGCGGCGTGCCTTCTCCGGGCCCCGGCGTGGAGGAAGCCAATCGGATACTGGGGAACATTCCTGGCTATTGGACGTCCCTGACGATGCTGTAGAAGGAGACTCCGGGGCCTCGAATGACACTACTGATCCGCGAAGCCGACGTCGCCGCACTGCTGACCATGGACGACGTGCTCGCGGCGGTGGAAGCCGGATTCCGCGCGCTCGGGGAGGGAGCCGCGGTCAACCAGCCGCGCACCCGATCGGCCACCGCGGCGGGCGTGCTCCACGTCATGCACGCGGCGGTGCCGTCGGTCGGGGTGATGGGCGTCAAGGCGTATGCCACGACGCCTCGCGGGTCGCGGTTCCTTGCTATCCTCTACCGCCTGGAAGACGGCGAGGCGGCAGCCATCGTCGAAGCCGACCTCCTGGGGCAGCTGCGCACCGGCGCGGCCAGCGGGGTGGCCACCAAGTACCTGGCCCGAAACGACGCGGGCGCGCTGGGCGTGATCGGCGCGGGCTTCCAGGCGCGCAGTCAGGTCCGGGCGATCTGCCGCGTCCGGCCCATCGCGCTCGTCAAAGTCTACAGTCGCTCCCCGCAGCGGCGGGAAGCCTTCGCCGCCGAGATGATCGCCGAACTGGGCATGGAGGTGGTCGCGACTGCCAGCGCCGAGGAGGCGGTCGAGGGCACGGACATCGTCGTGACCGCCACATCATCGCGCGATCCGGTGTTGCACGGAACGTGGCTTCGACCCGGGATGCACGTCAACGCCATCGGGTCCAACGCGGCGTGGCGGCAGGAGCTGGACGCCGAGGCGGTCCGCCGCGCCGATGTGATCGCCGTCGATGCCCTCGACCAGGCCCGCGTGGAGTGCGGCGACCTCATCGCGCCCGCGGAGGTGGGCCAGGCGGTATGGGACCGGGTGATCGAACTGGGCGCCATCGTCGCGGGACGCCACCCGGGTCGCACGGACCGGCGCCAGATCACCCTGTTCGAGTCGCAGGGCATCGCGCTCGAAGATGTGATGACGATGGAGGTGCTGGTCCGCCGGGCCCTGGCCGCCGGTGTCGGGCACGAGGTGCCGCTGTCGCCGGGGGGCAGCCGGATCCGCCGTGACCCGCAGGGTGCCCCGGGAGGCCGGGAGGGAAGATGACGTCGTGACCGAGGAGGACAGGCAGTGACCGTCCGCGTGACCGTCGCCGACCCGCTCACGCACCGCTGTGATGTGCTGGCGCTGGGCGTCTTCTCGGCGCCCGGCCGCCTCGAGGGGATCGCCGCCAAGGTGGACCAGGCGCTGGGCGGCATGCTGGCCCGCGCGCTGCACGAAGAGCGGTTCACCGGTGAACTGGCCCAGGTGTTCATCCTCCACACGCATGCCCGCCTGCCGGCCGGACGGATCGGCGTCGTGGGGCTGGGCGGGCGGGATCAGTTCACCCTGGAACGACTGCGCCTGGCCGCGGCGGCGGTCGCGCGGGCGGCCCAGGACCGCCGGCTGACACGGCTGGCCTACCCCCCGCTGCAGCACCGCGACTGGGAGCCCGCAGCCATCGCGGCCGCGCGGACCGAAGGGGCATTGCTGGGCACCTACCAGTTCACGAAGTACCGCAAGGAGAAGGGCACCCAGGTCGACATCGACCTGCTGGCCGCCAACCGGGCGGAGTCGGCGGCGGTCGAGATCGGCCGGCGCCGCGGACAGGTCACGGCCGACGCCGTCAACTACGCGCGCGACCTGGTCAACGAGCCCGCCAACGTCCTGACCCCGGAGGCCCTGGCCGCGGAAGCGCGCCGCATCACCCGGGGCACCAAGCTCAAGGTCCAGGTGTGGGGCCCCCAGGACCTCAAGAAGCGGGGCATGGAGGTCATCCTGGCGGTCGGCGGCGCCAGCGCCCACACGCCGCGCATGATCCTCCTGGAGTACGCCCCGTCCAAGCCCCGGCGTGCTGTGGCGCTGGCCGGCAAGGGCGTCACCTTCGACACCGGCGGGGTGAACATCAAACCCTTCGAAGGGATGTCCACCATGAAGACCGACATGGCCGGCGCCGCGGCGGTGCTGGCCACCATGCGCGCGCTGCCGCTGCTGCAGCCGCCGGTGCGGGTGACCGCCGCCATCGTCGCGGTCGAGAATGCGGTCGGCAGCCGCGCCATGCGCCCCGGCGATATCCTCACCGCGGTGAACGGCACGACCATCGAGATCACCAACACCGACGCCGAGGGCCGGCTGATCCTGGCCGAGGCCGTGGCCCACCTGGCCGCCGGCAAGCCCGACGAGATGATCGACGTGGCGACCCTGACCGGCGCCGCGTCCATTGCCCTGGGCCCCTACGCCGCCGCGATCATGGGCAGCGACCAGGGGCTCGTCGACCGGCTGGTGGCCGCCGGCGGCCGGGCCGGCGAACGCCTGGTGGCGCTGCCGCTGTACGAGGAATACCGGCAGGCGATGCGCAGCGAGACCGCCGACATCAAGAACTCGGGCACCCGGCCGGGCGGAGCCCAGAAGGGCGCCATCTTCATCCGGGAGTTCACCGGCGGCGTGCCCTGGGCGCACCTCGACATCGCGCCCGTGGCCTACTTCGAGCGCGAGGAGGGCACGAGCCCGCTGCAGCCCAAGGGCGCCTCGGGCTTCGGCGTGCGGACGCTCCTGGAGTACCTGACGGCGCGGAGCTAGACGGTCTTCAGTTCCTGCAGGATGCGGACCAGCGCCTCCCGTCCGTCGGCGAAGAAC
>JAVKID010000089.1:0-12097 GCA_031459655.1 Candidatus Fervidifonticultor octavus | reverse complement strand
GACGCCGACCTCGCCATTCCCATCACCCAGCTGGACGTGCTCATGGCCGCGCTGGCCGACGGCGCCGACATCGCCCTGGGCTCGCGTCGCCTGAACCCCCACGGCGCGTCGGTCCGTCCGCCGCGGTCCCGCGAGATCCTGGGGTGGACATTCAACCTCCTGGTGCAGGCGACCCTCCTGCGGGGCATCTGGGACACCCAGTGCGGGTTCAAACTCTTCCGCGGCGAGGTGGCCCGGCGGCTCTTCCCCCACTGCGTGGTCGACGGGTTCGCCTACGACGTGGAAGTGCTGGCGCTGGCCCGCCGCACCGGCTGCACCATCGTGGAGGTCCCGGTGGCGTGGTCGCACGCCACCGGCGGCAGCAGCGTGCGCATCCTGCGTGACGGCGCCGCGATGCTGCGGGACGTGGCGCGCATCGTGCGGCGTCTCTCCCGCTTCGACGCGGACGCGGCGGCCGCGGACAGCGCGCAGGCGGACGACCCGGCCTAGGGCTCCGGGCGTTCACCGGGCCCAGTACCCCAGGCGGATGAACACCACCCCCCAGAGGTTCACCAGGACGCTGGCGCCGATGAGCACCCGTGCAGGCCAGCCGACGCGGCCGCGCAGGCCGCGGACGGTCAGCAGCACCAAGAGCGGATAGATGTCGGAGATGAATCGGTAGCCGAACTGGCTCCACCCGGTGCCTCCCCACAGGAAGTTCAGCAGCGCCACAATCGCCACGGTCAGCCACGCCGAGAGGGTCTGGAGGTCTAGGGGCGCGCGCAGCGCGTAGACGAAGGCCGGGGTGGTCACCCAGATGGCCAGGCCCCACCAGGGGACCAGCACGAAGGGCGGGTGCGACACGAAGACCGGGAGCGCCCGGAAGAGCAGGTCGAGGTGGCGCGGGATGTACGACGGGTGGAGGAGCCCCCTGGCAAACCACGGCTCGTCCCAGATGCCGGGCCGCAGGCTCTCCCCGATGTCGGCGATGGTCCCGAAGCGGAGCCAGTTGTAGATCATGCCGACCAGCAGTCCGGCCGCGACCGGCGCCGTCAGCCGGATGAGGTAGGCCAGGTCGATCCGGCGCCAGGCCCGGAGGCCTGCGGGCGCCCAGGCGGGCAGCGTCGCCAGCAGGAAGAACACGTAGGTCATGATGTTGGGGGCCCGGCTCAGGTAGGCGACGGCGACCACCGTGCCGAGGACGACCGGCCGACGCCGACCGAGCACCTCCAGGATGCCGACGGTGAGCACGGCGGCCACCACGACGTGGGCGTAGTACCAGGTGCTGCCCACGGCCGCCAGGTACCAGAGGATGGTTCCACACGCCCCCAGGGCGCCGACCCAAAGGTAGTCGCGCCGGTCCGGCAGCAGGCGCGCGGCGACCAGCACCGTGAGCGCCGCATACAACGCCCCCACCAGGTGGCTGGCGATCCACTGGGTCTGCTCGGAGGGCCAGAACAGCGCCGCCGGCAGCAGCAGCACCGCCGGGAACGGCGGGTTCAGCACGTAGGACCGCCCGCCGAACCGGGCGACCTCCAGGTGGGCGGGCGGATCCTCGAGGTCCACGCGTCCCTGGAGGAAGGCGCGGGCCAGGCGGCCGTAGTGGTCGTAGGGCGACGGCCCGGCGGTCGAGACGTTGTAGACGGCGAACGCCAGCGCCCCGCAGATCGCGGCCCAGAAGACGGCCCGGTCCCCAGGCGCCCTCATCGCGGGATCCCGTAGACCAGGAAGAGCGGGTTGCCGGCGGGGTCGCGGACCGTGCGTTCCAGCACGGGGCCCGGCGGCAGCGCCCGTGCCGCAACGGCCACCAGCGCGCCGGGCTGCCCGCAGGCCGGCGCGGCCGAGTCGATGGTCACGGGCAGCGGGAAGTCTTCCAGGTAGAACGCCCGGAAGGTCGGCTCGTGGAACCAGTCCACCATCCACAGGCACACCCGGTCGTACCGGTCGCGCGCGGCCCAGACGGTCTGGAAGACCTCCCGGAAGCCGTAGTCGAACCACCACCCGGCGACCTGCGGGTAGTGGAGGTACTCGGCCTTCGCGAAGCGCACGCCCTCGGCGGCGGCCGCCACCGCAAGGACAGCGGCCACCAGCGCGCCCCCGGCGAACTGCCAGCGCAGGATGCGGACGAACGAGGCCACGCGAAGAATCCCCAGGCCGATCACCAGGCACAGCGCCGGCAACCCCAGCAGCGTCCGGGTGGCGTGCGGGACGCCGTCGTTGGTCAGTGCGCCGCCCAGCGGGAAGATGAGCAGCCAGGCCGCCAGCAGCCCGCGGTGCGGCAGGTCGCGCCGCCAGCCGAGTTCGACGAACCCGAGGACCACCAACGGCAGCATCCACCAGAAGAGCTGCCCGGTCCCTGGCGCGTGGTGGCGGAGGTTGGGATCGCCAGAAACGAACAGGAACCCCGGCGAGAGGTGGGCCAGGTAGTTTTGCGCGAAGGTCGCCAGGGTGTGCGCGTTGACGCCGTCTGAGAACGTGAAGATTCGCGCCGGCCACTGGAGCATCCGCGGGTCGGCGGCCACCGTGCCGGCATAGGGCAGCATGACGAGGGCGAAGACCGCTACGCCGGAGGCCGCGGCGCGCGGGGTGAGGCGCCGGCGGTACAGTGCGAGCAGCACGGCGAGCCACAGCGGCGCAAGGACCTCGAAGACCTTGTAGCCGTAGACGGTGAGCCCCAGCGCGCCGGCGGCCAGTCCCACCGCCTGGGGCCGGCCGTCCTCGACCGCCCTGACCCAGAGCAGCAGTGCCAACGAAAGCAGCGGGATGATGGTCGCAGGCTCCCACCCCATCCGGCTGAAGTGGATGTGCCACGGGGTGGCCGCCATGACGAAGGCGGCCGTGGCCCCGACCCAGCGCAGCCCGAGCAGCCGGTCGCCCAGCGGCCACAGGAGGAGCAGCCCGGCCACCCCCAGGGCGACCGCCGGGAGTCGCACGGAGACGGCGTCGCGGCCGCGGACCAGCACGACCGGGAGGGCTAGCAGGCCGTAGATCGGCGGTCGTCGGGTGATCCGGTGGAAGGTCATCGGGAGGAGCCGGCCGTCCAGGTCCCGGCCCGTGCGCACGATGCTCAGGAACGGGACGACGTTGCCGAGTTCGTCCCCGCCCAGCCCCGGCGGGTTGCTGTCCAGGCGCCACAGGCGGGGCGGCAGGGCGATGCCGACCAACAGCAGTGCCACCGCCACCGCGGCCGCCCGGGGTGGTCGGAGGGGCGGCGCGGTCACGGGTGCGTCCCCGCCGGGTCCTTTCTGGCCAGCACGACCATGGTGTCGGGGATCGGGATTGGGATCGCGGGGTTGAACCGGACCCGCATCAGCCGACGCAGCACGCCGCAGAGCGGGCTGCGCGGGTAGAGGCTGACGTGGAGGTGCAGGATGTAGCGCAGCGAGACCACCTTGTGGTCCCGGAACAGGGCGCAGGTGCGGAAGCCCGCCGCGGCCAGGCATGCCTTGAGCGTGGTCCGCCCGAAGAAGAATAGGTGCTGCGGCGGGTTGAAGATGCGGGACCGGCGGCCCTGGATCCGGGCCAGCGCGCTGTCGATGCGACCGGTGGACAGCCCCAGGACCCCTCCGGGCTTCAGCATGCGCCAGACGTGCCGCAACGCCTCCAGGGGATCCGGCAGGTGCTCGAGCACGTCCCACATGGTGACCGCGTCGAACGATCCGTCCCGGAAGCCCCCCAACGAGGTGCCGTGGATCACGTCGAGGCCGCGCCGCCTGGCCGCCGAGACCGCGCAGGCGGAGGCGTCGATCCCGTAGGCGCGCCAGCCGCGTGCCCGGGCCAGGTCCATGAAGTAGCCCCAGGCGCATCCGACGTCGAGCAGGACCCCGCGCCGGGGCGCGCAGCGCTCCACGGCCTCCAGTTTCGGGACGAACCCCGCCTTGATCAGGCGCTCGTCGGCCTCATAGTCGTGGTAGCCGCGCCGGTCGGGTGCCCCCTTGAAGTAGCCTTCGGAGTAGAACGCCACGAGCTCCGGCTCTGTGGGCGTGTGCGCGCAGTAGGTCAGGCCGCAGCGCGGGCAGGCGACGATCGGGTACCCGTACCTGCGGAACCGTAGCCGGGGAGGTTCGCCGCACAGCAGGCAGGGCCGCGCGGAGATCCCCGCGGCCGCAGCGGCGTCGGCTGCAGCGGCCCCGGCCGCCACCTCGAGCGCCGTGGTCCTCACACCCGCTGCCCTTCGACGCGGCACCACCGCGTTCCCGCAGCCGGCCCCTGCCCAGGAGGCGCGGTCTGTGCGTGGAATCTCCCTGACGTGTCCGCAGGCACAGCCTCTCCCTCGCTGCTGGACGTCACTCCGGCTCCCCGGGAGGTCCGCCGGTGGTGGACGCTCGCCGCCTACGCGGCGCTGGTTCGCGTTCTCATCATGCCCTACGGGGGCTTTCCGGTAGACATCGGGACGTTCAAGGCATGGGCGGCGGCCCTGGCGGAGCGGGGGCCCGCCGCGTTCTACGGGGCGGGATTTGCCGACTACCTCCCCGGCTACCTGTACGTGCTCTGGGTGATCGGCGAGGTCCACCAGGTCGTCCGCTTCAACGACCAGGCGTTCCTCTTTGCGCTGAAACTCCCGGCGGCGCTGGCCGACCTGGCTGCGGCGTGGGTCATCTTCAGACTGGCGGCGCGCTTTGGCTCGCCGTATGCGCTGCCGCTGGCCGCGTCCTACCTGTTCAATCCCGGCGTGGTCTTCAACAGCGCCTACTGGGGACAGGCCGACGCCGTGGGCGCGCTGCTGGCGATTGCCGGGATTGCCGCCCTCGACGTGGCCTCGCCGGTGCTGGTCGGCACCCTGCTGATCGCCGCGGCGCTCACCAAGCCCCAGACCGCGCCGGCGGTGATCCCGGTCGGCCTCTACCTCCTCCGCACGCTGAGCCGACCCCGGGAGGGGCCGCCGCGGTGGGACCTGCTGCTGGGCACCGCGGCCGCTGCCGGGGCCGTGCTGGTCCTCATCATCCTACCCTTCGGCCTCAGCCCCCTGGGGCTGCTGCGCGTCCTGCGGGTCTCGCTTGGGGTCTATCCGTTCAGCAGCGTGGTGGCCTTCAACTTCTGGGGCGCGATCCAGCGGTTCTGGGTCGGCGACGACCTGCGCTGGCTGGGCGTCCCCCATGTCGTCTGGGGCGCCGCCGCCGCGCTGGCGGCCCTGGCGGTCGTGGCGGTCTGGGCCTGGCGGCACCCCTCGGCGCAGGCGACGCTGTTGGCCGCCGCCGCAGCCCTGCTGGCCACCTTCGTGCTGCCGACCCGGATCCACGAGCGCTACCTGCTGCCCGCAATCCCGTTCTTCGCCGCGGCCGCGGCCCTCGACCGGCGCATGGTGGGGATCTACGCCGCGCTCTCGGCGGTGTTCGCGCTGAACCTGCTCTACGCCTACACGCGGCCCTACGCGCAGACGTTCCTGCTGCCGGGCTGGCTGGAGACGACGATCTTCTCGGACGCCGGCACGCGGGTGCTCAGCGCGGCGGGCACGCTGACCCTGCCCGCGGCGGGGTACGTTCTCTTCACCTGGGCGCGCCGGAAGGCGGCGGCGCAAAGCGCCTGACGCGCAGCCACAGCCGCGCGAGTTCGAAGAAGGCGCGGACCAGCACGCGCAGGCGCCCGCCGGTGGAGCGGCCCGCGCGGCGGGGCAGGTGGCGGACCGGGAGTTCGGTGATCCGCGCGCCCATCCGCCGCGCCCGGGCCAGCATCTCCGCGCTGAGGAACGCGCCTCCGGCTTCCAGCGGCATCGCCGCCAGGTACGAGCGCCGCATCAACTTGAAGGCGCAGTCCACGTCGCGCACGCCCACTCCCAGCAGGACCGACATGAGGGCGGCCCAGATCCTCGCGTACAGCGTCCGGTGCGCCGCGTCCGCGCGCACCGGACGGTAGCCGACGACGAAGTCCGCCTTTGCGGCGGCCACGACGAAGGGCGGCAGGTCGGAGGGGTCGAACTGCCCGTCGGCATCCATCAGGAACACCCAGGGACAGCGCGCCGCCGCGAACCCGGACCGCAGCGCGGCTCCGTATCCCAGGTTGCGGGTGTGGTGCACGACCCGGACCGATGGGTCCTCGCGGGCGAGGCGATCGGCCAGCGGTCCCGTCCCGTCGGCGCTGCCGTCGTTGACGACGACGATCTCGAACGGCCGCCCCAGGGCCGCCAGCACCCGGCGGAGGTCGGCCACCGTGCGGGCCAGATTCGCCTCTTCGTTGTAGGCCGGCAGGACCGCCGAGATGCCCTCGCCTAGATCCACGTCCCGAACCACATCAGGTGCATGATGCGCTGGGCGGGCATGGTGACGGCGGCGAGCACCGGGTAGAAGGCCACCAGCCACCCCAGGGCCAGGAGCAGGTAGAGGAACACGGGTCCGCTGCCCACGCGGCCGCGCACCCGGGCCAGGGCCACCGCCAGGCTCACGATCAGGAACGGGAGCGCCGGCAGGAAGTGGTAGAGGAAGAGCGCGCGCGTGATGAATGCGTACTGGACGTAAGAGACCGCGAACCCGATCAGCAGGAACGTCTCCGGCACCGCGCGCGTCCGGACCGCATGGGCGGCCACGAGGGCGAACGCCGGCAGGCTGGCCCACCAGATGACGGGGTTGCCGATGGCGAGGATCCCCCGGTTCCACTGCGGCGCGGCCTCGTAGTACTCGTACCAGATCGGCCGGATCAGCAGCGGCCAGGACCACCACGCCGACTGATAGGGGTGGCCCTCGGTCAGGCTGGCGTGGAACTGGTACATCGAGGCCTGGTGGGCGATGAAGTCGCGCGCGGAGTGCCCCAGCGTGAAGTAGGGGATGTAGGAGAGCAGGTAGACCGCGACGGGAAGCGCGGTGAACGCGGCGACCATGTGGCGGAGGTCGCGGCGCGGGAGCGCCACCCGGCCCCAGCCGCGCAGGACCGCCAGCGTCACGGGGATGATCGCCAGCGGCACGACCGTCGTCCACTTGGTGGCCACGGCGCAGCCGGCGGCGGCACCGGCCAGGTACAGCCAGCCCACGCCGCGGCCCGGCGGCCCCTCGGGCCGATCCAGGCGGCCGCGCAGGTACTGCCAGAAGGCGGCATACGCGCCGAACAGGAACAGGGTCAGGAAGATGTCCGGTTTGGCGATTCGGCTCTCGACCAGGACCAGGCCGTCGGCGGCGACCAGCAGGGCGCTGGCCGCCGCCACGAACCGGTTCTGGAAGAGCGTGGCCGCCAGCGCGTAGATCACCGGGACCAGCAGAGTGCCGGCGATGGCGCTGGCGATCCGCCAGCCCACCGCGTCGTCTCCCGCCAGGGCGATCCCCGCGGCGATGATGAGTTTGGACAGCGGGGGGTGCGTCCGCTCTTCCGTGATCTCCTTGCGCGCCAGGTACTGCTGGGCGGCCTTCGCGTAGTAGATCTCGTCGAAGATCATGGAGGCCGGCGTGTGCAGGCGCGGCAGCCGCACCAGTGCCGCAAACAGCGTCAGGCCGACGACGACCAGCACGGCGGCCCGATCGGCCCGCCGCGCCACCGGCGCTGGGCCCACCTGCGCCGGGCCGGCGGTCGCCAGGTCAACGCCCGCGGTCATGGCGCCTCGTCGGGGAGCCTGCCAGCAGGCGCCGCAGCCGGACGCGCAGCGCCCCCAGGTGGCGCCGCGCGTCCGCCACCGCCTCCGGCGTCGGCTCCACGCCGCCATAGGCTGCGGCCTCGACGGCCGCGGAGATCAGGTCGACCTCGGGCAGCCCTCCCCACGCCTCCACCCGCCGCCGGAACTCCTCCAGCGTCTCGGATGGCCGCCGGCGCAGTCCGCGGCGGGCCAGGACCGCGCACATCTGATGGTAGATCTCGTGCAGCGCTGCCCGGGGCGGCGCGGGCAGCGCCCGCCGGCTCGCGGTGCGCCATGTCCCGACGGCCGCCACTGCGCCCGCGGCGATGAGCGCCGGCCAGAGCCCGGCCGCCGCAGCCGCCCGCGCCCCGGCCGCTACCCGCCTGAGGACCGGCGAGCGGGAGGCCAGCCACGCCAGGTCGGCCTGCACCCGCGCGGCCAGCTCCTGCCACACCCACCGGCGGACCACGGGGCCGCCCAGGTCTGCGGTGTCGGGGAATCCCGGCGTCGGTTCGAACTCCACCCAGCCGATGCCGGGGAAGAACACCTCCACCCAGGCGTGCGCGTCGCTGTTGCGGACCTCCAGCAGGCCGGTGAGCGGATTCAGCGTGCCGGGCGTGTAGCCGGTGACCAGGCGGGCCGGGATGCCGGCCGACCGCAGCAGGACGACCATGGCGCTGGCAAACTGCTCGCAGTAGCCGCGTCGCTCCTCAAAGAGGAAGTAGTCCACGGCGTCGCCGGGCCGCCGTTGCGGAGGGATCGAGAGGTCGTAGCGGTAGGCCGTCCAGAGGTGCTGGTTGACCGCCACGACCTGGTCGTACAGGGTGGGTGCGCCGGCGACCAGGCGCAGCGCGAGCGCGCGCACGCGGTCGGGGATCGGCGGCAGCGCCAGGTAGCGCTCCCGCACGAACGCCGGGACCTCGCCGGAGGCCGCGCGGAGGCGGTCGGGATCTGGGACGAGCGTCCGCGAGACCACCGAGTACACCATCCCGGGTTTCAGCGTGCCCGGCAGGCGGATCGAGCCGTACCGGTCGAGCCACACGCGACCGGTGGGGAGGTACAGCCGCTCCGCCAGCGGCGCTGCGAACACCACGTTGGGCTGCTCGACCTCGATGTAGAACGACTGGATGACGCGCTCGGTGCGCACGGCGTAACTGAGAACCTCGTCCTGCTTGTGCACGACCTCGATGGGCGGAGCACTGCTCTCGATCTGCATGAGGCGGGGGTCGGAGATCCTCCAGCCGGTCCCGGTGTAGGCGTCGAAGACCAGCGCGCGCCAGTTGAACTGGCGCGTCGAGCGCACGCGCATGACGACGGTGTGGTCGAGCCGCCCCCGCAGGCGGAGGTCGACGGTCGGACTGAATCCGAAGTATCCGCGCGCGTTCCACGGCGGCAGTTCGCCGCCTCCGCCTTCACCCACGTGGGGATAGGCGGGGTTGGTGATGCGGCCCGCGAAGAGGTCCAGCAGCATGCGCTGCGGGGAGAACGGCAGCGAGGTGATCCGCATCCCCTCCAGGCGCGGCGTGAACAGGAACACGACGCCCGCCCCGAAGAGGACGAGGACCAGCACGTGGCTGGCCGCCCAGGCGACGCTGTGGCGCACCGCCTCCGCGGCCCTGGGCCGGGGGATTCCCGGGGCCGCTGCGGCGGCCGGCGCTGGCCGGTCCAGCAGTTCCCGGGCCCCCTGCCAGGCGTTGTGGACCAGGGCCTGGGTGCCCGCCACCGCGAAGGCCGCCAGGTAGAGCAGGTAGGAGAGGTCCAGCGCGAAGGCGGCCGCCACCGCCATGAGGATGACCGAGGAGAGCAGGCTGAACAGCAGGTCGCGCCGGGCCGGCACGTCGAACGAGTGGATGGTCTGCAGCCACAGGAGCAGCACCGTCAGCGGCACGCTGGTGTGGTAGGGATCGGCCACGACGTCCCGCAGGAAGTTCCACCCGACCTGCAGGCACAGCAGCGCCAGGACGATCTTGACCCACCAGGTGGGCCGGCCGCGGCGCCAGGACGAGAACGCGAAACCGGCGGCGACCAGCGCGGGGACCAGGAGCCGGTAGGGGGCGAACTCGTCGTGGGCCGCCACGGCGAAGACGCCGATCGTCACCGCCGCCAGGGTCCACAGGCGCAGCGGGACCGAGGGCTCGGGGGTGCCGCCGCCGACCAGATGGCGCCACCCTACCATGCCTGCACCATCCCGTCGTCGGTGTAGACCAGCCCCCCCCAGGGCCGCTGGCCCGCGGCCGCGTCGGCGGCCGGCACCACCGGGATCACCCCCGCCCCGGGCGGGACGCCGTCCGCCGTGGCGGCCACGACGATCAGCGCGCGGCCGGGCCGCGCCAGGTGGGGCAGCACCTCGGCCACCGGCGGCCCGCAGGGGGCGGCCGCCGCCAGCCAGTCCATGGCCGCTTCCCATCCCCGGTGCTCGACGGGCCCCTCGGCCCACCCGGCCACCGCAGCCGGAACGTCCCGCTCCCGGGCCGCCCGCAGCAGGGAGGCTGTGGCGCGCACCGCGGCATCCAGGCGGGCGGGGCTCTGCCGGCGATCGAGATCAACGACGATCGTGACGTCCGGCGCCTGCGCCTGCTGGTACTCGCGGGTGACCAGGGTCCCGCGGCGCGCCGACGACCGCCAGTGGACGCGCGCCAGGCTGTCCCCGGGCTGGTACTCCCGCACGCCGTAGAGATCATCAGGCTGCCGCGACCGCCCGGCGCTCTGCTGGCCGTCCAACGCGGGGGCCAGCACGGACAGCACCTGCGTCGGCACCGGACGGATCTGCGGCCAGATGACGATGTGGCCGTCGGCCCGCAGCCGCCGGCGCGCGTGATACAGGCCCAGCAGGCCTCGCGAGGCAATCTCCACCGGACCCACGGGGTAGCGGCCACGCTGGGGCGGGGTCACGGTGATCGTCGCCGTCGCCGGCATCCCCGGCGCCACGTGCTCGACGAGCGCCCGGCCGCGGGCACCCGGCCATCCGTCTTCAACCACCAGGAAGCGGCCGCCAGCCGATGCGGCCAGCGTGACCCCAAAGGGCAGCGCCGCGCCCTCGACCCCGCGCTCGGGGATCTCGCGGCTCACCCGGAGGCGGCGCAGGGGAAGCACCGACGACCCCGCGCCGACGACAAAGAGCGAGACCAGCAGCGCGTCGAGGACGAACAGCAACCCCGACATCAGGTTCGTGGCCAGCAGGAAGACAGCGCCGGCCAGGACGAGCACCGCCCAACCTTCACGCGTCGGCACGCGGGACCTCGAGCACCGGAACCGGCAGCGCCGCGGTGATCTCGCGGATGACCTGCTCCGCCACCGCCCCCGCGCCGGGTTGCGGCCGCATGACGAGTCGGTGGGCCAACACGGGAACGCCCAGCGCCTTCACGTCGTCCGGGGTCACGTACGGGGAGCCGCGCAGCAGCGCCCGCGCCTGCGCCGCGCGCAGCAGGGCCAGGCCGCCGCGGGGGCTGCAGCCCAGGGCGACGGCCGGATGCGACCGCGTGGCGGCCGCCAGCGCCAGGACGTAGTCCCGCACCGCCGGGCTGACGTGCACACCCGAGGCCGCGTGCTGGAGGGCGAGCACGTCGGCGGGCGCCAGCACCGGTTCGACATCTTCAATCGGATGGTGCCCCAGGTGCCGCGCCAGCATCGCCCGCTCGGCGTCCGGGAGCGGGTAGCCCAGCGATGTCGCCACGGCGAACCGGTCCAGCTGGCCCTCAGGCAGGGGGTAGGTGCCGTGGTGCTCCACGGGGTTCAGGGTCGCGATCAGGAAGAACGGGTGGGGCAGGCGGCGCGCCTGCCCGTCCACCGTGACCTGCCACTCGTCCATCGGCTCCAGGAACGACGACTGGGTGCGCGGCGTGGTGCGGTTGAGTTCGTCCACCAGCACCACATTGGCGAAGATGGGCCCTGGCACGAACCGGGTCTCGTAGGTCCGGGGGTCAATGAGGGACGTCCCCAGAATGTCAGACGGCAGCAGGTCGGGCGTGCACTGGATGCGGGTGAACTCCCCACCGATGGACCGGGCCAGCGCCCGGGCCAGCATGGTCTTGCCCACGCCGGGCACGTCGCGCAGCAGGACGTGCCCCCGCGACAGCAGTGCGACCAGCACCAGGTCGATCACCTCGTCCTTGCCGAGGATGACCCGCCCGATGCTCTCGCGCAGCCGGACCGTGTGCTCGACGACCGCCGGATTCACCGTCTCTCTCCTTGCCTAGGGCGTCATGACGGACGCGCGGCCTGGCGTCGCCAGGTCCACAGGTTGTGCACGACATAATTCAGCATCCCGCCGACCGCGATCGCCATCAGGTTGGCCAGCATCGGGGGGAGCCCCAGATGCGCCAGGCCCCCCAGGACGCCGAGGTAGACCAGGTACCCGGCCCAGGTCGCCACATAGTACTTGCCCATCCGCTGGAGGAAGACAGACAGGGCGCGCTCGCGGCGGTCCGCCCACGTGTACGCGTTGTTGAGGACGAAGTTCGTGCAGGTGGAGACCAGCCCCGCCACGACCCCCGCGGCCAGGTAGTGGACGCGCAGCGGGTGGATCAGCAGCCAGAACACGGTCATGTTCACCACCACACCGCTCGCCCCGACCATGAGGAACTT
>JAVKID010000088.1:0-12350 GCA_031459655.1 Candidatus Fervidifonticultor octavus | reverse complement strand
ACCTGACCGTCATCGACGCCACCGGGTACGTCAACGAGCCGCCTGTGATCGAGAACGTCATCATCGATCCCCCCGTGGTCCTCGCGGGCAAGGTGGCCCGGGTGACTATTCTCGCTCGAGATCCCGAGAACGAGCCCCTGTCCTACGAGGTGACCGCCAGCGAGGGGACCATCGAGCCGACCGACCAGCCCAACGTCTTCCTCTGGCGCGCAGCCTAGACTGCGCGGCCCGCATGGCTGAACTGCGGGTCACCGTCCGGAACCGCTCCGGAGTCCAGGCGCACCATACCGTCACGGTGAAGGTGGGCGGGGCGGCGGAGCGGCCTGCCGGCTGGCCCGAGGACCGTTCCCATCAGCGCAAGGTCCACCTGGGCCAGATCCTGCTGGAGGCGGGGATCGTCACCCAGGCGCAGTTGAAGGACGCCCTGGCCGAGCAGCAGAAGACCGGGGAGCGGATCGGGGTGATCATCCAGCGCATGGGCCTGGGATCCCAGGAGGGGGTCGCCCGGGCGCTGGCCCAGCAGCTCAACCTCGAGTTCGTCCGGCTCGGCGAGATCACACTGGACGAGGCCGCGCTCCTGCGCGTGCCGGAAGAGGTGGCGCGCCGCCATCAGGTCATCCCCCTGCGCGTCGACGAACGCCGGATGCTGCTGGGGATGGTGGATCCCCTCGACATCCTCGCCGTTGACGACCTCCGGCGACTGACCGGCCTGGAGGTCGCGATCGCCGTCATCACCCCCGACGACTTCCAGCGGGCGATCAGCCAGTACCCCACCGTGGAGGGCTCCGTCAGCGACCTGATCCAGCAGATCGGCGAGCCTGCGGCTCCGGGGGAAGAGGCGCCGGCGGACCGTCTCCGGGCCCTGACCGAGGAGGCGCCGGTCATCCGGCTGGTCAACCTCATCATCCTCCAGGCCGTCAGACAGGGCGCCAGCGACATCCACATCGAGCCCCAGGACCGGGTGGTCCGGGTGCGCTACCGGCTCGACGGCCACCTCCACGCCGCGATGAGCCCGCCCCGCCACGTGCACCAGGCGCTGATCTCCCGGCTCAAGATCATGGCGCACATGAACATCGCCGAGCGCCGCGTACCGCAGGACGGCCGCATTGACCTCAAGGTGGACGATCGCGACATCAGCTTCCGCGTGTCCACGACGCCCACCGTCTTCGGCGAGAAGGCGGTCCTGCGGATCCTGGACAAGCGCAGCGCCCTGGTCGGGGTCGACCGCCTCGGCCTGGCGCCCCATGACGCGCAAAGCCTGGCGCAGATGATCTCCCGGCCGCACGGGATCATCCTGGTGACGGGCCCGACGGGGAGCGGGAAGACGACCACCCTGTACGCCATCCTCAACCGGCTCAACCGGCCCGAGGTGAACATCCTGACCATCGAGGATCCCGTGGAGTACCAGCACGACGGGATTGCGCAGGTGCAGGTCAATCCCAAGGCCGGCCTGACCTTCGCCAGCGGCCTGCGGGCGTTCCTGCGGCAGGATCCGGACATCATCATGGTCGGCGAGATCCGCGATGAGGAGACGGCGCGGATCGCCATCCACGCGGCCCTGACCGGCCACCTGGTGCTCTCCACGCTGCACACCAACGACGCGCCGTCGGCGGTCACGCGGCTGGTGGACATGGGCATCGAGCCCTTCCTGGTCTCCTCGTCGCTCGTCGGCGTCGTGGCCCAGCGTCTGGTGCGGGTCCTGTGCGAGCGCTGCCGCGAGCCCTACGACCCGTCGCCGGAGGTGCTGACGACACTGGGAGTCACCGCGGCGGGCCACGGGACGTTCTACCGGCCGGCGGGGTGCGCGGCCTGCAGCCACACCGGCTACAAGGGGCGGGTCGGCATCTTTGAGATCCTGACGGTGGACGACTCCATCAAGGCGCTCATGGTCCGCCACGCGACCGACCGGGAGATTCGGACCGCGGCCCGCTCGGCAGGGATGCGGACCCTGCAGGAAGACGGACTCGCGAAGGTCGATGCCGGCACCACCTCTCTGGAGGAGATCCTCCGCACCGTCTTCGTCGAGGGGGACCTGGCGCCCGCCCGGACCGTCGGAACCGACGCGGTCCGTCCGGAGCCTGGTGACGGCGGCGAGCCCTCCCCAGACGGCGACGGGGCGGTCGGGCTGATACCCGCCGGCCGCCTGGCTATCTGACCGGTCCCCCGCGGTAGGCGTTGGTGATCGGGAGCCGGCGGTCCTTGCCGAAGGCCTTCGGCGTGATCTTCACCCCTGGGGGAGCCTGCCGGCGCTTGTACTCGTTGCGGTCCACCATGGCCACCACCCGGGCGACGGTGGCGCGGTCGTGGCCCCGCGCCACGATCTCTTCGGGAGGGACGTCCTCCTCGATGTAGAGTTTGAGAATGGGATCGAGGACCTCGTAGGGCGGCAGGCTGTCCGTATCGCGCTGGCCCGGCCGCAGTTCCGCCGTCGGCGCGCGGGTCAGGATCCCCTCCGGGATGACCTCGCCCCGGCGGTTACGCCACCGGGCCAGGTCGTAGACCAGGGTCTTGGGGACGTCCTTGAGCAGGGCGAACCCCCCCGCCATGTCGCCGTAGAGCGTGGCGTATCCGCACGAGTACTCGCTCTTGTTGCCCGTCGCCAGCAGGAGCCACCCGAACTTGTTGGACAGCGCCATGAGCAGTGTGCCCCGAATGCGGGCCTGGACGTTCTCTTCGGCGACATCAGCCGGCCGACCCGCAAACGCCGGCGCCAGCGCATCCAGAAACGCCTGGAAGATCCTTCCGATGGGGATGTCGGTGACGCGCAGGCCGAGCCGCTGGACGAGCCGGGCCATCAGGGTCCGGCTCTCCTGCGACGTGTACGGTGAGGGGAGGAACGCGGGGTGCACGTGCGCGGGGCCCAGCGCGTCGCAGGCGATGGCGGCGACCAGGGCGGAGTCGATACCTCCCGAGAGCCCGACGACGACATCGCGGAACCCGTTCTTGCCCACATAGTCCCGCAGCCCCAGCTGGAGCGCGCGGTAGACCTCTTCCAACGGCTCCAGCGGCTCGGCCACCCTGGGTGGGATCGCCGGGCGGGGGGCGGGGGGAGGAGGGAGGGGGACCTCGACCACCGAGGTGGGCAGCCGGTCGTCGTCGGCGCTGACGCTGAGATGGGCGGCCGGGCCCATGACCAGCACCTCCGGCCTGGCCTCGCGGGCGGGTCCGCCCTCCCGCGCCCGGCGCACGGCGGCCGGGTCGAGGCCCACCACCAGGAGGTCCTCTTCGAACTGCGCCGCCCGCGCCACCACCGTCCCCTCCTGGTCCACCACCACGCTGGTGCCGTCGAAGACGAGTTCATCCTGGCCGCCGACCAGGTTGACGTAGGCCACGACCGCCGCGTACGCCCGGGCCCGCTCGCGCAGCATCGCCTCGCGTTCGCGCCACTTCCCGGCATGGTAGGGCGAGGCGTTGATGTTGACGAGAACCAGGGCTCCGGCCCGTGCGACCAGTTCGGGCGGGCCGCCGGGAAACCAGATGTCCTCGCAGATCGTGACCCCGATGGGGACGCCGCCCAGCCGGAAGACCGGGCACTCGGTGCCGGCCTGGAAATACCGCTTCTCGTCGAACACCCCGTAGTTGGGCAGGCGGCGCTTGTGGTAGGTGCCGGCGCGGCGGCCGTCGACCAGGACCGCCGCGGCGTTGAAGAGGACCTCGCCGGTCGGCGAGGGCCGCGCATCGACGAAGCCGACGACGGCGGCCAGGCCGCGCGTCGCGGCGGTGACGCGTTCCAGGGCGTCGAGGTTGGCGCGGATGAAGTCGGGCTTGAGCAGCAGGTCCTCAGGGGGATAGCCGGTGGTCGCGAGTTCCGGGAAGGCCACCACGTCTGCGCCCAGGACCCGCATCCGGTCCAGCGCCTCGCAGATCCGCCGGGCGTTGCCGTCCAGGTCCCCGACGGTGGTGTTGATCTGCGCCAGACCCAGACGCATCACCGGGCCTCCATACTATGTATGCGGCGAGCCCCGGAGGGGCCTCCGGGGCTCGCCCTGGTGCGGGGTGTCGCGCGCCCCTGTCTAGAACTCGTCCTCCGGCATCCCGCCGGCCCCGGGCGTCGGCGCCGCCGCCTTCTTCTTCTCCCGCTTCTCGACCACCAGCGCCTCGGTGGTCAGCAGCAGGCCGGCCACGCTGGCGGCGTTCTGGAGCGCCAGCCGCACGACCTTGGTCGGGTCGACGATGCCCGCCTTCACCATGTCGGTGTACTCGAGCTTGGCGACGTCGTAGCCGATCCCCGGCTTTTCCTTCTTGATCCGCTCGACGACCAGCGAGCCTTCCCCGCCGGCATTGAGGACGAGCTGGCGGGTCGGCTCTTCCAGCGCACGGCGGACCAGCTGCAGGCCAATCATCTCGTCGCCCTCCAGCTGGACGCCATCAAGGGCCGGGAGCGCGTTGATCAAGGCGGTCCCCCCGCCGGGCAGGATCCCCTCTTCCACAGCGGCCTTCGTGGCGTTGAGGGCGTCCTCGAACCGGTGCTTCTTCTCCTTCATCTCGGTCTCGGTGGCGGCGCCGACCTTGATCTCGGCCACGCCGCCGGCCAGCTTGGCCAGCCGCTCCTGGAGCTTCTCCCGGTCGTAGTCGCTGGTGGTCTCCTGGATCTCCTTCTTGATCTGGGCGATCCGGCCGTCAATGTCGGCCTTCTTGCCCTTGCCGCCGATGATGGTCGTCTCTTCCTTGACGACCTTGACCTTATCGGCGCGGCCCAGGAAGTCCAGCTCGACGTTCTCGAGCTTGACGCCGATGTCGTCGGAGATGACCTTCCCGCCGGTCAGCACCGCCATGTCCTGCAGCATGGCCTTGCGCCGGTCGCCGTAGCCGGGGGCCTTCACCGCCACGCTGGCCAGCACCCCGCGCAGCTTGTTGACCACCAGCGTCGCCAGCGCCTCGCCCTCGACATCCTCGGCGATGACCACGAGCGGTTTGCCGGTCCGGATGACCTTCTCCATGAGCGGCACGATGTCACGAGCCGCGCTGATCTTCTTCTCGGTGAGGAGGATGTAGGGCTCCTCCAGGACGGCTTCCATCTTGTCGGGATCGGTGATGAAGTACGGCGAGATGTAGCCGCGGTCGAACTGCATCCCCTCGACGACCTCCACGGTCGTCTCGATGCCCTTGCCTTCCTCGATGGTGATCACGCCGTCCTTGCCGACTTTGTCCATGGCGTCGGCGATGATCCCGCCGATCTCGGGGTCGTTGGCGGCGATCCCGGCCACGTGGGCGATCTGGGCCCGACCCTCGACCTGGATGCTGGCCTTCTTGAGGGCGTCGACCACCGCGTCCACCGCCTTGTCGATGCCCCGCTTGAGGAGCATGGGGTTCGCCCCCGCCGCGACGTTCTTCAGGCCCTCACGGACCATGGCCCACGCCAGGACCGTCGCGGTCGTGGTGCCGTCCCCGGCGGCGTCGTTGGTCTTGCTGGCGACCTCCTTGACCAGCTGGGCCCCCATGTTCTCGTTGGGGTCCTCCAGTTCGATCTCCTTGGCGACCGTCACGCCGTCCTTCGTGATCGTGGGCGAACCCCACTTCTTCTCCAGGACGACGTTTCGGCCCCTGGGGCCGAGCGTGACCCTCACGGCGCTGGCCACCTTCTCGACCCCACGTTCGAGCGCCCGCCGGGCGTTCTCGTCGTAGAGCAAGACCTTTGCCGGCATCGCTGGTTCCTCCTGGCCGTAGAGTGTTTAGCACTCGCAGGGTGAAAGTGCTAATCCAACCCCTATTGTTTGAACCTCATGGAAGGCAAATCAAGGCCAATTTTCGCCGGAAACTGGGATATCGAGCCGAAAACATGCCACCAATCACGTATAATCTCCATATTTCTCTTCGTTTCGCATAATCATGATGGCCGGTCGCGGTGATATACTCGGGCCGTGGCTAGGCCCCGAATCGTGCGCTGGCAGGCCGGACTGGCCGTCCTCCTGGCCGTCGTCGGCTTCCTGGCTGTCGTCCAGCAGAGGAGCCGGCAGCCGCTGCGACAGGCGGCCGACCTCCCGACCTGGCGGCTCCAGGAACTGGCGGTGCTGGTGCGCCAGCAGGAGGCGGCGCGGGAGGCCCTGCAGCGGGAGGTGGAGACGCTGCAGCGCCAGGTGCGGGAGTTTGAAGCGGCCCTCACGGAAGGCCGGGGCCTCTCCGAGGCCATGGCCCGGGAACTGGCGCAGTACCGGCTGGTGCTCGGCCTGGTCCCGGTTGAAGGCCCGGGCGTGCGCGTGACCGTCGCGGAGGTCGCCGCCGCGGGTGGCGTGCTCCCCTCGGCCGTCCACCCCCAGGATCTCTCCGGCCTGGCGAACGAGTTGTGGTCTGCCGGCGCCGAGGCCATGGCCATCAACGGCGTGCGCGTGATGGCCACGACCGGCATCCGGTACGCGGATGGGCGACTCGTGGTGGGCGACGTCCCGGTGGCGCCGCCCTATCGGCTGGAGGCCATCGGTGATCCCGCCGCGCTGCAGGCGGCGCTCGCCATCAGGGGAGGGTTTGTCGACGGGCTGCGGGCCGTCGGGGTGCGCGTGGAGGTGCGCCATGCGGCCAGGATCCGGCTGCCCGCCAGGCCGGGGATGATTCCCTTTCGCCATGCCCGCCGCCGGAACGTGGAGTGAAAAAGCGGGGGCGGCCGCCGCCAGCCGAGCCGGAGTCCGTCTCCGCTGGCCGTCACGGCCGCACCACGCACCCCGTCCTGGAGAAGCCCCGCTGCGCTTGGGTCGCGGTCGTGCGGCGCGTGCTTGTGGCGACCGGACCGTGCAGCGGCGCCCTCGTTCGAGGCGGGGCTCCATTAGTTATGCCCATCGGCGACGTCAACAAGGCGAATCGCGCCAAGTAATCTGTTACCGAAGGGCGGATCGTCGCGCCACGGAAACTGTTACCCAAGACTCTTCCCCGTTGGAGCGTGCGATGAGCCCATTGGCCAAGCGTGAGTACCTCCAGACCCTGCAACTGCGGTATCGCCAGGCGGGCAAAGCCGGCCGGGGCCGTCTCCTCGACGAGGCCTGCGCCGTCACCGGCTACCACCGCAAGAGCGTGATCCGCCTCCTCGCCCACCCGCTCCCGCCACCCCGGCACCGCCGGGGTCCCACCCGGACCTACGACGGCCCCGTCCACACCGCCCTGCGCTCGATCTGGGAGGCCGCCGGCCACCCCTGGTCCGTGCGCCTCAAAGCCCTGCTGCCGCTGTGGCTGCCCTGGGCCGTCCGGCGCTTCCATCTCGCCCCGTCGGTCCAGCGCCGCCTCCAGACCATCAGCCCGCGCACCATCGACCGCCTGCTCCACCCCGACCGCCAGCGGCTCCGGCGCCGCCTCTACGGCCGCACCAAGCCGGGCACCCTCCTCAAGCACCGCATCCCGATCAAGGCCGACCGCTGGGATGTCACCCGCCCGGGATCGGTGGAGACCGACCTCGTCGCCCACTGCGGGGACAGCGCCGACGGCGAGTACGCCCACTCCGTCAACGGCACCGATATCGCCACCGGCTGGGTGGAGACCCGGGCCGTGCTGGGCCGCGGCCAGCGCGCCGTCTGCGCCGCCCTGGACGAGATGATAGCCGCCATGCCCTTCCCCGTGGAGGCCCTCGACGCCGACAATGACAGCGCCTTCCTCAACCACCACCTGGTCACCTACTGCCGCACCCACGGCATCGCCTTCACCCGCAGCCGCCCCGCCAAGAAAGATGACAACGCCCATATCGAGCAGAAGAACTGGACCCATGTCCGCCGGCTGCTGGGCTGGCACCGCTATGACACCCCCGAGGCCGTGGCCGCCCTCAACGACCTCTACCGCCACGAACTGCGGCTCAGGATGAATCTCTTCCAGCCCTCCGTCCGCCTGCAGCGCAAGGTCCGCGTCGGCTCCCGGCTGCGCCGCGTCTATGCGCCGGCCCAGACACCCCTGGACCGCCTGCTGGCCGGCGGCGGCGGGGACCCGGCCAAGGTGGCGGCCCTCCAGCACCTGCGCGCCCACCTGGATCCTTTCGCCCTGGCCGAGGCGATCGAGCACAAGCTCGCCCGGATCGAACGCCTGGCCCGCCCGCGGCCAGGAGCGGCTGCCCCGCGCACTGTGGACACGGCCCTCCGGGATCTGCACCGACAGTTCGCACTGATCGGCCGTCCCGGCACCACCGCCGCGCAACTCCAACAGCACCATCGCTCGGTAACACCTGCCGCGGCGCGATGATGCCTCCGTCGGTAACCACTACCCATGGCTTGACAGGCAAGGCCCGCGGGGATTTCAGGGGCGGAATTGCAGGGGCGCAGTGCGCCGGCGTCCGCTACGCCCGGCGCTCGACGGCGACCGCCACCGCCTCGCCGCCGGCCAGGCAGACCGCGGCGACGCCGCGTCGGGCCTGCTGCGCCGCCATCGTGGACAGGAGGGTCACCAGGATTCGTGCCCCGCTGGCGCCGATCGGATGGCCCAGGGCCACGGCGCCGCCGCGCACGTTGACCCGGTCCGGATCGACGGCCAGTTCCCGCGTGACGGCGATGACGACGGCCGCAAAGGCCTCGTTGATCTCGAAGAGGTCAACGCCCCGCGTCGTCCACCCCGCGCGCTCCAGCACGCGCCAGGTCGCGGAGGCCGGCGCGATGGTGAACCACTCCGGCGCTGTGGCCGCTCCGGCCTGGCCGACGATCCAGGCCAGCGGGGTCCGGCCGAATCGGGCGGCCGCCTCCGCCGAGGCCAGGACCACCGCGGCCGCGCCGTCGCTGATGCTGCTGGCGTTCGCGGCGGTCACCGTTCCGCCTTCCTCGAATACCGGCGGTAACTTCGCCATCTTCTCGAAATCCGCGCGCCGCGGTTCCTCATCTTCGACCACCGGCGGGCCGCCCCCCGGGTCAACCGGAACGATCTCCTCGGAGGACGCTCCGCTGGCCATGGCCGCCAGGGCCCGGCGATAGCTCTCCCGGGCAAAGGCGTCCTGCTCCTGGCGCGTGATCTTGAAGGTCCGCGCCAGGAGCTCGGCGCAGTTGCCCATGTGCCCATGCCCCCAGGGATCTACCAGGCCGTCCCGGAGGATCACGTCCACGACCGTCCCGTCACCCAGCCGGTAGCCGGTGCGCGCCCGGTCGAGGAGGAAGGGCGCCGCGCTCATGTTCTCCATGCCGCCGGCCACGACGATCTCCGCGTCGCCCGTCTGGATGGCCTGGGCGCCCAGCATCACGGCCTTGAGTCCAGACCCGCACATCTTGTTGACCGTCGTGGCGGGCACGGTGTCGGGCAGGCCGGCGGCGAGGGCCGCCTGCCGGGCCGGGGCCTGTCCCAGGCCGGCGCCCAGCACGTTGCCCATGATGACCTCGCTCACCTGGTCGGGAGCAATCCCGGCGCGCCGGACCGCCTCGGCGACGACGATGCCCCCCAGACGCGGGGCCGGCACCCCGGCCAGGCCGCCGAGGAACCGGCCGATGGGCGTGCGCACCGCGCTCAGAATGGCGACCTCACGCATGCGTGTGGCTCCTCCCTGTCCCTCCCGTGTCGACCTGTCACCGGCGCCCCGTGCTCCCAGTCTATCGCAGGAGGTTCCGGGCGCAAGGCGCTCCACCGCCGCGGCGGGCTCGATGGGCTCGAGAACGGGCTCGATTCGGCCGGTAGACGCCATGGGGCCGGTGCGGTATAATGCACCAAAGGTACGGCCTGCCACGGTTTTGATGCGGCGGCTCGGTCGTCGGCCGCGAGGATGCAGGGCGGCAGGTTCCTCATCAGCAGGGCGGAGGAGCCTGCTTCCTGTCTGTTTGGGGGTTCTGGGTACCCGAGGCCCGCCGCATCCCGGGAGTCCGGTCCTCCGGCCGGACGTGGAAAAGGAGTGATGGGGAGATGGCCGAGATCCGTGTTGGCAAGGACGAGAGCCTGGATTCGGCGCTGCGGCGCTTCAAGCGGCAGGTGAAGCGATCGGGCATCCTGACCGAGGTCAAGCGCCACGAGCACTACGAAACCCCCGGCCAGCGGCGACGGCGCAAGCTGGCCCGCAGCGCGAAGCGCCGCCGGCGGTAGCGGCCAGGAGGCGACTCGCCATGACCATGGCGGAACGCCTGGAGGCGGATCTCAAGGAGGCGCTGCGCGCCGGGGATAGCCTCCGCACGTCGACGATCCGGCTGGCGCGTGCGGCGATCAAGAATGCCGAGATCGAGCGCCGGCGCGCGCTCTCAGACGATGAGGTCGTCGCGATCCTGCGTCACGAGGTGAAGCGCCGCCGGGAAGCCATCGAGGGGTTCGAGCGCGGCGGCCGCGACGACCTGGTCCAGAAGGAGAAGCTGGAGATGGCGATCCTCCTGGGCTACCTGCCGCCGCCGCTCTCCGACGACGAAATCCGGCGGCTGGCGGCCGAGGTCATCGCCGACGTCGGTGCCGCCGGCGAGCGCGACGTGGGCCGCGTCATGGGGCCGCTGATGCGGCGCATCGCTGGCCGTGCCGAGGGGAAGGCGGTCGAGCGTATCGTGCGGGAGGCCCTCCGGGGCTAGGTCCTGACCCGGGGCCTCCAGGATGGATGGGAGCCCGGGACGCCGGGCTCTCGTGTTCGAGGGGGTCAGGCGGCGTGGTCGCGCCATCGAGGCGCAGAAAGCCCACCAAGCGCGCGCGCAGCGCCGGCGGCGTCGTGTTCCGTCGGACGCCCGGCGGCCCCCAGATCCTCATCCTGCAGCACGAGAGCGGCAAGTGGATGCTGCCGAAGGGGACCATCGAGGCCGGGGAGACCCCGGACGCGGTGGCGCAGCGCGAGGTCCGGGAGGAGACCGGGCTGTCCCGGGTGCGCCTGATGACCGACCTGGGCCAGGAGCGCTACTCGTTCTTCTGGCGGGCCGAAGACGCGTTCTATGACAAGACCGTCCACTACTTCCTGCTCGAGTTCCTGGGGGGCGAAGAGCCGCGGCCACAGCGGGAGGAGGGCTTCGTCGCCGCGGAGTGGGTGTCGCCCGAGGAGGCCATCGCGCGCATCACGTACAAGGAGACCCGCGAGATCGTCCGGCGGGCGCGCCTCGTCCTGGAGAGCTCGACGGCGGTGGCTGAGGGGGGCGCATGACGGACGAGGGCGAACGGCGCACCCTGCGGGTGCTCCAGCAGTACGCGGACCATCTGAACCCCGCATGGGTTCGGTTGTTCAAGTTCGCGGGCCTGGAGACCCTCGAGGTCGAGGCGGAGGGCGCCATCATTCGGGACGCCTACGGCCGCGAGTTCCTGGATTTCGCCGCCGGTCCCTCGGTGTTCATCCTGGGGCACCGCCATCCCAGGGTGGTGGAGGCGGCCCGCCGAGAACTCGACCGCATGCCGCTGTCGGTCCGTCTGATGGCCAACGAGCCCATGGGCGAACTGGCCGAGTTGCTGGCCGAGGTCACCCCCGGCGACCTCCAGTACGTGTTCCTGTGCAACAGCGGCGCTGAAGCCAACGAGGCAGCCATCAAGGTGGCCCGCCTGGCCACGGGGCGGACAGACCTCATCGCCGCCTCGGGAGCCTTTCACGGGAAGACGCTGGGCGCGCTGTCGATCTCAGGCCGGGACCTCTACCGCACGCCCTTCGAGCCCCTGCTGCCCGGGGTTGTCCACGTTCCCTTCGGCGACGCGGACGCCCTGGCCGGGGCGGTCACCCCCCGCACCGCGGCGGTGGTCCTGGAGCCCATCCAGGGCGAGACCGGAGTCGTGGTGCCGCCCGATGGCTACCTACGCGCCGCGCGCGAGGTCTGCGACCGGCACGGCGTGCTGCTCGTGGTCGATGAGGTGCAGACGGGCATGGGCCGCACCGGAAAGATGTGGGCCTGCGAGCACGAGGACGTCGTCCCCGACATCCTGACGACGGCCAAGGGGCTGGGCGGCGGGGTGGCGCCGGTGGGGGCCATGGTGGCGCGGCCGCCGCTGTGGGAACCCATGATCCGCGATCCGCTCATCCACACCACGACATTCGGCAACCGCCTGGGTTGGGCCGCTGCCGCGGCCACGATCCGGGTCATCCTGGAAGAGAACCTCCTGCCCCGCGCCGCGGCCATCGGCGAGCGGCTGATGGCCGGGCTGCGGCGCGCGGCAGGAGACGCGGCCGGGCTGGTCACCGACGTGCGGGGGCGCGGGTGCCTGGTCGGGGTCGAGTTCGTGGATGCCGACGTGGCGTTTCTCGTCCTCTCGGGGATGCTCCAGCGGCAGGTCCTCGCGTTCTACTCCACCAACCGGCGGGAGGTCATCCGGTTTGCGCCCCCGCTGATCGCCTCCGACGCGCAGGTGGACCGGGCGATCGACGTCTTCGCGGAGGCGCTGGCGGAGGCCAAGGCCCTGGTGGCCGAGGTGGGCGCCGGGTAGGCAGATGGCCGACCGCCGCCCGCGACAGCGCGCTCGTCGTCTGGCCGTAGGTCATGGTATCCTGATCGCAGCAACGCCGACCAGTCCGTGGGGCCTGGCCCTAC
>JAVKID010000087.1:0-12578 GCA_031459655.1 Candidatus Fervidifonticultor octavus | reverse complement strand
CGACTGCCGGCGCCCAGGGAATGGGACGATCTCATCAAGCCCGTCTACTTCGGCCACCTGGTGATCTCGGCGCCGAGCCGCAGCGGGACGACACACCTGACCGTCGAGACGATCCTGCAGGGGTACGGCTGGCAGAAGGGCTGGGAACTGCTGTTGCAGATGGGCGGCAACATGGGCGCCATCACGGAGCGCTCCTTCGGGGTCCCCGAGGCCGTCATCGCCGGGCAGTACGGCATCGGGATCGTCATCGACTTCTTCGGTCTCTCGGCCATCGCATCGGGCCAGCCCATCGACTTCGTGTACCCATCCATCACGTCCATTGTCCCGGCCAACGTGGCGATGATCAGGAACGCGCCAAACCCCGAGGGGGCCCGGCGCTTCATCAACTTCCTGCTGAGCGACGACGGGCAGCGGCTGCTCTTCAAGCCGGAGATCGCGCGGCTGCCGGTGCGAACGACCCTGTACGCCGAGGCGCCGAAGGGGATCCCCAACCCCTTCACCATGAAGGCCGGCGTCCAGTTCAACGCCGACCTGTCGGCGAGCCGCTACCAGGTCACCAACCGCATGTTCGACCAGATCATCACCTTCCGCCACGCCGAACTGCGCCGCGCCTGGGAGGCGGTCTATCGGGCCGAGCAGGCAATCGAAGCGGCCCGCGCGGCCGGCCGCGACGTCGCGGCGGCCGAGCGCCTGCTGGCCCAGGCCCGCGCGTCGGCGCGCTACGTGCACGTGAGCGAGCGGATGGCGGCGGAGGTCAGCGGGGGCATGGAGCGCGATGCGGCTTACCGCAGCGCCAAGGAACGTGAGTGGGGCGAGGTGGCCCGGCAGTCATACCTGCGCGCCGTCCAGCTCGCCGCTCAGGCGGAGGAGGCGGCCCGGCGCCGCTAGGACGCGCCGCCCGGCCGCCCGTCCGGTATGAGCGTGCCCGCCACACGAGCGGCTCCCCCACCGGTCCCGCTGCTGGGCCGGTGGCGCGCTTCCGTCGATCCGGGACACGCGGCCCTGATGGCCGTCCTACTGGTCATCCTGGGGCTGTTCGTCGTCCTGCCGATCGCCGCCGTCCTCAAGATCGCCCTCACCGACGCCGACGGCGGCCCGACGCTCGCGCACCTGATGCGGTTCTTCCAGAACCCGCTCTACGTGGAGTCGCTGGTCAACAGCCTGTCGGCCGGCTTCTGGACGGTCATCGTGGGCACCGTCCTGGCCCTGCCGCTGGCGTTCCTGGTCGCCCGCTACAATTTCCCGGGGCGGATGGCAGTCATCACCCTGTCCACGTTGCCCCTGGTCCTGCCGCCTTTCGTGGGCGCCATCGCGCTGACGCAGGTCTTCGGTCGCGCGGGCACCATCACGCTCCTCCTGCAGGACCTCCTGGGGCTACGGGTCAACATCATGGAGGGCCTGCGCGGGATTGTGCTCGCGCAGGCCCTCCACTTCTTCCCGTTCATCTTCCTAACCGTAACGGCCGCCCTGATGAACGTGGACCGGTCCCTCGAGGAGATGGGCCAGATGATGGGAGCCTGGGGCTGGCGGCTGCTGCGGCGGGTGGTCTTCCCCCTAGTGCTGCCGGCCTACGCCGCCGGGGCACTGCTGACCTTCGTGAAGGCCGTGGACGACATCGGGACCCCCTTCATCCTCAACTTCAAGAACATGCTCGGGCCGCAGGCATACCTCCGGATCACCACGGTCGGCCTGGATGACGTGGACGGCTACGTCATCTGCGTCGTGATGGTCGTCCTCTCCATCGCCTGCGTGCTGCTGTCCAACTGGATCGTGGCGCGACGGGAGTACGCCACGCTGCAGACCGGCACCCGGCAGCCCGAGGGCGGGCGGCCGCTGGCCGGCTGGCGGTCGGGCGTCGCCCTGGCCGCCTGCGGGCTCATCCTGCTGGTCGCACTGCTGCCCCACCTGGGCATCGTGATGATGTCCTTCAGTCGGGTGTGGAGCCTGAGCTACCTGCCCACCGCCTACACCCTCAACAACTACGCCGAGATCTTCCTGCGGGCGCCGCGGTTCATCGTTAACACGCTCACCTACAGCATCGGCGCAGCGCTGCTCGGCGTGGTGATCGCGGCGGCTATCGCCTACCTGCTCCAGCGGGGCCGGGTCCCGGGCAAGGGGGCCCTGGACGCCATCGCCATGATGCCTATCGCACTGCCGGGCGTGGTGATCGGCGTGGGGTTCCTGCGGGTCTTCTACCACATCACGCTGCCCGGGACCGAGACGTCGCTGGCCTCCACCTGGATAATCTTCGTGCTGGCCTACATGGTGCGGCGGCTGCCGTATGCCCTGCGGGCCAGCCATGCGGCGCTCCACCAGGTCCACGGCACGCTGGAGGATGCCGCGGCCATTTCCGGGGCGCCCCGGCTGCGGACCTTCCGGCGGGTGGTCCTGCCCCTGATCGCCGGCGGGATCACGGCCGGCGGGGTGCTGGTCTTCATCACCGCCGCGGTGGAGTTCAGCACCACGATCACGCTGGTCAGCCGCATCGAGCAGAGCCCGCTGGCGTATGGGATCTACATTTATTCGCAGAGCCCCTTGGGCCGCGGCGCGGCGGCGGCTCTGGGCGTGGTGGCCATCGTCATCGTGGCCCTGGGCACCTACCTGGCCAACCGGCTCTCCGGCCGCGGCCGGATGGCCTTCAACCTGTAGCCGGGGCCGCATGCAGCCGCAAGATCCCCCACTGCCGGCGGCCGCGGTGGCCGGACCGCCCCCCGAAGCGGCGCGCCGCGCCCGTGCGGTCGAAGTCCGCCTCCAGCGGCTGCGGAAACGGTTTGGAGGCTCGGTCGCCGTAGACGATCTGTCGCTGGACATCCGGCGCGGTGAGTTCTTCACCCTGCTGGGCCCCAGCGGGTGCGGGAAGACCACCACGCTGCGCATGATCGCCGGGTTGCTGCAGCCGGAGGCCGGAGAGATCCTCTTCGACGGCCAGCCGGTGACGGGGGTCCCGCCGTGGCGCCGCAACATCGGGATGGTCTTCCAGAACTACGCGTTGTGGCCCCACATGACCGTCTTCGACAACGTCGCCTTCGGGTTGGTTGAACGCCGCGTGCCGCGCGGCGAGATCGCCAGGAAGGTCGAAGACACCCTCAGGCTGGTCGGCCTGGAAGGGTTCGGGGGGCGGCTCCCCTCGCAGCTCTCCGGCGGGCAGCAGCAGCGGGTGGCGCTGGCGCGGGCCATCGTCGTCGAGCCGTCGCTGCTGCTGCTGGACGAACCGCTCTCCAACCTCGACGCGAGGCTGCGGGTCCAGATGCGCAACGAACTCGTCAAGCTGCAGCGGCAGCTGGGGATCACGACCATCTACGTCACCCACGACCAGGAAGAAGCCCTGATGCTCTCCACCCGGATCGCCGTGATGCACCGCGGCCGCCTGGTCCAGCTCGGCACCCCCCAGGAGGTCTACGAGCGTCCCGCGGATGCCTTCGTCGCCGACTTCCTGGGCGGCGCGAACTTCCTGTCCGGGTCGGTCCGCCAGACCGCCGACGACGAGATCGTGGTGGCGCTGCAGACCGGGCTGGCCGTGCGCGCGACGGCCGCCCGCAATCCCAGGGTCAGGCCGGGCGACCACGTCACCGTCTGCCTGCGGCCGGAGTCGCTGGAGCTCACCGAGCCGTCTGCCGCCCAGGGGTCGGCCAATATCCTCGAGGGGACGCTGCGCCTGCGCAGCTACCTGGGCTGGGTGATGACCTGCGAGGTGGAGCTGGCCGGCGGGACCCTCCTGCGCGTGCAGGTCCCCAACCCCAGGGCGCTCCTCCGGTTCACCGAGGGCGGCCCGGTGGCGATCCGCGTCCTCCCCGAGGATGTCCTCCTGCTGAAGCCCGCCGGCTAGGCTAGGCCCCGCGGCGCCGGCCCACGCGGTGGCGCCTGCTCAACCTGTGGGCCGCCTGCGCCGTCTCTCCTGTGGAAGGAACAGGAATTCTGGTACCTGGGAGGGAGAGCATGCGACCGATCCACCGCATGGCCGGCGTGGTAACCGCGGGACTCGTGCTCACCGTCGCCCTGGCGGCGGCGGCAGTCGCCGATGAGCCTGCCGCGGTCGGCCTGGATGACATCGAAGCCAGCGCGCTGACGGCCCAGGCGCCGTCGCCCGCGCAGCCAGCCCTCGCGCCCCCGTGGGTGCGCCTGCGCCAGCGCTTGAACCTGACCGAAGACCAGGCCCGGCGGGTCGAGCAGATCTTGCTCGCCCACCGCGCCCGCACCGCCCAGTTGCGCATCGACCTGGCCCGGGCCCGGCTGGACGCCCGCGAGGCCATGCTGGCGACGACGCCCGACCGCGCCCGCCTGGAGGCCATCGCCCGGCGCATCGGCGACCTGCAGGGTCAACTCGTCCGGGCCCGGTTCGACATGCTGGTGGACCTGCGGTCGGTCCTGACCGCGGAGCAGTGGGCGCGGCTGCAGATGCTCATGGAGGGACGCGGCCGGTTCATGAGGCGGCGCTGACCGCCCGGGACGCCTGCACCTGCGCGCCCAGGTCGAGCCAGGCGCGCCAGCCGCCTGCGAGCACGCGCACGTCGCGGAAGCCCTCCCGCATCACCTGCCGCGCCACACGGGCGCTGGTCGCCTCGCGCAGTCAGGCGCAGTACAGGACGATGGGGCCGGTGGGGGCCTGCTTGACGATGCGCGACGCGGCCTCATCGAGCGGATAGTGGACTGCCGTGGGGATGCGGCGTGGATCGCGGTTCAGGTCCCCGGGCTTCCGGACATCCACGACCAGCACCGGATCGCCGCGCTCCAGCATCGCCGCCAGGTCGGGCGCAGAGATGCGGGGGACCTCCGCGGCGTCGGGCTCGGGCACCAGTTCCGCCGCCGGCGCCCGCGCCGACCAGGTCACCAGCGGCGTCCCCAGGATGCCGTGGAGGATGACCGAGGCCAGCACCACGATGCCCGCAACGGCGAACACCCGGTCCCCTCCGGGGGTGCCGGAGACGAGCACCAGCAGCGCCAACAGGATCGAGTTCAGCCCTCGGGGGCCGTGCCACGCCGCAAACAGCTTGTCCTGGACGGGGATGCGGAACCGGCTGAGCACCAGCATCAGCACCACCGGCCGGCACACGAACACGGCCACCGCCGCGAAGGCCGCCACACGCCAGTCGACTGCCTCCAGAGCCGGCCAGACGAGCGCCGACCCGAACAGCACAAACGTGAGCAGCATCATGAGCTCGGCCGTGGTCTCCCCGTATTCGAGGAAGCACTCGCACAGGTCGAGATCGCTCACCGCAATCGTGAGTCCGGCCGCGAATGCGGCGAGCAGCCCGCTGCCGCCCAGCCGCTCGGCCGCCGCGAACGCCACAAACGCGATACCGATGGAATACAGCGACTCGTAATCGCGGCGCACGCCGATCCGGCGGTCGACGACCGTGAGGCCGCGCACGGCGATCCAGGCCACGACGATCCCCAACAGGGGGCTCAGGACAAACAAGGGGACGGCGAATTCCACCCATCCCGCGCCGGAGCCTCCTCGTCCCCCCGAGAAGGCGATCAGGAACAGGATCGCCGGGAGGGCCACCGCGTCGTTCATCCCGGACTCGACCGAGAGGATCTGCCGGACCGGCTGGGGCGTCCGCGCGTCACGGAGCACGTCGCGCAGCAGCACAGGATCCGTCGATGCCAGGACCGCCCCCAGCAGCAGCGCCGGAACGACGTCCAGGCCCAGCAGCCACCGCGCCGCGACCGCCATCGCCAGCTCGGTCAGGATCGTCCCCGGCCCGAGGACGGCCATGGACGCCGGCCAGTGCCGCTTCAGCTGTTCGGTCTGCATCTTGATGGCATCGGTGAAGAGCGCCAGGGTCAGGGTGACCACCCCGATCAGGATCACGGGCTCGGAGGTCACCGGGAGGCGCAGGACACCCGCCTGGCCCAGCACCAAGCCAATGGCGACGAAGAGGATCGCGCTGGAGAACGGCCCCCGCTCCATCGCGCGCGACAGCAGCGCGGCCAGCACGATGACGACGCCCAGGATGCCCAGAATCAGGGACACGCGGCGATGGGGCTCCTCTCCGGATCCGCCTGAACGATGGCCCATGTTCCACAGCGTGGCGGGCAGTCCTCCACGCTTCGGCGGCTTTCGTCGGAGAGATTCGTCTGGTACATTGGGAGCGGTCCAGATCGTGCAGAGTAGGTGAAGCCGATGCCAGACCCAACGAATCCCTTTGGGGCACGCGACGTGCTCCAGACCTCCGCCGGGCCCGTGGAGATCTACCGGCTTGAGCGGCTCCAGCGCGACGGACTGGGGCAGGTCGACCGCCTGCCGTTCTCCATCCGCATCCTCCTGGAGTCGGCGCTGCGGCAGTGCGACCACTACAGGGTCACCGAAGAGGACGTGCGGGCGCTCGCCGGCTGGACGCCGAAGCCCGCGGAACGCGAGATCCCGTTCCTGCCGGCCCGCGTGCTGCTGCAGGACCTGACCGGCGTCCCCGCGGTCGTGGACCTGGCCGCGATGCGCTCCGCGCTGCGCCGCCTGGGCGGCGATCCGGCCCGCATCAACCCCCTCAACCCGGTCGACCTGGTCATCGACCACTCCGTCCAGGTGGACGCCTTCGGCTCGGCGGACGCCATCGTCATCAACGTAGAGCGCGAGTTCGAGCGGAACCGCGAGCGCTACGCGTTGCTGCGGTGGGCGCAGAAAGCGTTTCGGAACCTCCGGGTGGTTCCGCCCGACACCGGCATCGTCCATCAGGTCAACCTGGAGTTCCTGGCCACCGTCGTCAGCACACGGCAGGCCGACGGGCGGACCGTCGCCTTCCCCGACTCGCTGGTGGGCACCGACTCGCACACGCCGATGGTCAACGGCCTGGGCGTACTGGGGTGGGGGGTCGGCGGCATCGAGGCCGAGGCGAACATGCTCGGGCAGCCGTTCTACCTGCTGCTGCCCGAGGTCGTCGGCGTCCGGCTGACCGGGGCGCTGCGCGACGGGGTCACCGCCACCGACCTGGTCCTGACCGTCACCGAGATGCTGCGCCGGCACGGCGTGGTCGGCAAGTTCGTCGAGTTCTTCGGGCCCGGGCTGGGCACCCTGGCCCTGCCCGACCGCGCGACGATCGCCAACATGGCGCCCGAGTACGGCGCGACCATCGGGTTCTTCCCCACCGACGACGAGACGCTGGCTTACCTCCGGGTGACCGGACGCTCGGCGTCGCAGGTCGCCCTGGTCGACGCCTACTGCAAGGCGCAGGGCCTCTTCCGCACCGACGCCACCCCGGAGCCCGAGTTCAGCGAGGTGCTCACCCTGGACCTCAGCACGGTGGAGCCGAGCCTGGCCGGACCCAAGCGACCCCAGGACCGCGTGGCGCTGGGCGCGGCCAAGCAGGCATTCCGGCAGGCGCTCGCTGCCCCGGTGACCCAGCGGGGGTTCGGCCTGACAGAGGACCAGGCCCGGCGGGTGGTGCCGGTGAGGTTCGACGGGGCCAGCGGCGAGATCGGCCACGGGGCCGTGGTCATCGCGGCCATCACCTCGTGCACGAACACCTCGAACCCGACGGTGATGATCGGCGCCGGGTTGCTGGCCAAGAAGGCGATAGAGCGCGGCCTGGCCGTTCCCCGCCACGTGAAGACCAGCATGGCGCCCGGGTCCCGCGTCGTCACCGAGTACCTCCGCGCCTCGGGCCTGCTGGCCGCCATGGAGCGGCTCGGGTTCCATGTGGTGGGGTACGGCTGCACCACCTGCATCGGCAACAGCGGTCCGCTCCCCGAGGCGGTGGCCGCGGCCATCCGCGAGGGGGACCTGGTGGCCGCGGCTGTGCTCTCCGGCAACCGGAACTTCGAGGGCCGCATCCACCCCCAGGTCAGGGCCAACTACCTCGCCTCGCCCCCCCTGGTGGTGGCGTACGCCCTGGCCGGCCGCATCGACGTGGACCTCACCCGCGAGCCGCTGGGGACCGACCGCCATGGCCGTCCGGTCTTCCTGCGCGACATCTGGCCGACGCAGCAGGAGATCCGCGAGGCGATCCACACGTCGCTCCGGCAGGAGCAGTTCCGCCAGCAGTACGGGCAGGTCTTCGAGGGCAACGAGCGGTGGCGGACGATGCCGGTCCCCGAGGGCGAGGTCTACGAGTGGGATCCCGCGTCCACGTACATCCAGGAGCCGCCGTTCTTCGTCGACCTGTCCCCGGAGCCCCAGCCGCCGGCGGACATCATCGGCGCCCGGGCCCTGGTGGTGCTGGGCGACTCCATCACCACCGACCACATCTCGCCGGCCGGCGCCATCGCCGTCGACAGTCCCGCCGGCCGATACCTGATCGACCGCGGGGTCCGGCCTGCCGATTTCAACACCTACGGCGCGCGACGCGGCAACCACGAGGTGATGGTGCGGGGGACGTTCGGCAACATCCGCCTCAAGAACCTCATGCTGCCGGGCACCGAAGGCCCGAAGACCGTCCACCTGCCCAGCCGGGAGACGATGTTCATCTACGATGCCGCCATGCGCTACCGGCAGGAGGGCGTGCCGCTGGTGGTTATCGCCGGCAAGGAATACGGCAGCGGCTCCTCCCGCGACTGGGCGGCCAAGGGGCCCTACCTGCTGGGCGTCCGCGCGGTCATCGCCGAGAGTTACGAGCGCATCCACCGGAGCAACCTGGTGGGCATGGGGGTGCTGCCTTTGCAGTTCGCCGACGGACAGGGCCGCGAGACGCTGGGGCTGACCGGATTCGAGGTCTACGATATCGAGGGTCCGGGCCGGGGCCTGGCGCCGCGCCAGCGCGTGCGAGTCCGCGCCCGGCGGGACGACGGATCTGAGACCACGTTCGACGCAGTGGTCCGGATCGATGCGCCGGTGGAGGTCGAGTACTACCGTCACGGTGGGATTCTGAACATGATGCTGCGCCAGCTCCTCCGCGCGTAGGGGCGGCGACCTCGAGGCGCGTTGACACCGCACACCCTGACGGCCAGCGAAGTCGTCACCGGCATCCGCGGCGGCCGGCTCTCCGCAGCGGCGGTCGTCGAGGCCTGCCTGGCCAGGATCGAGCGGCACGACCCGGCGATCCGCGCCTGGGTCCATGTGGACCGCGAGGGGGCGCTGGCCGCCGCGCGGGAACTCGACGGCGAGGCGCGGGCCGGCAGGCTGCGCGGGCCGCTCCACGGCGTGCCGGTGGGCATCAAGGACATCTACCACGTGGCGGGGATGGTCACGACCGCGGGCGCCTCGGCCTTCGCCCACGAGCGGCCGCCGCAGGACGCCGAGGCGGTGGCGCGGCTGCGGCGGGCCGGCGCCATCATCCTCGGCAAGACCGCCACCACCGAGTTCGCCTACGCGGACCCCACGGTGACGCGGAATCCCTGGAACCTGGCCCACACGCCCGGGGGATCGTCCAGCGGCTCGGCCGCGGCCGTGGCCGCGCGAATGATCCCGCTGGCGCTGGGGTCGCAGACGATCGGCTCGACGCTGCGGCCGGCGGCCTACTGCGGGATCGTGGGCCTGAAGCCGACCCATGGTCGGATCAGCGCCGCCGGCGTGATTCCGCTGGCCTGGAGCCTGGACCACGTGGGGATCTTTGCGCGCAGCGTGGAGGATGCGGCGCTGGTGCTCTCCGTGCTGGCGGGATACGATCCGGCGGACCTGTACTCGGTGGACGCGCCGACTGCAGACTACCTGGGCGGCCTTGGCCGGCTCACGAACGCGCCCCGGCTGGGCGTCCCGCGCGGGTGGTACGTCGAGCGGGCGAGCCAGGAAATCGTCGCGCATCTCGACGACGTCGCCGCGCGTCTGGCGGGGGCAGGGGCGACCGTTGAGGACGTGCCCCTACCGCCCAGCGCCCACGCCGTCCATGAGGCTGGCCAGCTCGTGCTGCGCGCCGAGGCCGCGGCCGTCCACGAAACTCGTTTCATGCAGCACACCGCCGACTACCAGCCGAAGATCCGCGGCCTCGTCGAATCCGGCCTGGGGGTCCGCGCGACCGAGTACATCCGCGCCCGGCAGGTCTGCCGGCGGTTTCGGGTGGAGATGACGCCGATCTTCGACCGCGTCGATGCCCTCCTCATGCCCGTGGCGCCCACGGCGGCTCCGCGCGGGCTGGCGTCGACCGGCGACCCCACGCTGTGCGCCCCGTGGAGTTTCGCCGGGCTGCCCGCCATCGCACTGCCCAGCGGGGTTAGCCCCGACGGGCTTCCCCTGGCGATCCAGCTGGCAGGCGGCGCCTTCCGGGAAGAGCACCTGCTGTGTGTGGCGCGGTGGTGCGAATCGGTTCTGGGGTTTGCCGCCGCGCCCCCCGAGCCCTCTCTTCCGGACTCCGTTGAGTCCTGATTCCCGCGCCGCGCGAAGACCCGACGGCACCATCACACCCTTTTCGGCTCGGTCAGGCGAGCGCGTCTGGCCGTTTCCGTCCCTCTCTGCACGACAAGACCACGATAGTGATAGGATGCCATACCGGAGGTAAAGAAACCGTGAAGGTCGGCAACCTTCATATCCGGCCGGACTCGTGAGGGGGGACGAGCGATGACCGACCTGCAACGCTACATCGTGGAAGAATGGGCCGAGGAGTATCGCGAGGGACGGCTGCCGCGCCGCGAACTCCTGCGCCGCATGGCCCTGATGGCCGGCGGTGCGGCGCTGGCCGTGCCCGTCCTGCAGACCCTGGGCGTGACGGCTACCGCCGGCGAGATTGCGGCGGCGGCGGCGGCGGGACCCCCGCTGGTGGCCGCGGCGCAGCCGGGCGTGACGGTGTCGCCCGATGACCCCGCGATTCAGGTGGAGATGATCACGTATCTCCGGAGCCGGGGGCCCGAGCCGAACCTGGGCTACCTGGCCCGGCCGCGCGCCAATGGGCCGTACCCGGGCGTGATCGTGATCCACGAGAACCGCGGCCTGCTGGAACACTTCAAAGACGTGGCCCGCCGGCTGGCCAAGCAGGGCTACATCGCGCTGGCCGTCGACCTGGCCGCGCCGGCGGGTGGTACGGCGCGGTTTGCCGACCTCGCCCAGGTGACGGCACAGCTCGGCCGGACACCGCCCGATGAGCTCGTCGCGATGCTGCTCGACGCCCGCCGCCGGCTGCAGGAAACCCCGGGCATCCGGCGCGACCGCATCGGGACCATGGGGTGGTGCTTCGGCGGCGGCATGGTCTGGCGCTTTCTCACGCAGGATCCCGAACTGCGCGCGGGGGTACCATTCTACGGTTCCAACCCGCCGCTGGAGGACGTGCCGAAGATCCGGGCGGCGGTCCTGGCCATCTACGGCGAACTTGACGCCCGCATCAACGCCGGCATCCCGGCCATCCGGGAGGCGCTGCAGAAGGCGAACGTGATTCACGAGATCGTGACCTATCCCGGGGCGGCCCACGCGTTCTTCAACGACACGGGAGCGAACTACAAGAAAGACGCGGCCGAGGACGCCTGGCGCCGGACGCTGGCCTGGTTCGAGCGTTATCTCAAGGGATAGCCCCGGGACCTCCTGCCCGGCGGATGGCGGTGGCACGGGCCCGTCAGGACATCCGGACCTCCGGGATCGAGAGGGGCGGCAGCGCACGCTCCACCTGCGCCCGCCTGGGCTCCAGCCAGGGTGGGAGCATCAGGTGTGTGCCCAGGTGTGCCGGCGGCTCGTCCACGGTGAAGCCAGGCGGGTCAGTGGCGATCTCGAAGAGCACGCCGCCCGGCTCCCGGAAGTAGATGGACCGGAAGTACTGGCGGTCGCGCACGTCGGTGACGCGGAGGCCCAGGCGCGCGATGCGCTCCTGCCAGGCCCGCTGATGAGCATCATCGGGCGTGCGCCAGGCGATGTGGTGGACGGTTCCGGCGGCCGTCTCCCCCGTGGGAGCGCCGTCCAGGCACAGGACGTCGACGAGCGCCCCAGTACCGCCGTCTCCGGCGGCGAAGCGAAAGCGGCGGCCGACCTCGCCGACCAAGCGGAAGCCCAGGCCCTCGTCGAGCAGTCCCAGGGTGCGGCGGCCGCCCTCGTCCAGCCCCCGCTCGGACAGCGTCACCCCGTGGACACCGCGGATGGTATAGGCCTCGGGGATCGGGCCGCCGCCCCGGCCGGTGCGGGCGTCGTCGTCTGAGGCGACCAGTTCCAGCGGCAGGCCGTCGGGGTCCTCGAACGCCAGGACCGCGTCGTCGAACCGCGCCGTGGGACCCCGGACCGCGATGCCATGCCGCCGCAGCCGCTCCTGCCAGAAGCCCACAGCGCGTGCAGGGATGGAAAACGCGGTCGCCGTCACCTGCCCGACGCCGATGCGCCCGCGCGGCGCGCCGGGCCACGCGAAGAAGGTCACGAGGGTCCCGGGACGGCCGACCTCATCGCCGTAGTACAAGTGGTAGGTGCCGGGATCGTCGAAGTTGACGGTCCGCTTCACCAGGCGCAGCCCGAGGGTGCCGACATAGAAATCCACGTTCCGCTGCGGGTCGCCGGCGATGGCGGTCACATGGTGGATGCCGGGGATCTGTGGGGTCATGCCTCTGCCTCCGTCATCCTGTATGACACGCTGGTGGCAACCCAGAAATTCCCTTCGGTCGGGCAACAGTGCAGGAACCCAGACGGGGCGACCCGAAATCGGCGTGGTATGCATCACCAGAGAACGTGAGGTGGAATCAGACTCGACCAGCCGCACGGCCATGCCATCAGGGTGCTACCAGATCGGAAACCCGTGGCCGAGACC
>JAVKID010000086.1:0-12667 GCA_031459655.1 Candidatus Fervidifonticultor octavus | reverse complement strand
CGACGAGAAGAGCGCGGGATTGGAGAAGTAGTCGGCGTAGTTGGCCAGCCCGACGAACTGTCCCTGGCGGCTCAGCACGCTCCGGGACAGGAGCGCCCACAACGGCAGGGCCACGGTGACCGCCAGCCACAGGGCCAGGCCCGCCAGGCCCCCGCGCGCCAGCCACTCGTCGCCCGCGAGTCTCTGGTGGACCCGGGCCCTCGCGACCGCCGTCGCCATCTCGCTCAGCCTCTGGTGAACACGCGGATGCGGTCGGCGGGCAACGACACCGTGATGATCTTTCCCGGGGCCAGGTCGTACTCGCGCTGGAGGTGGATGGGGATGTCGGCCCTGACCTCAGCGGTCCCGGCCGCCGTCGGCCGCAGCGTCGCGCGGTAGAACGATCCCAGGAAGTCCAGGGCGATGATCTCCACCGGCATGGCGTTTGTGGCCGAGGCGCCGGCGTTGCGCACGTCGACGTCTTCGGGCCGGAAGCAGACCTGGACATGGGAGCCTATCGAGATCCCGTCGGCGGCGCCGGCCCGCAGTTCCGTGTCCCCCACGCGGACCAGGCCGGAGTCCACCAGCGCGCCGTCCAGGAAGTTCATCTCGCCCACGAAGTCCGCGACGAAGGGGGTGGCGGGATTCCGGTAGATCTCGAAGGGCGTGCCGATCTGCTCGATGACCCCGTGGTTCATGACGACAATCCGGTCGGCCATCGTGAGGGCTTCCTCCTGATCGTGGGTGACCAGGATGGTAGTGATGCCCAGCCGCCGCTGGAGCGCGCGGATCTCGTGCCGGAGGCGGATGCGGAGTCGGGCGTCCAGGGCCGAGAGCGGTTCGTCCAGCAGGAGCACCCCCGGCGAGGGCGCTAGGGCCCTGGCCAGGGCCACCCGCTGTTGCTGGCCGCCAGAGAGCTGGGCCGGGTACTTCCTGGCCGCGTCGGGCATGCCGATGAGCGCCAGGAGTTCGTTGACACGGGCGCTGATCTGGTCGCGCCTCATCCTGCGGCTGTGGAGTCCGTAGGCGATGTTGTCGAAGACGGTGAGGTACGGGAAGAGCGCGTACGATTGGAAGACGATCCCGAAGTGGCGATGGGCCGGCGGCAGGATCGAGATGTCCCGGCCCCGGTGCCAGATGCGGCCCTGGGTCTGGACCTCCAGCCCCATGATGATCCTTAGCAGCGTGGTCTTCCCGCACCCCGAGGGGCCCAGCAGGCAGACGAACTCGCCGTGGAAGATCTCGAACGACACGTCCATCAGCGCCGTGAAGGCGCCAAACCGCTTCCAGATGCCCTCGACCTGGAGGTCGGGAACCGCCGTCTGGCCGGCCTGGTCCGTCGCGCCGGCGGCGTGGAGGTGGGGCGCGCTCATGGCCATGCCAGCCCCCGCTGAGGCTGAACCGGGGCGGGGGCTGGCGGTCTCCTCTCAGTGCTCCACGGGTCTAGATGGTCCGTTTGCCGCTCTCGAACCGTCGTCCCCACTCCCGGAGGATGCGGTCTCGGTTCTTCGCCATCCAGCCGAAGTCGTTCTTGATCATCTTGGCTTCGCCGTCGGGCGGGTAGAATGGCGGGATGTTGGCCACGCCCGGCAGGGCCACGATGGCATACCACTCGTTGTACATCTCGTTTGCCTTGCGGCTGACCGACCAGTCGGCGAGCCGGCGTGCGGCCGCCAGGTTCCTCGTCCCGCGGTGGATGGCCGTGGCCTCCATGTCCCAGCCCGCGCCTTCTCGCGGGAGGATGACGTCGATCGGCGCACCTTCCTGCTTCAGCCGGGCCCCCCGCATGTCGAACCCAATGCCCAGCGCATGCTCGCCCCGGGCGGCCCGTACGCACGGCGCCGAACCGGAGTGGGTGTAGAAGGCCACGTTGGTGTGCAGCTGGTCCATGAACTTCCAGGCCTCATCCTCCCCGAAGAGCTGGAGCCAGGCGGCGATGGTCAAAAACCCCGTCCCTGAGGAGTTCGGATTCGGCATGGAGATCTGGTCTTTGTAGATGGGATTCAGCAGGTCCTTCCAGGACTTGGGCTGCCGGATGTTGCGCCTGACCGCCTCCCGGGTGTTGAAGCAGATCACGGACAGCCAGGCGTCCATGCCGGTCCAGGTCATCGGGGTGCGGGGGCTGCGGAACTGGGGCTTGAGCGCTTCGGCGCCCCTGGGCGTGTAGGGTTCGAGCATGTTGTGTTCCTCGAAGATGATCATGCTCGTCGCCGCCAGCCCCCAGATCACGTCCGCCCGTGGGTTGGCCCGCTCGGCCAGCAGACGGGCTGTGACCACGCCGGTCGAGTCCCGTACCCAGTCAATCACGATGCCGGGGTTGTCGGCCTCAAACGCGGCTTTATAGGGTCCCAGCTGGTCGTTCTCGAGCGCGGTGTAGACCGTCAGCCTCACCGGGGCCTGGGCGGCCGCCTGGCTGGCCAGGCCCGCAGCGAGGGCAAGCACAACCACCCAGAGCGCCGTTCGCCTGAGCATGCCTTTGACTGTCCCCTGCCTCATACGCTTCCCCTCCCCCTCCGGGTCGATGGTGAGCGCAGCATATTGCTCCTAGTATTCCCTGGCGGCCCGCCAATCCCTTGTCCCCGGCCCGGGGCCCCCGGCCGGCCGTTTGGGGGGGCGGGTCTTGGCCGCCATACCACCCCGTGCGGCCCCGCCGCCGGGGACAGCAGCAGGAAGATGTTCCAGGCGGCGGGAAGCAACAGCGCTGCCCGACGTGTGCGTGAGCTCCGGAGGAGACGTGGGAATGATAGAAGAGCCGGATCTCGCCCCCGGCCAGACCCTGCTCTACACGCTCCGCCATGGCCTGACCGAACTCAACCGCTCGAAGCGGACCGGGGGGCGGATCGACGCGCCCCTCATTGACGTGGGCCGCGCGCAGGCCGAGGAGGCCCGGGCCAACTTCAACGGGACCCGGCTGGATGTGGTGATCGCGTCCAGCCTGCAGCGCGCCATCGAAACGGCGGAGATCGTGACGGGATGGCCGCGGGAGCGCATCATCATCGACGATTTGGCCATCGAACGTTCGTTCGGCGAGATGGAAGGGCTGACGCAGGACGAGATCCGCGTTCGCTTCCCCCAGGTGGTCTACCTGCCGATCGAGCACGTCCGGTACTCCCTCAACCCCCCCGGCGGCGAATCGTTCGAGGCGCTGCGGGCACGGGCCAGGGCGTTCCTGGAGAAGACGCTGGGCGCCTATCGGGGCAGGCGGATCCTGGTGTCGTCCCACCAGAACTTCCTGCAGCAACTCCACGGCGAACTGCGGGGCCTGGACCCCTATGCCGCGCTGCGGTACGACATCCTCAACCTGGAACTCAACCAGTTCCACCTGGATGCCGACGGCCGGTTGCTCGACCACCGCGTCTACTACCTCTGTCCGGATGCGTCGAAGTACCCCTCGTTCTGAGGCCGCGCCTGCAACGCGCCTGCGATCCTCGCACCGTCCGCCCCGGGCGGCCATCGAGGCCCTGGCCGAGGCGTTCGCCCGCCGCTTCCCGCCGACGCTGGGCGGCCTGCGGCGGATTGGGCGGGAGGCAGAGTTCCCCCTCGTCTGGCCCGACGGCCGGGCCGGGGACGCGGCCCTGCTGTGGGAACCCCTGCTGGCCGAGGGTGGAGGGCGGATCGCCTACGACGATCCGGCCGGCCGGCGCCTGACGGTGCGCGTGGACCTCGGACAGGTGGGCTACGAGGTCGAGATGGGACGGGCCACCGTGGAGGTCGTGCTGCCGCCCGTGGAGGATCTCCATCAGCTCGACGCGCTGTCGGCGACGGCGGTCGGACGTCTGGTTCGGGCGGCGGCCTCGCGGGGGATGGTCGTGCTGGGCTATGGCGTTCAGCCCCGCACGCCGGGCAGCGTGGCCCTGATGACGCCCAAGGCGCGCTACGTCGCCCTGTACCGCGCCATCGGACGGCCCTGGCTGCACTTCACCACGACCGCCAGCGACCAGCTCCAGGTCGACATCGCTCGATCCGAACTCCCAGACGTCATCAACGCGTTAAATCTCCTCTCGGGGCCTATTATTGCCCTCACCGCGAATTCGTCGGTGTACGCCGGACGCGTCGGCCGCTATGCCTCCGGGCGGGAAGGACTGCTGGCGGCCCTCGGCGCCCACCGGCACGGCATGATCCCGCGGCGGTATGCCACCCTGGAGGAGTTCCTGACCTTCATCTGCGGGCAGACCTGCTACGTGCTCCGCGACAGCACCGGCTTCGCGCCGTATGGGCGACCGTTCACGTCCTACCTGGCTACCCACGGGCCCGACCTCGAGGCGTACCTCTGGCACGAGCACTACACCTGGAACAGCGCGCGCCCCCGGGCGCACCACGCCACCATTGAAATCCGGCCGGCCTGCCAGCAGCCGCCGGACGAGGGGCTCGCTGCCGCCGCACTGTCCCTGGGGCTGGTCGAGGCCTGGCCGCGGGCCTGGGCGTTTGTGTGCGACCGGCTGGGGCCCGATCCCTGGCCGGCGATGGAGGCCTACCGCGAGGACGCGGTGCGCCGCGGCCTCCGGGCCCGCGAGCCGCTCCCGGGATTGCTCGAGGGCCTGGCGGACCTCTGCGAGGACGCCCTGCGGCGCCGCGGGCGCGGTGAGGAGGGGTTCCTGCGTCCGATCCGACGCCGTCTGGAGACCCGCCTGCTGCCGGCGGACCGCGCCGTCCGGTTGTTCCGCTCCGGCGGGCTGCGCGCCCTGATCGAGGGCCTGAGATTCTGAGTCTTCCGCGAAGGAGGTTCGGGGGATGGAACTGCGCGAGGCCCAGAGAGTGGTGGCGCGGTTCGTGGAAGCCCAGGGGCTCGAAGGGTCCCTGGAGGTCCGGCTGCTCGACCTCGCCTCGGAGGTGGGCGAACTGGCCCGGGAGAGCCTGACCGGGACGCGCTATGGCCGCGGCCCGTTTCAACCGTCGGCGGCGTGGGCCGACGAGGTGGGTGACGCGTTCTTCGCGCTGATCTGCCTGGCGAATGCCTCCGGCGTGGACCTTCAGGCCTCGCTGGAAGGCGTCATGGCAAAGTACCGGCGACGGCTGGCAGAGCGCGGCAGCCCGGGCTCGGGGCGCTGACCGCCTGGCAGATGGGGGGGACGGGACCACATGGCGGGACGGGACCAGACGGCGGGACGGAGGGATGACGATGGGACGCCTGGACGGCAAGGTTGTGCTGATCACCGGGGCCGGCAGCGGTATGGGGCGCATGGCATCGGTGATGTTCGCGCGCGAAGGTGCGCGGATCGTTGTGAGCGAGGTCGCTGAGGCGGCCGGTCAGGAGACGGTTGCGCAGGTGCACGCCGCCGGCGGGCGGGCGGTGTTCGTTCGCACCGACGTCGCCCGGGAGGCCGACGTGGCCGAGGCCGTCCGCGCCGGCGAGGCCGCCTTCGGGCGCATCGACGTGCTCTACAACAACGCGGGCATCTTCCCCGCCGAGGACGGATCGGTCGTGGACCTGGACGAAGCCGTGTGGGATCGGGTCATGAACGTCAACCTCAAGGGCATCTACCTGGTCTGCAAGCACGGCGTCCCGGCCCTGCTGCGGGCCGGCGGCGGGTCCATCATCAACGTCGCGTCCTTCGTGGCGTTGGTCGGCTGCACCGTCCCCCAGGACGCCTACACTGCCAGCAAGGGCGGCGTGATCGCCCTGACCAAGTCCCTGGCCGTGCAGTTCGGCCCGAAGGGCATCCGCACGAACGCCATCTGCCCCGGGCCCATCGAGACGCCGCTGCTGACCGAGTGGCTGCTGACCAATCCCGAGGCGAAACGGATCCGGCTGGCGCGCATCCCGATGGGACGCTTCGGCCGGCCTGAGGACATCGTCTACCTGGCGATGTACCTGGCTTCCGACGAGTCGAGCTGGACCAACGGCGCGGTGCTGGTGGCCGACGGGGGAATTACCTCCAACTACTTCTAGCGTTGCAGACCACGAGCGGCAGGACTATGCTGTAATCCGTACTGGGCATCCCCCCACGAGGGGTGATGCTGGCTGCATTCCGACCCAAGGGGTGCACCAGCCGCTGCTGTGAAGACCCTGGCCGGCACTCGATACCATATCGAGACCCGTGCCGCCCCGACCCCCTTCGCGCCCCCGGCGCGCTTCCGCCTCGCGGAGCAGGACGAGTACGTCAAGTACGGCCACGCGCCCTTCGAGACCGGCGGCGCGGCCGATCCCTACTGGACACCGGAGATCATCACCCAGACCTGGTACATGGCCGAGCGCGGGAAGATCCCCATCTCGGGCGCCGGGTACGGCGGGCCGTTTGCCGGCCCTGGGTTCGACGGCCTGTGGCTGGACATGTCGGAGATCGTCCGCCCCACCCGCGACGGCATCCACGGCCGCGAGTACATCTCGACCTCTGTGGATCTGGGGCGACCGCCCGAGGTGGTGGCGGCGGACCAGCCGTCCGGGCCTCTCGGTCTGCTCGAACTGCCCATCCCCGTGATCTTCAACCCGTACCCGCTGCCTTCGCCCACCCGGAACCCCGTGCTCGCCGTGGCGATGGCCGCGCGGGATCTGGGCACCCTGGCCCTCGTCGAGCCGGATCAGTGGCAGCCCGACCTGGACCCGCACGTGGAGGCGCTGGCCCTCCGCATCCCGGTGGGCCGGCTGGATGCGCTCAGCAGTCTGTGGATGCGCGTCCCCTACCTGGAACTGGAAGGCGAGGAGTCGCAGGCTGCCGACGGACTCCTGCAGGCGGCCTCCCGCGTCGCCGCGGAGCGCCCCAACGCCGTCGTCGGCGTCCACCTGCCCCTGGGCCCGCAGACGCCGGCGCTGGCCGCACACCTGGTGGGCCGGGGGGCGGAGGTCCTGCACCTGTACGCCGACGAGTACGGGCAGACCCCCGCCGGCTTCATCGCCGACGCGCTCCGCGCCGTCCACGGGCGCCTCGTCGCGGACGCGATCCGCGACCGCGTCACCCTCATCGTCAGCGGCGGCATTGCGGCCGCCGAGCACGTCCCCAAGGCGATTGCCTGCGGCGCCGACCTGGTGGCGGTGGACTTCACGCTGCCGGTCGCCCTGGGGTGCGCGCTGTGGGCCGACCGGAGCCACTGCGGCGCCGAGGCCGGCGAATTCGACCCGGCGTGGGGGGCCCGGCGCCTCGTCAACCTGATGGCCGCCTGGCGGGACCAACTGCTGGAGTGTCTGGGCGCCATGGGGATGCGCGAGGTCCGGCGGCTGCGCGGCGAGGTGGGACGGGTCATCTTCCATGCGGCCGAGGAGGCGCAGTTCCGGGCGCTGTTTCCGGCAGTCCACCTGACCGGCGCCTCCGACGGGACCGTGGTCGGCGAGGCGCCGGTCCTGGGTGACCTGCGCTGGACGCCCGAGATGCTGCAGGCGACCTGGACGATGGCGGAGACCGGCCGCCCTCCCGCGCGTGGCGACTACGCCGTCGGCCGCTCCGGCGGCGGCTTCGACGTCCTGCGGTTGGTCTTCGAGGTCGACCCCGCCTGGGAGCCGCCGGAGAGGGTCGGAGCCGACCAGGTGGACATCTCGCTGAGGCTCAACCGGCGTGGATTCGGCCCGGAGATTGCGATTCCCCTGCCCGTCTACGGGGGCGGGATGTCGTTTGGCTCGGTGAGCCTGCAGACCATGCTGGCCCGCGCGCGCGCCGCCGCCGAGATCGGCACCTTCACCTCGACCGGTGAGGGCGGCTACCCCGATGAGTTGATCCCGTGGGCGGACCACATCATCACGCAGGTGGCGACCGGGCTGTTCGGCGTCCGCGAGGAGACCATCCAGCGCGCCCGCTTCGTGGAGTTCAAGTACGCCCAGGGCGCCAAACCCGGTCTGGGCGGCCACCTGCTCGGCGGCAAGGTGACCGAGGCCGTGGCCTCGATGCGGGAATCGGTGGCCTGGATCAACCTCTACTCGCCGTTCCCGTTCCACAGCGTCTACTCGGTCGAGGACCACAAGAAGCACGTGGACTGGATCCGGACGGTCAACCCGCGCGCTTTGGTGTCGGTCAAGGTCTCGACCCCGACGGATGTGGACATGGTCGCCGTCGGCATCTACCATGCCGGCGCGCACATCGTCCATCTGGACGGCGGCTACGGCGGCACCGGGGCGGCACCGGAAATCGCCAAGAAGAACATCGCCATGCCCATCGAGTACGCGATCCCCAAGGTGCACCGGTTCCTGGTTCAGGAGGGCATCCGCGACGAGATCGTGTTGATCGCCAGCGGGGGGATCCGGACACCCCATGATGCGGCTAAGGCGATCGCGTTGGGCGCCGATGGCGTGGTCGTCGGGATGGCCGATCTGGTGGCGCTGGGCTGCACGCGGCTGGCCGACTGCGAGAAGGGCAGAGGCTGTCCGTTTGGGATCACCACCACCGACCCCGACCTCAGCAGGTTGATCGACCCCGATTGGGGCGCCAGGCGCATCGCGAACCTCTACCGGGCCTGGATGATCGTCCTGCGGGAGATCATAAGCCGCCTCGGGCTGCGCTCGATCGCCGACCTGCGGGGCCGGACCGACCTGCTGCGCTACGTGGCCGGCGTCGGGAGGGCGGCCTGGTGAGGATCGAGACGCTGATCCGCGCGCGGCGGACGCTGGGGGCGCCGGGACTCCCGCTGCGCCCCGCAGACGCCGAGGGCGGCTGCGGCGTTATCGGCCTGGCCGCCTCGGTGCCGGTCGCCGGCGCGCACATCCTGCTGCCCTGCATGCAGATGCACAACCGGGGCAACGGCAAGGGCGGCGGCCTGGCGGCCTGCGGCCTCCTCCCCGAGCAGCTGGGCGTGGACCGGGCCACCCTCGCGGACGCCTACCTGATCCAGGTGGCGCTCCTCGACGCCTCGGCGCGCGCCGACGTCGAGACGCAGTTCCTCGGCGACCTGGAGGTCGTCCAGGGCTACCGGATCCCCACGCTCGACGATCACCGCGACCTGGGCCTGGAGGTCCGCCCGCCCGAGGTCTGGCGTTTCTTCGCCCGCGTGCGGTCCGATGTCCTCGAGCGGTTCGTCCGCGAGCGGGGGCTGCGCGACCTCGAGGCGGCAGAGGCCGAGGACGAGTACCTCAGCCAGTGGGCCTTCCGCCTCAACCGGGCGTTGTACGCAGACGGCCGCATGCGCGCCTTCGTCATGTCCTACGGTCGGGATATGCTGGTCCTTAAGGTCGTGGGCTACGCCGAGCAGGCGTTCCGGTACTACCGGATGGAGGAGATGGCGGCCCGCGTCTGGATCGGACACCAGCGGTATCCCACCAAGGGGCGGGTCTGGCACCCCGGCGGCGCGCATCCGTTTGCGGCCCTCGACGTCGCTCTGGTCCACAACGGCGACTTCGCCAACTACCACGCCGTCTGCGAGTACCTGGCCCAGCGCGGGCTCTATCCCCTCTTCCTGACCGACACCGAGGTGGCGGTGCTGCTGTTCGACCTGTGGGCCCGGACGTACCGGTATCCGCTGGAGGTCCTGCTGGAGGCGATGGCGCCCACCACCGAGCGCGACTTCCGGATGCTGCCGCCGGAGAAACAGCGCCTCTACCGCGCGATCCAGGCCGCCCACATCCACGGGTCGCCCGACGGCCCGTGGTTCTTCATCGTCGCGCGGACCCTGCGGGGCGGGGAGGTCTGGCAACTGATCGGGATCACCGATACCTCGATGCTGCGCCCCCAGGTCTTCAGCCTGCAGGAGGGGGAGGTCCAGATCGGGATCATCGCGTCGGAGAAACAGGCCATCGATGCCGCCCTGCGCAGTCTGGCGCGCGACGACCCGCGCGTCTGCCCGGTGGCCGACCGCTACTGGAATGCGCGGGGCGGCTCGTATACGGACGGCGGCGCCTTCATCTACACGGTCGAGGCGACCGGCGCGGCGGCGCGTCTGGTCTGCACGAACAAGTTCGGCCAGCAGGTGCGGATCCCACCAGATCAGGTCCACTACCTGCGCCCGGCCCCGGTCACCCTGCGCCCGGTCCCGGTCACCCCGCGCCCGGTCCCCGCAGCCGTGCCGGTGCGGCCGGCCGAGGGAGCCAGCGACGTGCTCGACGCCGATGCCGCCCGCCGACAACTCGCCGCCTGGACCTACGAGGATCTGACCGGCTGGCTCGACGCGGTGGAGCGCGCCGCCGCGTCCGGCCCGGAGTTGTTCTGCCGGACCGTGGAGACCCTCACCGCGCTGCTGGACGCGCGCTACCCGACGGGTCGCAAGCGGCGCGCCTCGGTGGTGGCCCTCCTCCAGGAGCGCCTCTTCGCCATCTTCCGGTCGGTCCCGTCGGAGTGGACCGGCGTCCGGCGGATTGACTGGGCCTCACGTGGCAGGCTCCCGGCGGGGGATCCCGGCGCCCTGTTGCTGGTCGACGGGGTGGGCTTCCCCTCCGAGGGAGCCCAGAGCCTGGCGCTGTACCTGGTCGAGGCCTTCCGGCGCGGCTGGCGCCGCATGACCGTCTTCGACGTGCGGGGGCAGCGGTTCATCGGGTGCGGCTTCGGTCCGCGGACCGACGGGGTGCGGCTGGATGTCTACGGCAGTCCGGGCGACTATCTCGGTTCGGGCCTCGACGGGATGACCGTGGTCGTGCACGGCAGCGGCCAGGACCAGTACGGGCAGATCCTCAAGCGCGGCCGCCTGGTGATCCACGGGGATGTCGGGCAGACCTTCCTCTACGGCGCCAAGGGGGGCGACGTCTTCGTGCTGGGCAACGCCGCGGGACGGCCGCTCATCAACGCGGTGGGCCGGCCGCGGGTGGTGATCAACGGTACGGCGCTGGACTATCTGGCGGAGTCCTTCATGGCGGGCATTCCCACGCAGGGCGGCGGCTTCGTGATCCTCAACGGCATCACGTTCGACGCTGAGGGCCGGATGGTCGACTTGGAGACGCCCTACCCTGGCGGCAACCTGTTCTCGCTGGCCGCTGGCGGGGCGATCTTCGCGCGAGATCCCCACCGCCGCCTGGAGGAATGCCAACTCAACGGCGGGCGCTACGCCGAGCTGACGGACGAAGACTGGGCGACGATCCTCCCCTACCTCGAGGAGAACGAGCGGCTGTTCGGAATTCCGGTGCAGGCGCTGCTGACGGTGGGTGAGCAGCGGCGTTCGCCCCAGGACGTCTACCGCAAGGTCGAGCCCCGCGAACTGGCGGTTCTCAAGTAGGGTGCGCTCCCTGCCGAGCTCCTCGCAACGAGCCGGGAGTACCGACAGGCTTGAGGGGTGGCTCAGGACGCGGCCCCGCGCCGGCCTGCCGACCCCGCGCCGGCCCGCCGACCCCGCGCCGGCCCGCCGACCCCCAGACCCCGCCGACCTCAGGCCCGTTGACGACTCCAGGTCGCCCTGCTATAGTACGCCCAAGCGCATAGCACCACGGTTGGGCCACGGCGCCCCTCGACGGGGCGCCTTGTCTATTTTCGCCCCGCCCCTGTGGTGGGGAGTAGGGAGGGAAGAGGCATGGCCATAGTCGGCGATCGTCCTTCCGCCGGTGTCGCCGCCAGCCCGGCGAAAGTGATAGAGATGGCGCGGGAGCTGGGGGTGCAGATCGTCGATCTGCGCTTCACCGATCTGTTTGGGATGTGGCAGCACTTCTCGATTCCGGTCAGGGAGCTCACCCCCGACCTGTTCGAGGAGGGGATTGGCTTCGACGGCAGCAGCATCCGCGGCTTCCAGCACATCCACGAGAGCGACATGATCCTGCTGGCGGATCCGGGCAGCGCGGTCATCGACCCCCTCAGCCGCGTGACCACCATGCTCCTGACGTGTGACGTGTACGACCCCGTCACGCGCGGTCGCTACACGCGCGACCCGCGCTACGTGGCCCAGAAGGCGGAGGAGTACATCAAGGCGTCCGGGATCGCCACCGATGCGTACTTCGGGCCCGAAGCCGAGTTCTTCGTCTTCGACGACGTCCGCTTCGACCAGACCACCAACGCGGCCTTCTACTTCGTGGACAGCAACGAGGGGGCCTGGAACTCCGGCCGCGAGGAGAAGCCCAACCTGGCCTACAAGCCACGCTACAAGGAAGGCTACTTCCCGGTCCCGCCCTCGGACAGCCTGCAGGACTTCCGCAGCGAACTCGTGCTCAAGATGCAGGAGGCCGGCATCGAGGTCGAGGTGCACCACCACGAGGTCGCCACCGCCGGGCAGTGCGAGATCGATATGCGCTACAAGGGCCTGACCCGCATGGCCGACCAGATGCAGCTCTACAAGTACCTGGTCAAGATGCTGGCCCGGTCGCACTTCAAGACGGCGACGTTCATGCCCAAGCCGCTCTTTGGCGACAACGGGTCGGGGATGCACACGCACCAGAGCCTGTGGAAGGACGGCCGGAACATCTTCTACGATCCGAACGGGTACGCGAACACCAGCGAGATCGCGCGCTGGTACATCGGCGGGCTGCTCCGGCATTCCCCGGCGCTGCTGGCGCTGTGCGCGCCGACGACCAACTCGTACCGCCGGCTCGTGCCCGGCTTCGAGGCGCCGGTCAACCTGGTCTACTCCAAGCGGAACCGCAGCGCGGCGGTGCGCATCCCGGTCTACTCGTCCAACCCGAAGGCGGTGCGGATCGAGTACCGGCCGCCGGACCCGACCTGCAACCCGTATCTGGCGTTTGCGGCCATGACCATGGCGGGACTGGACGGCATCAAGAACCGGATCGACCCCGGCGAGCCGATGGACGTGGACCTCTACGAACTGCCGCCGTCCAAGGCGGCCAAGGTCAAGCAGGTCCCGGGATCGCTGGACGCGGCCCTCGCTGCGCTGGAGAAGGACCACGGCTTCCTGCTGGAAG
>JAVKID010000085.1:0-12872 GCA_031459655.1 Candidatus Fervidifonticultor octavus | reverse complement strand
TAGCGCCACCTCGCCAGCGCGGGGTCGTGGGCGAGCATCCAGGCCTCGTTGAAGCGCCAGGGGGACAGCGCGTCGGGACGGACAACGACGGTCGCCTTCGTCCAGAGGACCTCGTCGCGGGCCAGCGGTTTCCCGTCGGCCTGATGGTACCACTTGACCTCCTGGATCAGGAACCAGAGGTAGGTCAGATACGACGACGCTACGACCTCGGTGATGTCCATCACGCCGGCATCGAAGAAGCCCACCGGCGCCTCACCGTCCGGGTCGGCGCGGTCCATCAACAGCACGTACGGATTGCCGCAGCCGTCGCTGCCGATCTCCACGAACTCTTGCTTCCAGCCCATGGGTCCCCAGTGGGCCCGCGCCTGCCGCGTGGCGAAAAGGAGGTCGAGGGCCGACTGCACCGGCGGCACGCCGAGGATCGGCTCGTTGACCACATAGCCGCCGTTGAAGTCCTCCAGCACGGCGCGCATGGACGGGGAGAACCGCACGCCCAGTTCGGCCTCGGCCCGCGCGATCACCCCCGGCGACGCGGGAGGGTTCAGACGCACGACGCCCGGACGGAAGAACGCCAGTTCTCGGTGAATGTCGTCCAGGGTCACGGGCGGGACCTCATGTCGTCGTCCTCATCGCGGCCCGCTAGGGCCGTCACCCAGCGGCTGGGGCTCACCAGCCCCTCGCCGTGCGTCCCGACACCGTGGTAGGTGATGAGCGCGAGATAGCGATCGAGCATCTTGTCGGCCGGCTGCTCCGTCTCTATCAGCACTCCGACACCCGCGACTTCCGCCTCGAATTCCTTCATCAAATCATATACCCCACGGGCTGTCCCGCCACCCCGCAGGAAGTCGTCGATGAACAGCACCCGCGCGCCCTGCGGGATGGCCCGCAGGGGCAGGGTCATCGACTGGACCATTCGGGACGAACCCGACACGTAGTTGACGCTCACTGACGGCCCTTCGGTCACCCTCCCGCCTCGGCGGATGGTCACCAGGGGGACGTTGAAGGCGCGGGCGGTCATCAGGGCCAGGGGGATACCCTTCACCTCCATGGTCAGGACCGCGTCGGGCCGGGCGTCCTCGAACAGCGTGGCGAAGACCTCGCCGACCGCCGCCGCCAGGGTGGGCGTCGAGATCAGGTCGGTGGTGTGCAGGAATCCGCCCGGCAGGACCCGGCCCGGCTCCCGCAGCCGGGCACAGAGATCCTCGACCAGACCCAGGATCTGCGACCGGGTCCGCAGCGGCCGGTAGCGCACACCGCCGGCGGCGCCAGGAACGGTTTCAATCCTGCCCAGGCCGAAGCGCTCGCACACCGCGCGCAGCAGCGCCAGATCCTCGCTGACCGTAGACTTGGCGGCGCCCAGCAGATCCGCAAACGCCGACAGGGAGACCAGGCGGTTTGGCGCCGCCATCAAGCGGTGGGCGATGACCACCATCCGGTCGCCTCGCCGGAGCCGGCCGGCCCTCCGGCGCCGCGTGGACGTTCCCTCCGCCGTCACGCCGCGTCCCCTTCGGTGCCCACGCCTACACCGGATCCCCGGACGTGTCGGCGCCCAGGGCCCGCCGGATCGCGCGGAGGTTCTCGGGCCGCTCGGCGTCCACATCGAGGGCGAGGGCGGGGTCTTCGACGATGACCGCGCGGCCGCGGATCCCCGCCACCTGGAGGGCGCGCGCCTCCATCTCGGCGATGGACAGCCTTCCGGAAGCGAACTTCATCACGATGGACCACCCGAACAGCTGCGCCAGCAGCCAGGGCCTCTTCCGTGCCGCCACGATCTGTTCGACGAACGGCCGGACGCGACCGAGGATGTCGGCGGAGAGGAGCAGCACGCTGCCGCCGGCAAACGTGCCGTCGGCCACCCGGACGTAGGTCTTGCGGGCACCCGGATAGCGGCTCTCGATCGAAGACTGCGGCACGATCGGGTAGTAGACGTCGGCGCCGCCCTCGCAGCGCTCCAGAAATCCCTCGATCGCCTCGGCCGACAGCAGGGGCAGGTCGGACGCCACCACGAGGACCTGGGCCGCACCGGGCAGGCTGGCCACGGCCGCCGCCAGGTTGTCCATCATGGCGTCCCGCTCGGGCACGATCTGGATCGACGGGTCGAGGAGAGGCCGCAGCGACTCCGGGGGCCCCGCGACCACCACGCGGCCCACCGCTGGGCACCCCCGCAGCGCCTCGACCACGCGGAGCACCAGCGGCCGGCCCGCGATCTCCAGGAATGCCTTGTTGGGCAAACCGGGAGCCAGGCCCGGCTCAGGCCCGCCCCCGGCCAGGACGACCGCGTCAGGCACTATCGCTCCTCCGCAAAGGTGCGCGTCACGATCACGTCCAGGTTGTCCATGGTAGTCAGGTCCTCGGCGACCCGTCGCGCCGCGGCCTCGTTGGCCATCAGGCCGTAGACGGTCGGGCCGGTCCCGGTCATGGTGGCGCCGTAGGCTTCCCCGCGGAGGATGCGCGTCTTCACCTCGGCGACGATAGGGTGATGGGCGGCGATGACCTCCTCGAAGACGTTACCCAACAGCCGGCCAACGGCGGGGACGTCCCGACGGGTGATCGCCTCGATCAGAGCGGGGATGTCGGGCCGGCGGACGATCTCCGCGGGCCTGATCTGCCGGTAGGCCCATTCGGTCAAGACGGGAATGCGCGGCCGGGCCAGCACCACCCACGTCGTCGGCAGCGCCGGCAGCCGCTGCACCCGCTCTCCGCGGCCCCGGGCGACGGCCGCACCGCCGCCCAGGAAAAAGGGGACATCGGACCCGACCCGACCGGCCAGGGCGGACAGCTCGCGGCCGTCCAGGCGCAACTTCCACAGTTGCGCCAGACCCATGAGCGTGACGGCGGCATCGGCGCTGCCGCCGCCCAATCCGGCGGCAATGGGGATCCGCTTGCGCACCTCAATCTCCACCGGCCGGGCAATTCGGTGCTCCTCGCGCAGCAGGGCCGCGGCTCGATAGATGGGGCTGTTGGGCCCGGTGGGCACCTCGGCCGTGTCTGCGACGACCCGCACGCCTTCCCCCGCCTCGCGCAGGGTGATCTCGTCGTGCAGGGCGATAGTGTGGAGGATGGTCTCGACCTCGTGGAATCCGTCGTCCCGACGCTCCAACACGTTCAACCCCAGGTTCACCTTGGCGTAGGCGTTGAGGCGCAGTTCCTTCACGTAGACGGCCTCCCGAGGGGCTCCGGCGGCACCGTAGAGGTTAGGTGTCATGGGACGCAAGTCCTCTCCGTTTGGTTTCGTTGCACGACCTCGGGGGGTAGGATAGACTGTGGTCGTGCGCGATCCTTCCAACGATCCTGACCGGGCGCCCTCATCCCCGTCGGACCCCTCGGTGGCCGCTGACATGGCGCGGACGCCGGGGGAAGAGGCGGCGCAGGGGCCCCAGAGACCGGCCGCGGCGCCGGCGCGTCCCCGCCGCCGGTGGCGCGTCCTGCTCCTGGCGCTCCCGGTCGCCGTTGCGATCATCGCCGGTCTGGCGTTGGGGGCCTACCTCTATATGCTCGGCCTGGTGACGGTCTCCGGGACCGGGCTTGGGCGTCCCGCCTCCCCTGCCTTTGCGTCGCCCCTGCGCCTGACCGACCGGGTGAACGTCCTGATCATCGGGATCGATGTGACGCTGGACAACCGGCGCCGCGTCCTCAACGTCGCCAGGGCGGATACGCTCGTGCTGGCCTCTTTCGACCCTCACCGCCGGCGCATCGTCGCCCTCTCTATCCCGCGCGACACCCGGGCCGAGATCCCGCGCGTAGGGGTCCAGAAGATCAACGCCTCCTACGCCTACGGCGGCCCGCGCCTGACCATCGCCACCGTCGAGCACCTGCTGGGGGTGAAGGTCCATTTCTACGTCAAGCTGGGGCCCCAGTCCTTCGCCAGGATCATCGACGCGCTCGGGGGGATCGAGGTCGATGTGGAGAAGGACATGAAGTACACCGACAGTTGGGCCGGCTACACCATCGACCTCAAAAAGGGCCGCCAGCGGCTCAACGGCGAGCAGGCCACCGGGTACATCCGCTTCCGCCACGACGCGCTGGGCGACATCGGTCGGGTCGAGCGGCAGCGGCAGGTCATGCACACACTGCTGGGGCAGCTCAGGCAGCCTTCGACCGTCCTGGCGGCGCCCAGGCTGCTGCGGGCCTTCGTCGAGAACACCGAGTCCAACCTCAGGCCCCTCGAACTGCTGACGCTGGGCTGGTTCGCCCTGCGGGCCGACGGCGGTCCCCTGCGTGAGTACACCCTGCCGGGCACCTTCGCGCCGATGTTCTGGGAACCCGACCTCCCCAGGGTGCGGATCCTGGTGGCCGACCTGTTCTACGGCGTGTCCGAGGCAGAACTGGCCACGGTCCCCATCGAGGTGGTCAACGCCAGCGGCCATCCGGCGGTGGGCTGGCAGGCGGCCGCCCGTCTCCAGGCCTTCGGGTTCAGGATGGTGCGGCTGCGGGCCGCCACGGTCGCCGGCGGCGTCACCACCGTCACCGACCGGGGCGGGGGCCCTCATGTGGCGCGCATGGTCGCCGCCGCGATGGGCAAAGCCGTCGTCACCCAGGGGTCGGGCGCTCCCGTTCCCGGGACGTCATCCGCGGGCGTCACCGTGATCCTGGGCCGTGACGCGGCCGAGAATGCGCAGGGGACGTCGCTGCGGCGAGCGAACCCGCACTGAGATACGTCAGCGGCCGCCGGCTGCTGAGTTAGGCCGGGTCGCTCCCGAAGGAGTACCTCCTCCCACCTCACGCAACCACGTGCCGCTGACAGGTGGACTCTAGCACGGCGGTTCAGGATCCGTCAATCCGAAACGGGCGTTCCCCTCCTGTGGATGATGTGGACAGGCGGCGCCGCCCGCCCGACGACCCTTGCCAGGCGGGCGATCCCGTCGCGGATCTCGTCTTCCGACGGATACGAGAAGTTCAGGCGCATGGTGTTGCGGCCGCTGCCGTCGCAGTGGAACTGCTGTCCCGGCACGTAGGCGACGCCCTCCTCCTCGATGGCGTGCTGCAGCAGCGCGCCGGCATCGATCGCCTCGGGCAGCCGGACCCAGAGGAAGAGCCCGCCCTGGGGCCGGGTCCAGGTGACGCCGGGCGGCATCTCGCGCCCCAGCGCGTCCAGCATCGCCTGGCACTTCCGCCGGTAGCGCTCGACGACCGCCGGCAGCCGATCGAGCAGGGTCCCCCGGGCGAGCAGCGCCGCCGCGATCGCCTGGGTGAACGCGGGCCCGCACAGGTCCATCCCCTGTTTGACGGTCACACATCGCTCGATCACGGGGAGGGGAGCGGCCATCCAGCCGATCCGCAGCCCGGGCGCCAGCGTCTTGCTGAAGGTGGACAGGTAGAGGGTGCGGCCGCTGCGATCCAGCGCCATCACCGGCGGCGGAGCCTCACCCCCAAACCGCATCTCCCGGTAGGGGTTGTCCTCCACGACCAGGGTGTCGAACTCCTCCGCCAACTCCAGCAGGCGCTCCCGGCGCTGGCGGCTCCAGGTGATCCCTGAGGGGTTCTGGAAGTCGGGGACCACGTAGATGAACTTCGGCCGGCGGCCCGCCCGCCTCAGGCGGGTGAGCGCCTTGGCCAGGCGATCCGGGGCGATGCCCTCGTCGTCCTGCGCCACCCCCACCATCTCGACCTGGCAGGCCCGGAACGCCTGGAGGCCGCCCAGGTACGACGGCAGTTCCAGGACGATCATGTCGCCGGGCTCCAGGAAGACGCGCCCGACGATGTCGAGGGCCTGCTGCGAGCCCGTGGTGACCAGGACCTGGTCGCGGCTCACCGTGATACCGTCCTTGGCCATCCAGCGCACCAGTGCGTCGCGGAGGGCCGTGTCGCCCTCCGTCGTGCCGTACTGGAGGGCCCGGGCCGCACCGCGCGTGAGCACTTCTCCGACGACCTCGCGGATCTCGTCGACGGGAAAGGTCGCGGGGTCCGGCAGGCCCGGCGCAAAAGAGATGATCTGGCTGCCGGCGGCCGCGGCGATCTTCAGCAGTTCCCGGATCATGGAACGCTCGGCGCCGCGGGTGGAGCGGGAGAAGAACGCCTCGAAGTCGGTCACGGGGAACACCCGCCCGCCCAGATTCCCCCCGGGAGACTTCCCCCCGCGCGGGGCTCATCCCTGTCGCCGAAGACCCTGGCCAGCCGCACGAACTCCTCCAAGGAGAGGTCCTCGCCGCGGCGCCGCGGATCGATCCCCGCAGCGCGGCAGCGGGCCTCCACCTCTGCGGGGGAGAGGGCGCGACCTTCAACAGCCTGGAGCGACGAGCGCAGCATCTTGCGGCGCTGGCCGAAGGCGGCGCGGGCCACGGCCATGACGGCCGGGACCAGGGCCCGCGGCACCGGAGGCTCGTCAGGCACGTCCAGCCTCACGATACACGAGACGACCTGGGGAGGCGGGAAGAAGGCGGTCCGCGCCACCGCGGAGACGATGCTCGGGACGGCGCAGGCCTGGATGGCGACGGAGAGCAGGCCGTAGGCCCCGCCGCCGGGGCCGGCGACGATGCGGCGGGCCACTTCCTCCTGGAGCATGACGACGTAGCGGCGGCCCATGCCCATCTGCAGCAAGTTCACCAGGAGCGGTGAGGCGATGGAGTAGGGCAGGTTGGCGACCACCTTGGTGGGACGGGCAGGCAGCATGGTCGGGACCAGGGCCATGGCGTCCGCCTGGAGGACCCTGACGCGAGGATAGGGGGCCACCACGGCCCGCAGGATCGGGATGAAGCGGGCGTCCACCTCGATGGCGACGACGCGGGCGCCGGTCCTCGCCAGCGCCACAGTGAGGGAGCCGATCCCCGCGCCAATCTCCAGGATCACGTCGTCCGCCCCCGGCTCCGCTGCAGCGAGGATCCTGTGGACGATCCGCGGATTGACCAGGAAGTGCTGACCCCGCGCCGGACGCAGCCTGAGGCCGAACGCCGCCAACGCCGCCCGCACGCCAGCGCGGGTGGTCGGATCCAGGTCCCCCGGGTCGGGTGGGGGCCCCGGGCCGAAAACCGGGAGGCCCGGGCTACCGACTCGCCTGGCTCGGCGTCGAGAGGAGGTAGACGCGGACAAGCCTGCGGCCGAAGCGGTAGGCCTCCCTGGCGGTGTTGAACCCGAGGTCGATGCGGTGGCCCTTGATGGCGCCGCCGGTGTCTCCGGCGATCGCCCGGCCGTAGCCCTCGATGTAGAGCAGGGATCCCAGCGGGATGATCTGCGGGTCCACGGCCACCACGCCGAAGCCGGCCCGCAGGCCGGTGGCGGTGATGTCGTCGACACCCCTGCCATGCCAGGGCGCATATGCGGTGGCCTCCATGTGGAGGATCTCCCTGCCGGCGAACTCCCCCCGGCTGGCGAAGATCCGGCGCGTCCCGACCTGGGTGATGCGGTCCTGGGGCCGCCGCACGAGGACGTCCTCCACCACCTGCCGGTCCACCACCAGCCCGTCCGCCGTGGTCACGGCGATCCGGCGGATCTGCGCGCCCGGCCGGCCGGGTTGCACCACGCGGGTCAGCCCGCGGGGGAGGTCAGGGTCAGGCCTGGTGATCCGTCCGTAGGGCACCGCCACCTGGGCGGTGATGATCCGGGTCTCGATCCGGACGATGCGCACCGTCGCGCCGGGCCAGAGGGAGGCCTCCATCGAGGGGTAGACCTTGTCGCGAGGCCGCAGCCGGGCACCGGCCTCGTCCAGGAACTCCTCGACAGTCCGGGCCGAGGTCAGGAATCTCTGCTGCCGCCCGTCCGCGACCAGGGTCACCGGGAAGGCCCGCCGGACGGTGATGGTCATCCCCGGAGTCAGCGGAGTCCCCTGTTCCGGCCAGACCCGGTCGTGGGGGGGCAGGGCGATCCGTCCTTCGTGGAGGGCCTCGGCCACAGTGGCTCCAAAGGTCTTCACGGGCACCGTCCCCGCCTCCGTGCGTACGTGGACGACCCGGGGGAGATGCGCGGACGCCGCGGCGCCGACGGCCAGAGATCCGGCCGCGGCCGCGCCAACGAGCACCGTGCGAAGTCTGTGCGCGCGCATCCTCTCACCTCCTTGCCGTCGAGCGTCAGGATCGGCCGGACGGTGCCGGCCGCGAATGCCGCTGGAAGAATCAGAGCGCGTTCGGAAGGCCCTCCGGCGACGGCCCTCCAAAGCGACGGGATGAGGAGAGTCTGGGCTGAACTACCTGGTAGTCTATCATCGGCGGACCGCGGCGGCAACCACCCGCATTGCCTCGTAGTAACTCCAAGCGAGGCCGGGGCCGTTGCCTCATAGAACATCTGAGGCAACGTCTCGCCACCTTTGGAGGTCCGACCGGCCCCATGACCCCTCTCGCCAAGCGCCAACTGGCCCAGGCCCGGCATCCCCCTGCCGTGCAGCTCGGCGAGCCGAGAAGGCCCAGATCCTAACCGCCTTCGTCAAGGCCACCGGCTACCATTGGACGTACGCCATCACCCTCCTCCGCCACGGGCCGCCCCGTCGCCCGGGCGAGCGCCGGGGGCGACGGGTCCAGTACGACCGTCCCGTCGTGGAGGCCCTCCACCGCCTCTGGGGGGCTTCCGGCTCTCTGTGCAGCAAGCGCTTGCGCCCGTTCCTGGCGCCCTGGCTCGAGGCCCTGCGGTGGTGCGGCGAACTTCACCCCCTGGGACGAGCGCCATCCCGGCTTCACCGAACTGGACTTGGTCGCCCACTGCGGCGAGTCGACGCACGGCAAGTACGTCCACAGCCTCTCGGTGGTGGACATCGCGACCGCGTGGTTTGAGCCCCGCGCAGTGGTCAACCGCAGCCAACGCCATGTCTTTGAGGCGCTCACCATCATCCGCGATCGGCTCCCCTTCCCTCTGCTGGGCATCGGTGCCGACAATGACAGCGCCTTCATCAACACTAACCTCCTCGCCTACTGCCGCGCCCAGCGCCTCACGTTCCCCCGCTCCAGAGAGTATCGCAAGAACGACCAGGCCCACGTGGAAGAACGCCATGGGGCAGTGATCCGCCGCCTCATCGGCTACGACCGGTACGAGGGGGAGCAGGAGGAGGGTCCGTGAGGCAACGGACTCCGGAAACTCAGGTTTCCCTATGAGTCAACACGCCATCTTAATGGGTTCGGTAGATGCCGTACACTCCCCCGTGCTGAGTCCGTCGCCGCGGGAAGTCCTGCTGCAATGGAACCCCCTTACTTCGCGATGGAGACCACGTTGAGCCAGGTCAACGCGTCGCGCAGCCCGAGGACCGGGAACCCCTGGACGCGCTTGTTAATGGCCAGGATCTCTGAGTTGTAGAAGATCCACAGGACTGGCACGTCGTCGTAGATCAATTCCTGGATCTTGTGGTAGAGCTTGGGCCGCAGCGCGGGGTCGAAGGTCGCCCTGGCCTCGGCCATCAGCCGGTCCACCTCGGGGTTGGAGTACATGTAGTGGTTGACCGTGCCGCCGGTGGTGTATTCGGGCGTCTTGTCCGGATCCGGCGAGGTGATGCGCCAGCTGGTACGCGCCTCATAGTCACCCGGCCGCTGGTTGCCGCGCCGGATGTAGACCGACCACTCGACCACGTTGAGCTTCACCTCGGCGCCGAGCTGCCGCCACTGCTGCTGGGCCACCAGCGCAATTTGTTCCCGCGTCGGGTTCCCCTTGTCCACCATCAGCTCAAACGAGAGGGGGCGGCCGTCCCTTTCGAGGAGGCCGCCAGCTCCGGGCCGGAACCCGGCCTCAGCCAGCAGCGCTTTGGCCCTGTTGACGTCGTAGGGATAGGGCTTGAGGTTAGGGTTGTAGTACTTGCCAAACGCCCTGGCGTACGGACCGGTCGCCAGGTTGGCCGTGCCCTTCAAGATGCGCTCGACGATCTGCTGGCGGTTGAGCCCGTACATGAGCGCCTGGCGCACCCGCTTGTCGCCGAACGGCCAGCGCGTGGCGTTGAGCGCGATGTAGAAGGCGCTGGGCAGCTCGGTGGTCTGGAACCGCAGGTGACTTTGACCTCGCAGGCTGTCCAGGTGGACCGGCTCGATGATACCCACGTCGAGTTCACCGGTGCGCAGTTGCGCCACCACCGTGTTAATGTCAGGGATGATCTTGATGACCACGGCGTCCAGCGACGGCCTGCCCGCGTAGTAGTTGGGGTTAGCCTCCAGCGTCAGGTGCGAACCCTCCACGTACTCTTTCCACCTGAAGGGGCCGGTGCCGACGGGATTGCGGATGAACTCGGGCATCTCGGTCAGGTTCTTGCCCTCCAGCAGGTGCCGGGGGACGATGGGAATATTGAAACCGACCACGATGGGGAGTGACGGGTACGGGCGGTCGAACTCGAACCGGACCGTGTAGTCGTCGATGACCTGGACCGACTGCAGGCCGGTGAACGTGGTACGGTACAGCGCCCGGGTCCGGGGGTCCACGATGGCGTCGAAGGTGAACTTCACGTCGGCAGCGGTGAACGGCCGGCCGTCGTGCCACGCGACGCCCCGGCGCAGCTTGAAGATCCAAATGCGGCCCGCCTCCGCCGGTGTCCACAGCGTGGCCAGGTCGGGGACTACCTTGAGGTCGCCGGGATTGTACTTGGTCAGGGTGTTGAACAGCACCTTAATGACCTGGGTCGTCGGCAACTGCTGCGGGAACGTCAGCGGGTTGATCGTCACATCCCCGTTGATGGACAGGCGCAGGACGTTCCCACCCGCCGGGCCGGCGCTTGCGCCGGCGGGCACTGCCGCCGCCAGGGCGGCGACCAGCACAAAGACCAGAACTCGACTCATCGCCACACCCCCTTTATGAATGGCCGTCGGGCGCCTCTTACGCGATGCTGGCACGGCTGGCCCGCGGGTCGAGGGCATCCCGCAAGGCGTCGCCCACGACATTGTAGCCGAGCACGCACAGCATGATCAGCAATCCAGGATAGACCGCCAGGTGCGGTTTCGTCCACACGTACTGCTGCGCGCCCGAGAGCATGTTGCCCCAGGTCGGCGTCGGCGGCTGGACCCCGAGCCCCAGGTAAGAGAGCGACGACTCCACCAGGATCGCATGGGCCACGCCCAGGGTGGCTGCCACAATGACCGACGCCCAGGCCTGGGGCACCACGTGCCGGACCAGCAGCCGTCCGTCTGAGGCGCCCACCGCCCGCGCCGCCAGCACAAACTCCTGGGGGAGCGTGCGCAGCACTTCGGCCCGCACCACGCGCGCCACGACCATCCAGCCCGTGAGCCCGATGACCAGGATCAGGTTGGTCAGGCTCGAGCCGAACACCGCCAGGACCAACAGGGCCAGGAAGAACGTGGGGATGGTCAGCATCCCGTCGGTCATCCGCATCAGGATTCCATCGGTCATTCGGCCATAAAACCCTGCCAGCGCGCCGATCACGCTGCCGACGCCGACCGAGACCAGCATGGCCAGCAGCCCCACTGCCAGGGAGACCCGCGATCCCACGATCAACCGTGAGAGCACGTCGCGACCGGCCTCGTCGGTCCCCAGAGGATGCTCGCGGGAGACATCGGCGAACTGGTTGAGCAGATCCAGCGCCGCGGGGTCGTGTGGGGCCAGGGCGTCGGCGGTGAGCGCCACGAGGTGGATGGCCACGAGAAAGCCCAGGGCCGCCACCGCCAGCCGGTTGCGCCGGAAGCGGTTCCAGAAGACAGCCAGGCCGCCGCGGCCACGCGGCGCCGCCAGCGGCGACAGGGCAGGCGAGATCGCGTCCTGGGCCATTGGCTACCTCAGCGAGATCCGGGGATCGAGGCTCACGTACGCCACGTCGGTCAGCAGGTTGCAGACGATGACCAGCACGGCCGTGGTCATAGTCAGCCCCATGATGACCGGATAGTCGCGCGTGACCGCCGCGTCCACCGCCAGCCGACCCAGGCCGGGCCAGGCGAAGATCGTCTCGGTAATGACCGCGCCGGACAGCAGGCGCGGGATGATGACGCCCAGGACGGTCACCACAGGGATCAACGCGTTGCGCAGCGCGTGCACGCCCAGCACCCGCCAGGGGGAAAGACCCTTGGCCTGCGCCGTCCGGACGTAGTCCTGGCTGAGGACCTCGACCATGCTGGACCGCGCGTAACGCATCAACTGGGCCAGGGGAAATGTGGAGAGGACCACGGCGGGCATGATCAGGTGACGCAGCAGATCCCCCGCCCCGGTCGTCACCCCGGCCGTCCGCATCCCCGCCGACGGCAGCCAGCCCAGCGTGACCGAGAAGAGCACGATGAACATGATGCCGAGCCAGAATGTCGGGATCGAGACGCCGATGAATGCCCCCACGGTGGCCGTGTAGTCCACCGCCGAGTACCGTCGCACAGCGGAGATAACGCCCAAGGGGATCGCCGCCAGCACCCCCAGAGCCAGGGCCGTTCCCGTCAGGATCAGCGTATTGGGGATGCGGTTGGCAATGAGCTGGACCACCGGAATCTGGTGTTGATACGAGCGGCCGAGGTTGCCCCGGATGGCGCGTCCCAGCCACCGCGCGTACTGCACCGGCACCGGGTCGGTCAACCCCAGGTCGCGGGCAATGGCCTGGGCAGTGTGGGGGTCCACGTCCGGGTTGTTCAGGATGGCCGGACCGCCGGGTGCGCTGTGCACGATCAAAAAGATCACCGCGCTGACGATCAGCAACAGCACTGCGCCCTGACACGCTCGCACTAGCAGGTACCGACTCACCGGGCCGCCTCCGCGTGCTCGATCTCCGCGATACTCTCCACCCCCAGCCCCGGCTGCGGCGCCGGGAATAGGGCGTCGCGCTCCAGGCGGATGCCGGTGCGGGCCAGCTCGGGCTGGGTGGCGAAGACGGTCAGTTCGTGCGCGTGACGGCCAGTTGGCAGCGCCAGGGCCATGTGCAGGCCGGCGGCGGCACCGATCTGGGTTTCGAACGGGCTGATGACCACGCAGGCGATGCCAGCCGCGTCCTTAATGTCCGCGAGCTCCCTCGCGCGGGTTAGGCCTGCCGTCTTCACGAACTTGAGGGC
>JAVKID010000084.1:0-13227 GCA_031459655.1 Candidatus Fervidifonticultor octavus | reverse complement strand
TAGTTCGGTCGCCTCACGCAGGGACCTTTCGCCGGCCCCGGACGGATGGGCAAGACCAAACGTGCGCCCAAAGCGAAGAGAGGGCGGCGCGCCGCCCTCTCTTCCATAACGAAAGGTGTCTGCTACTGGCTTTCGTGGCGGGGTTGTTCAGCCTCCGTTTCCGTCGGGGCCTCGGGCACCGCGGGCGGCGTCAGCGCCATCCCGGCGGAGGTGATCACCCGGTGCGTCTGGGCGCCGGCGTCCACCGCCGCCTGCGCGCGGGCCACGGTCGCCGCGTCCAGCGGCGCGCCGGTGGCGTCGAGGCACGGCTCGCCGCAGTCTGCGCCCTCGCCGGTAGGGCTGAACGTGCGACCGAGGATGAACTGCCCGTCGGGCCCATAGACGTTCACCTTGCACGTCCGCGCGACGTCACCGGTGCACTCCACGACGGTCTTCGCGCCGTCCGACCAGATCCGCTCGCTCACCAGGATCGGCGACGTGGAGGCGGCCACGGTCTCCGGAGCCGGCCCCGCCGGCGGGAGCTGCGCTGTGGTCGTTCCCCCGGCATCCTCGCCGATCATGGTCACATCGGATCTCGTTCCGTCGTCCGCGAGCCGGGCGCTCGTCGCCACGCCGGCGGTGAACGTGCCGGCTCCCGACGCCGCGGTGGTCTGCGCCGCCGCAGCGGCATCGAACTCCACGCTTCCCGCCGCCGCACTCACCAACGCCGTCGAGCCGGCGTCCATCCGGAAGCCCTGCGCGGCGGCAAGGCCGGCCCCCGTGGCCAGCGCCAGGCCGGTCACCGCGACGAGCAGGGCTCTGGAAGGTCTGCAGGCTGCCATCTCTCTCACCTCCACCGGGAATGGGTCTGGCCCCGTCAATCTTTTCCACCCTAAACAGGAACTAAACGGGCTCCGGCTCCCGGAGGGCATGGCGGCAGGATCCGTCAGCGAGACGTGTGATGCCGCGGCGGCGGCTCGGGGCGCGAGGGGCGGGGGAGCGCGGCGGCCGGGTCCGTCAGCGACGAGGTGACGCGGCGGTAGCGGCCTCGGGCGCGAGGGGCGGGTGAGCGCGGCGGCAGGATCTTGTCAGCGCGCCGGCGGCTGGAGGTAGGGCCCGAGCCCGGAGGCGCGCAGCGCGGCCAGATCGGGGATCCCCTCGATGAGGACGCCGCGGCCGGGCTTCACCAAGTCGAGGCCCCGGGCGAAGAACACCACCCCGGTAAGGTGCCTCCCCACACGGACCTCGAGCGGCCAGCCGTCCGCGGTGAACGGCACGAACAGGCGCTTCGCGCCGGCGGCGCGCTCGTAGGCGGGGTCGCGTCCGGTCAGGATGAGCTCGGGACCGGTCCGCGCACGGATCCTCCCCTGCGCGGGGTTGGGCGTCTCCATCAGGACGGCCAGTGCCCCGGTGTGGTCCCCCAGCTCGCGGTGGGACAGCCCCCGCAGGTTGGTGGGCGAGCCCTCCAGCGAGATCTGGATGCCCGCGGCCTGCATCTCCAGCAGGACCATGGCGGCCAGCGGCATGGCGCGCTCGTGGGCCACGATGGCGTTGATCACCGGGTACTCCGGTGAGGCCTCGTGGAGGTCAATGACGAGATCCGCCTGCTCCCGGCGGATGAGCGTCGTGATGGCCAGCGCCATCTGTTCCGTATACGTGCCGTCCGCCCGTCCCGGGAAAGCGCGGTTGAGGTTGCGCACCTCGCTGCCCGACAGCCGCTGCCCGCTGCTGACGTGCACGTACACGTCGGGGTCGGGCCACTGTTCGGTGGGATTCGTCCCGCGCGAGCCGTAGCGGAACCGGCGCACGCCGCCCGGGGTCGCGATCTCGAACCCCTGCGGCGAGCCTTCCTGGGGGTCGGTGTGCGTGAACCCGCTGCCGTTGGCGCGGGGCACGACGATCAGCCGGCCGCGCCGCACGACGGCGCGCTCGACGAGGAGCACCGCGGCCATGAAGCCCGCGGGCTCGTTGGGATGCGTGCCGCCGAGCACCAGCACCGTCCCGCCCCGGCGGCCGGAATCCAGGACGAAGACGTCGCTCGCCCCGCTGCGCCCGCGCAACCGGGGGTTGTAGGCCGCGAGCGTGGACCGCCCGGTGACGCCGGGACCCGGGATGATCTCCTCCGGCGTGCGCATGGCGAGGAACTCCTGCCCCGCGGCTCCGGCCAGGAGCAGCGCGGCGGCCAGGCAGGCGATCCTCAGGGCGCGCGCGCTCACTTCACCATCGCCAGGCGGAGCAGCAGGGGCACCAGCACCATGACGGCGACGAGCTGCGTCCGCCAGTCGCGCTCCTCCCAGAGGTCCAGGGTCACCAGGACGAGCACCAGCGCCACGATGAGGCGATAGACCCAGGTCAGCATCACAGTCCCAGCCAGCCGGCCAGCGGATTGGCCCAGATGATCGCCGCGATCCCCACGGCGTCCATGAGCAGCGCGGCCCACAGGCAGCGGCGCAGCACGCCGAAGTATCCGGGCAGCCCCACGACCTGCGCGGCGAAGATGCCGGCGAGCGCGGTGGGCGGCATGAGATCGCCCAGGCTGGCCACCAGCGACAGGCCCGCGGCGACCATGATCCCGTTGCGACCCAGCAGGGCCAGGAAGATCGGCACGCCCAGCACCGAGGCGGAACCGAAGGCGGAGACGGCGCCGAACGCCGGCATGGCCACCGCGGTCGCCGGGAACAGGAGAACCGCCGGAAGGACGAGCGCGCCGACCACGAACGCGCCGCGCCCGCCGGTCAGCGTCATCACCTGGATGAACATCCCCACACCCATCAGGATGCCCATCACCGGCAGCGCTTCGTGCACCGCCTCCCGGGCGGTGCGCACGGGATGGATGGGCAGCCCCGTGGCCAGCCCGGTGAGCGCCCCGAGCAGGAAGGCCAGCGGCAGCCCCAGGTCCGGCACGCGCGCCGACACCTTCGGCCCCAGCATGAGCGCGGCCACCACGAGCAGCGGCAGGTACAGCCGCAGCCCGAAGCGGCCGTAATGCGAGACGGGGAGCCGGTCCACGGGGACCGGCGCCCGCCCCGCAGTATACCGGTAGCCGAGCAGCAGCACGAGCACGATCGCCAGCGGCACGGTCAGCACGAGCAGGGGGAGCATGAAGCCGACGTAGGGCATGTCCACGCCGGCCCCGATGATCATCGCCGGGATGTTCACCGGCGGGGCGATCATGCCGAGCATCGCGCCCAGGGCGATGATGGCGGCCGTCACCTCGCCGGGGATGCCCAGCGCCAGCAGCACCGGGGCGGCGATGGCGCCGGTGGTGAAGACGCCCGCCGACGACGACCCGGTGAGCATCCCCGGGAACATGATGAACAGCATCAGCGCGATCAACAGCAGGACGGGGCGGCGGTGGAAGCCGTCATAGATCTGCCGGCCGAGGGTCTCCAGCAGCCCGTTGCGCTGGAGCACCTTCATGAAGATCATCGCCGCGGCGATCATCAGGATGATGTCCAGGAAGGCGAAGCTGCCCTCGACCAGGTGCCGCACCGGCACCCCCGCCCCGCCCAGCAGCGTGCCGGTAACCGCTCCCAGCGCCAGCGACAGCCCGACGGGCCAGCGCAAACCCAAGGCCGCCACGACGAACACCACCGTCATGGCGGCCAAGATCAACGCCGGGCCCAGCATCGTCGCAAGCGGCCGATGTTACTCCCAGAGCCCCTTGGCGAACCCGTCGCGCCGCGGATCGGCCCCGCCGAAGAGCACGCCGTTGGGTGCGATCATGATCCCCTGGGCGCCGCCGAAGTAGAGGTCCATCTCCCCCCGTACCTGCAGCGGATGGCCGAGGGCGCGCAGCGCGGCGCGCACGTCCTCGGGGATGCGCGCCTCGAGGAAGATGTCGCGCGTCATGGCATGGATGCGCGGCGCCTCGATCGCCGACTGGATGTCCATCTTGTGGTCAATGATGTTCATGAGGATCTGGGAGAGCGCGGAGATGATGCGCGTCGCGCCCGGCGTCCCGATCGTCAGAAACGGTCGGCCGTCTCTGAGCACCAGGGTGGGCGCCATGCTCGACAGCGGGCGCTTCCCAGGCTCCACCGAGTTGGCCGATCCCGGGGTGGGCACGAAATCGTCCATCTCGTCGTTCAGCATGATCCCGTAGCCTGGCACGACAACGCCCGAGGCGAAGAAGTAGTTGATGGTCTGGGTGAGGGCCACGAGGTTCCCGTGGCGGTCCACCACCGAGATGTGCGAGGTGTTCGCCGGCTTGTCGTACGGCGCCGGGTCGCCGGGGGCGACGGCCGTGGCCTTCGTGAGGTCGATCGTCCTGCGCAACGTCGCGGCGTACTCCTTGCTGGTCAGCCCGGCGACGGGCACCTTCACGAAGTCCGGATCGGCCATGTACTTCGCCCGGTCGGCGAATGACCGCTTCAGAGCCTCGGTGATGAGGTGCAGGGTCTGCGGGGTATTGAAGCCCGACTGGGCGATGTTGAAGTCCTCCAGGATGTTCAGGGCCTCGATGACGTGCGTTCCGCCAGAGCTGGGGGGCGGGCTGCTGATGATCTCGTAACCGCGATAGGTTGAGCGCACGGGGTCACGCAGCTTGGGCCGGTAGGCGGCGAGATCCTCCTTCGTGATGAGGCCCCCGCCGCGGCGCATCTCGGCGGCGATCGCGTCGGCGATCTCGCCCTTGTAGAAGACGTCCGGACCGCCCGAGGCGATGAGCCGGTAGCTCTTGGCCAGGTCCCTGAGCACGATGTGGTCGCCGACCTCATAGGGCAGGCCGTCCTTGGTGTAGATGGCCCTGGCCGCGGGGAACCGGTTCAGCTTCTCGATGTTGTCCTTGATGAGCCCCGCCATCGTCTTGGGCACAGGGTAGCCGCGCTCGGCCAGCGCGATGGAGGGCGCCAGGACCTGCCGCAGCGACATCGTGCCGTACGACCGCAGCGCCAGGGTCAGCCCGGCGAGCGTCCCCGGGACGCCCACGGCCAGGTGGCCGACGACGGTGGCGTTCGGGATCACCTTGCCGTCGGGCCCCAGGTACATCGTGGGTGTGGCGGCCTTGGGCGCCACCTCGCGGTAGTCAATGAAGGCCACCTGGCCGTTGGCCAGGCGGATGAGGATGAATCCGCCCCCGCCCAGCCCGGAGGCGGCCGGCTCGGCCACCCCCAGCGCGAACGCGGTGGCGACCGCGGCGTCCACGGCGTTGCCGCCCGCCCGCAGGATCTGCAACCCGATCTCGGTCGCCAGCGGGGTCGCGGAGGCGACCATCCCCGTCCGGCCCGTGGCGATGGGGTTGACGGTGGCTGCGCCCGCCCACGACGGGATCACGGCGAATGCAACGGCGAGTGCCAGGGCAACGATCCTGTGCATCACGTCACCTCCGGAGAGGGGCGCACCGGACGGCGCGCACCCGTCACTTCACGCGGAAGATGCGCCGCAGCACGGCCTCCACGTCCGTGAGGCGGTCCGCGGTCTCCAGCGAGATCCTGGCCTGCGCGGCCAGTCTGGTGAACAGCCCGTCGGCGTTCCCTTCTGAGACGACGACGATGTGATCGCTCCGGGGGAGCACCGCGGCGATGAAGCGGTCGGAGAGCTCGCCGCGCCGCGCCGCCGATGTGCAGGGCCAGCACCTTCAGCTTCGCCTCCCGGGCCCGGGCGAGCAGCGTCTGGACGCGGGCCAGCTCTCCGTCGGCGTCGATCCCCGCCGCCCCCAGGCCCTTCGTGCTGCCGCCGATGGCCACGACCAGTGTCCTGGCGTTGGCCAGATCCTCCGGCCCGGCCAGCGCCTTCGCCGTGGCCGGTACCTTGAGGCGATCGAAGAGGATCTTGACGATCTGGAAGTCAGCGCTCTGCCCCGCCGAGGTCAGCAGCACGGGCGGGTCGGCCACGAACGCGGGGGCGGCGGACGCCGGAAGCGCCAGCGCGCAGACGAGGACGAGCAGCAGGCAGTGCCGGCCCATAACGATCCCACCCCTCCGGCCTGGCGGGTCCATCGTAGCAACGCCCCCGCCGGGGCCGAATCAGGCGGTGAACCGATATGGCCGCCGGGCGGCCCGGGCCCGGCCGGCCAGCGGGATCAGAGCGGCGAGATAGAGGATGAGGATGCCGGCCGCCGCCGGCCTGGATGGGCGGGTGAATGGGGCGCCGCGGCCCGGTCGGGGCAGCGGCACGGGGTCGAGCGGCAGTCCAAGCGCGGCGGCGATCCCGTCCACGTGCAGCAGGTGGATCACCGGGATCCCGCGGGACTGCATCAACCACATCACGCCGGGCTCCCCGCTGCAGCGCGGCAGGCCGCGGTGCACGCCCGGGCGCAGCCGGAGGATCTCATCGCACGTCCCGGTGTTGGCCGACGCGCCTCCGATGTTGACGAAGGCGGTGATCCGCCGGGGGCCGGCGGCCCGCTCATAGACGGCCATCCGCGCCGCGATCCGTTCCGGCAGGGTCTCCCCCGGCAGCAGCGGCACGCCGGCCGCCTCGATGGCCCGCCGCAGCAGCGCCCGCCCCTCCGGCGTCAGATCGCGCGCCGTATCGCCGGCGCCTCCGGGGGAAGCGGCGATCGACCGCGGCCAGGCGAGCGCGCGGTGGGGGGCGGTCTCCATCTCCATCCAGGTGAATGCCGGGTGGTTGGCGCCCCAGGTGGACGCCGCCAGGGAGGTGATCACCAGCGGCTCCGCGCCGACGGCCTCGACCGCCGCCACGGCGGCGATGATCAGGCCGGGGAACGATCCCGACGCGCCGATGGCGACGGCGGTGCCCTCGCGCACCCCCGCCTCGCGCAGCCAGCGCACCAGCCCCGCAGCGACATTGGGATTCGTCGCCGTCCGCTTGGCCGGAAGCGAGCCCAGCGTGGTGGTGATCGGCGACCACTCCAGGCCAATCAACCCCGTCCGGTTCGGATCCGCGGCGGGATCGATGGGGAGGCCTGCGCGCATCCGGGCCTCGCCGATGACCGCCGTGGCCCGGGCCATGCGCTCGGCCGCCCGTAGCATCTCAGGGCTCCCGCCGGCCGTCCCGGGGACGGCGGATAGGGCGGCCGCCCCGGCCGCGGCCAGGAGGAGCATGAGGATGAGCACGCGGGACGGCGGACCGGGCATCATCCGCTCCGGCACATCACCGGAAGCCGGCGACCCGCACGGCGAGTGCCGCGAGCACCGTGGCAGCGCTCATCATGGAGACGGTGGGAAGGATGCCCTGGCGCTCGAAGTCGTTGGCGATGAGGCCGGGGATGACGTAGCCGATGGCGCCGACCGATGCGAACAGCGTGCCGGCCAGCGCGGGCGCGATGGCTTCCACCAGCCACTTCGCCGTCACCCCCAGCAGCACCATCGCCACGAACCGCCGCCGGCCGAAGAGAATCAGCACCCTTGAGAGTGCCCGGAACCCGGCATAGGCCAGCACCGCCGCCAGCGCCGTGCCGGCCAGCCGCCAGGGCTGCTCCACCAGGAGCGCCAGGTAGGCCGGCGTGATCAGACCGCCGGCGGACAGCCCGACAAGTTCGGACAGCAGCAGCGACGCCACCAGCCCCGTGCTGATCGCCTCAGCCATCGGAGAGCACGACCTCCTCGCCCGTCCTCTGCCAGTGCTCCAGCAGGGCCGCCCCCGTACCCCGCATGTTGCCCATCCCCACCACGAGCCCCCCGTCGCCCGCGTATGCGAGCGCCGCGGCCGTGAGCGCGTGCGCATCGGGCGGCACGTCGGCCCGCGCCGGCGCGGTCCAGCCGCCCCGGCGCAGCAGGCGCAGCGCCGCCGGCGCGTGTGGGCCGGCAAGCACCAGCGCGTCCGGCCGGAGCTGCCCGTGGAGCAGCGCCGCGCACCACTGCAGCGTTCGCTCACCGCGGTCCGCCCGCGTGTTGAGCACGCCGACGACGCGGCCGACGTCCGGCAGCCGGCTGCGGACCCGCTCGATGACACGCCGGGTGGACGCCGGGTCGTTGGCCCCGAAGCTCCCGACCAGCCATACTGGCCGGCCCTCGGCGGTCGTCCGCCAGACGTGGAGGGCGCCGGGATCGGGCGTGACGTCCCGCATCCCGGCCAGGGCGGTCTCCCGCGGGACCCCCAGCAGGCGGCACACCTCCAGGGCCAGCGCCACATTCACCGGCCACTCGACGTATCCGGCGGGCAGCGGCCGCACCGCCTCCGGGGTGACCACGCGCACCTCCGTGCCCAGCGCCAGGGCGCGGCGGCTCCACAGCGCGGGCACGGGCGCCGGCGTCACCAGCGTGCCGCGCGCGGGGATGGTGCTGGCGAACGCGGCGGTGATCTCCTCGAGGGTCCCGCCCATCACCCCGACGTGGTCGAGGCCGACGTTGGTCAGCACCCCGATGGTCGAGCGCAGCAGGCGCTCGGCGGCACGCTGGTACTCAGGACGGAGGGCCATGCATTCCACGACCACCGCGTCCGCCCGCCGGCGCGCGGCCAGGCGCACCGCGCTTCGATACTCGCGCAGCGACGGCCGGCGGGCGCCGCGCGGATCCACCTCGGAGCCGTCGGGCAGCAGCAGGCGTGGCGCCGCACCGGTGGTCTTCGCGATCACGCGCAGTCCCCCGGCGCGCAGCCCGGCGGCGATGAGGCGCGTCACCCCGGACTTCCCCCGGGTGCCGTTGACGTGGATGCGATGGGGGATACAGGACAGGCGCCTGAGATGCAGCCAGGATTCGACGCCCGCTCCGGAGAGAGCGGAGAGCGCGATCAGCGGCGTCCAGGGTTCCACGCCGGACCCTCTTCTCGCGTGTCGAACGCCGCTCCTATTCGTGGACGACCCGGCCGCCGCGCGCCGGATCGTGGAAGAACGCCCCCACCCCGCGGGCCAGCAGCTCCGTGTAGCCCGGCACCCCGCTGACGGTGATCGCCCGCTGCGGGTGCTGCCGGCTCCAGACGTCGCAGATCTTCAGGAAGGTCTCGGTGTGCCGCCCCACCCGCTGGGCGATCGGCCAGCCGTGCTCGTCGATCGGCCAGTAGAGGAGGTGATGCTCGCCGGCCTTCATCACGAACGCATCCCGGCCGGTGAGCAGGAGGGCCTCATCCGTCACGCCCCGCACCCGGTCCAGGAACGGCTCCGGGGTCTCGGCCAGCAGGGCCAGCGCAGGCGAGTGATCCCCAACCTCGCGGTGGGTGAGGCCGTGGAGGTTCACGGGCGAGTACTCCATCCCGATCCGGAACTTCGTAGCGGAGAGCTCCATGGACACGACGGCCGCCACCCGCACGGCGTTCTGGTGGGAGACGATCGTCCCGATCACCGGGTACTCCAGCTCCGCCTCATGGAGGTCGAGGAACAGGTCCACATGTTCCGCGGCGATGACGCGCATCAGGGCGTAGGCGACCTGCTCGGCGGCGCTGCCGTTGGGGCGTCCCGGGAACGTGCGGTTGAGGTTCCGGATGTCCATGTAGGCCAGCGACTGGCGGCTCGGGTAGTGAATGTACACTTCCGGATCCGGCCACGAGTCCAGCGGGTTCGTCCAGCGGTCGCCCATCCGGAACCGCGCGGTGCCGTGCGGCGTCTCGATGTGGAAGAAGCGCGGGTAGGCGTCACCCGGGCGCGTCACGGTGGAGGCGCTGCGGTTGGCGTGGATAACGACGACAACGCGGCCCCGGCTGACCGCCAGGTTCTCGACCAGCACCTGGGCGGCCAGGCTGCCGGCGGGCTCCTCGGGGTGGTTCCCGCCGATGACCATGATGGTCCCCCCAGGCGTACCGCTGTCGAAGAGATAGACGTTGCTGTCATGGACGGTGCGCTTGAGCGGCGCGAAGTAGTCGCCCAGCGTCCTGACCGCGGTGAGCCCGGCAGCCGGCACGACGGGCTCGCGGTGCCGGCGATGCTGGGCGAAGGCCGCGCCGGCCAGGGCCATCACCACGACCCAGACCACCGCCGCGACGACTTTTGCCGACCGCAGGCGCCCCGCGCTCATCGGTCCCTCCCGCTCATTTCAGCCGCAGGACCCGCATGACGAACGGCATGAGGATGACCAGGTAGAGCATGGCCTGCTGGGCATCGCCCGTCCTGACGAAGTTCCAGCACAGGATCACCGCGAAGAACGCGGTCATGGCATAGTAGAGCATCCCCACCGGCGTCATCTCACCACACCAGGAATGCGAGCTGCCTGCTGAATACGACGTACGCCGTGCCCAGCGCCAGGATGACGAGCGCTGGCACCAGCGTGGCCCTGACGAATTCGCGATAGTACGCCCCCTCGTAGCGCAGCACCATGACCGCCGCGCGCCCCACGACCGTGGTCGGCGGCAGCATGTCGCCGATCGGCCACATGGTGGCCATGCCGGCCAGGGCGATGATCGGGTTGAGGCCCTTCATGTTGAAGAGCAGGATCAGCGGCACCCCCAGCAGCGGCCCCACCGCGTACTGCAGCAGCCCCTCCGAGAAGGGCAGGATGAGGAACAACAGCCCATAGATCACGGCCAGGGGGAGCAGGACCACCGATAGGGAGATGAGGCCGCGGGCACCGGTGAGCGCCATGCTCTGCACCAGGATGCCGACAACGATCATCACGCCGATCAGCGGGAGCAGCCCTTCGATCGTCCGGCTCGTCACGGCCACGACCGGCAACCGGATCGGGCTGATCAGCAGGACCATGGCGGCGCTGATCATGAACAGCAGCGGCAGCCCCAGGACCGGCACGGCCCACGGCCAGAGCCGCCCGGCAGCGATGAGGGCCAGCAGCACCACGAACGGCGCCGCCACCTTCCACCCGGTCAGCCCGGGCGGCGGCTCCGGCAGCTCCCGCATCACCCGCGCCAGGTCCGGCGGCGAGCCGCGCCAGCCGAGGTAGAACATGGAGAACAGGGCGCCCGCCAGCGTGATCACCGCCAGGGGCAGGAAGAACCCCACGTACGGCATGTTCGAGCCCGCCGCGGTCATCATCGCCCAGAGGTTCACCGGCGGCGCCGCCGCGCTCATCGCGGCGCAGAGGAAGACGATGGCCACGACGTTGGTCTGCGGGACACCCATGTATGTCAGCACCGTGCCCACGAGCCCGCCGACGATGAGCACCGTCACGCTGCCCGCCCCGGTGAGGGCCCCCGGGACCAGAAGGATCAGCGTGAGGAGCACCAGGGTCAGCGTCCGCTGCCGGTGGAACCGGCGGAGGATGGCCCGGATGATGTAAGCCACCCCGCCGGCCTCCTTGAGCAGATTCATGAACAGCGTGGCCGTGATGAAGATCAGGGTCACATCGAAGTACGTAAAGGCGCCGTCCACCAGGTGCCGGGGGATCTCCGCGTACCCGGTGCCGTGCGCGAGCAAGCCGGCCACCGCGGCGGCGAACATGGCGAGCTCGATGGTCACCCGGACCCGCCTGGCCAGGAGGAAGACAGCGACCATCACCGCCAGGACGATACCGGCGTGCGCGTACACGGCAACCACCCTCCAGGCCCCACGGGGGAGAAGGAAGGGCCCTTCCTTCTCCCCCGCCCGCCGCTTACTTCTTGGTCTTCAGCTGTTCCTGATACCGCTCGTACAGGTACCCACCGCAGTCGGGCCGATTGTTGTTCAGCGCGAACAACAGCTGGTCGGCCAGGTCCCAGTACGCCTTCTCGGCGCTGAGCATCAGGGACGAGGTGTAGTTGGTCAGGAACGCCCGGGCCGCTTTCGGATCACGCTTGTAGATCTCCAGCGCCTGCTTCTCGATCGCGGGCTGGGACGCGAAGATGTGCGCCTGCATCGGCAGGAGCACCTTGTCCACCTCGGGCTTCAGCACCCCGTAGTAGTGGTTGACGAGGTCATCCACCAGGGCGAACGCCCACCAGGCCGAGGTGCGGTCGAGCCGCGTCCGGTCGAGGCGCTTCCAGGACTCGGGGACCGACTCGATCCCCATGAAGACGGGGATGTAGGGGCTGTTCTGAGGGTTGTCCAGCCCGAACCACAGCACCCCGCCGATGTCGTTGGGCATCCCGGCGCGCGCCTGGGAGATGAAGAAGTACGAACAGTAGTAGCGGGCGATGGGCCGGTAGGACTTGATGTTGAGCAGCTCCGCCCAGGCCTTGTCGAGCTGCGGCGTGGCCAGCGGGCTCTTGACCTTGCCGCCCTCGGTCTCGACCATCCACCCGGGCTGGGCGGTCATGTCATACGGCGTCCCCTCCATCGTGTCGCGAAAGAGGTTGACCACCTGCTGCAGCGAGACTTTCTTGTCCGGCTTCACGGAGATCGGATAGTCCGGCGCCTTGGCGAACTCCCACTTCCCCGACGGGGCCAGCGTCGTGAACACCCGCCACAGGCGGGTCACCGCGCCGTCCTTCCACGGGTAGTTGTGGATGTCGCCGTAGTTGTCGCGCCAGATGAATGGCTTGCCGGACTTCGGATCGTAGATGCCCAGATCGATCGCGGTCTGCATGTAGTTCGATGAGAACATGAAGTTGGCTTTGTCGTTCGTGTTGATCCGGGCGATCCGGCTCATGTTCGGCACAACCGCGATGTGATCGTCGGGGATCCGCTGGGCGGCCCAGACGGCGCCCGGCTTCCCGCTCCCGGGCGTCCAGGTCGGACCGGTGCCGAAGACCTCGAAGACCCAGGCTTCGTTGGGGTCGGTCACGGTCAGCGCCTCACCCAGGAAGCACGACTCGCGGAACCCGTACTTCACCGCGAGGTCGCCCATGATCTGGATGCACTCGCGCGCGTTCTTGGCGCGCTGGAGGCAGAACGCCTCGAGCTGCTCGATGGTCATGATCGCCCGCTCGCTGTTCTTCGTCTTCGGGTGCCCGCCGAGCGTCGTCTCCCCGATCATGACCTGGTGCTCGTTGGCAAACGGGTAGCCGACCTTGAACCACTTGTAGGTGTGCGCCACCTGCGGGATCTCCCCGAGCTTGACCAGCGGCATCCGGTCCTCGTAGATGATCCACTCGTACACCGGCGCCATGGTGCCCGGCTTGTGATCCTGCGCCGGCATGATCTGCAGCCGGGAGTCATACCAGCAGTCGGCGGTGTGCGACGTCATCACCGCGCCGTCGGTGGAGGCCTTCTTCCCCACGACGATGTCCGTGCAGCCCCCTTCCGTGATGCACGTCGGGCAGGGCCTGGCCAGGCCCGCCTCCGTGGCCCCGGGCGGCGGCGGGGGCGGCGCCGCCTCCTCGACGACCGGAGCGGTCCCGACGCTCGGGCCCTCCGAACCTGGGATAAACAGCAGCAGCAGCGCGAGCACGACGACCGTGACCGCGCCCACCAGCACCTTCATCTCCCGTCCCCCCTTCCCCCGGACTGTTTGGTGGAACGCAGCAGCGGGACCGCCGTCCGCAGCTCCGGACCATGCAGTCCCGCCGTCACTTCCGCGCCTCCCTTCAGGGTGCCGGCTTCTTGAA
>JAVKID010000083.1:10584-13338 GCA_031459655.1 Candidatus Fervidifonticultor octavus | reverse complement strand
CCGCAGCAGACCCAGCAGGGGGGTGCCGACGGCGGGGAGCAGGATCACGAGCGGCATCAGCGCGAACCCGGTCGGCACGAGGATGGCGATGAGGGGGAGGATCACGAGATTGGCCGCCAGCCCGGCCACCGGCACGCTCTGGAAGTGGAAGGCCAACAGCGGGGCCACCGCCGCCTGCGCACCGAGGGTGACACCCAGCGCACCGGCCGGGATCGGGCCCAGCCAGGCGAGACCGCGCTGCAGGATCGGGGTCAAGAAGAGCAGCCCCCAGGTCGCGGCAAACGAGAGCTGGAACCCAATGTCGGAGAGCGCCGCCGGGTCAAGCGCCAGCAGCGCCAGCACCGCGGTCGCCAGCGTGGCGGCGCGGTCCGGCTGCCGGCCCAGGAGCAGCGCGCCCAGCCCGACCGCCGCCATGATCACCGCGCGCCCGACGGAGGGCGCCCACCCGACCAGCGCCGCGAAGGCGGCCACGCCCAGGCCGCTTGAGACCGCAGCCGCCGTCAGGGGCAGGCGGGCCTGCCGCGCGGCCCACGCGCACGCGCCGGCCACGATGGCCACCTGGGCTCCGGAGACGACCAGCAGATGCACCAGCCCGGCGCGGGCGAACTGCTGGTAGATCTCCGCCGGCAGGTGGGCGTCGATCCCCACGAGCAGCGAGAGGAACAGAGCGTTCTGCGGCGCTGGCAGCGCGCGCAGCACACCATCCACCACCTGGCGGCGGATGGACGCGACCGTTCCCCGCACGCTCCACCCGCCGGGACGGAGTACCGTCACCCCGTCCGCCGCCTGGAGGTGGATGACCCCATCCAGGCCGCGGCGCCGCAGCGCGTCACGCTCGGCGCGCTCGCCCGGGTTCCCCGCGGGCCGTCCGCGGCGGAAGCGACCGCGGAGGACCACGTCGGCGCCCACGCCGAAGTCGGGTGACGGTCCGCGTCCGGCGATCCGGACCCACCCGTCGACGGGCGCCATCGGCACGTCGTGGTCGCCGGGCGGCTGTCGCGCGCGCGGGCCCTGACCTCTCACGCGCCGCACGGGGCCCGCATCCGGAAACGCAGCGAGCGCGCGCAGGCGAGCGACCCCGCGCCAGCCACCGGCGGCGGCCTCCGGAGGCTCGGAGATCACGCCACGCGCGATCACGGCCTGACCGTCGACAGCGTGCGGCCAGGCGGGCTGGCGGTGGACAGAGACGGCGGCGTGCGCAAGGCCGAGGGCGGCGAAGGCGCAGACGGCTCCCAGGATGGTCAGGCCGCGCCGACGGGCCAGATGGCACAGCGCCCACGTCCCGCATCCCGCAGCCAGGGTGCCCAGGGCCGCGAGGAGTCCGGGCTGCCAGGCCTCGGCAGCGGCAATCCCGGCGGCAAAGGCCGCGGCCGCCCACGCGATTGGGGGCAGGACTCGGAGGTGACGCACCGGCCGGACCGCTCCTCATCGAGAAGATCGGCCGAGGCCGGTGATGTGTGCGTGGGTCGGAGGCGGTCAGCCCGTCTGGAGGGGGCGGCCCGCTAGACCCTCGCGGCGACCTCGCCCGCCACCCGCGCGATGAACTGCTCCAGCGGCATCGGCCCCAGGTCACCGGACGAGCGGCTGCGCACCGCCACCGTCCCGGCGCCGACCTCTCTGTCGCCGACGATCGCCATGTACGGGACGTGCTCCACCTGCGCCTGACGGACCTTGTAGCTGATCCGGTCATTGGAATCGTCCACGGTGGCGCGCAGGCCAGCGCTCGCGAGGCGCTCACGGATCTGCCGGGCGTAGTCGTGATGCCGGTCGGCGATGGGCAGGACCCGCACGTGCTCCGGCGACAGCCACACCGGCAGCGCGCCCGCATAGTGCTCGACGAGGATCCCGATGAACCGCTCCAGCGACCCGTAGATGACGCGGTGGATGACAGCCGGCGTCTTCTCCCGTCCGTCGCGGTCGTGGTAGGTGAGCCCGAACCGGCGCGGCATCTGAAAGTCGAGCTGAATCGTGCCGGTCTGCCACTCGCGCCCCAGGGAGTCCTTCATGAGGATGTCGATCTTGGGGCCGTAGAAGGCGCCCTCGCCCTCTGCCACCTCGAACGGCCTGCCGCTGGACTCCAGGATCTCCTTCAGCTCCCGCTCCGCCCTGTCCCACACCGCGGGGTCGCCCATGTACTTCTCCGGCCTCGTGCTCAGCCGCAGCCGGTATTCGATGCCAAAGACCGAGTAGAAGCGCTCGGTGATGGCCAGGATCTCCCGGTACTCCTCCTTGATCTGCTCCTCCGCGACGAAGATGTGCGCGTCGTCCTGCGAGAACTCCCGTACCCGCAGGAGGCCGTACAGCGTCCCGGAACGCTCGAAGCGGTGGAGGATGTCGGTATCCGACAGGCGCAGGGGCAGGTCGCGGTAGCTGCGCGTGCGGCTGGCGAACACGACCATGGCGTTGGGACAGTTCATGGGCTTGAGGGCGTAGACGTCCTCGTCGGGCGTGGACATGATGAACATGCTGTCCCGGAAGTGTTCCCAGTGACCGGAGAGCTCGTAGAGTTCCTGCTTGTTGACCAGCGGCGAGCGGATCTCCTGATAGCCCCGCCGCTCGTGTTCGGTCCGCCAGAAGGCGATCATCTCATTGAGGACGATGAGGCCGCGCGGCAGCCAGTAAGGCATGCCCGGGGCTGTCTCGTGGAACATGAACAGGCCCAGCTGCGGTCCCAGCCTGCGGTGGTCCCGCCGGCGGGCCTCCTCCAGGCGGTGCAGGTGGGCGTCCAGCTGCTCCTGCGTCGGATAGGAGACG
>JAVKID010000083.1:0-10574 GCA_031459655.1 Candidatus Fervidifonticultor octavus | reverse complement strand
CCGCTTCAGCATCGGCCGGCGTTCGTCGCCGCGCCAGTAGGCCCCCGAGGTCGCCAGCAGCTTGATGGCCCGGATGTGTCCCGTGCTGGGCAGGTGCGGCCCCCGGCACATGTCGGCGAACCCGTCCTGCCGGTAGAAACTCACGCGCTCGTCGGGGATGTCCTCCAGCAGTTCGAGCTTGTAGACCTCGCCCTGCTCCTCGTACATGCGGCGCACCTCGTCCCTGGGGATCTCGACGCGCTCGATGGGCTGATCGCGGGCAGCGAGTTCGCGCATGCGCGCCTCGATGCGCTCCAGGTCCTCCGGCGAAAACGGCCGGCCGATGTCGAAGTCGTAGTAGAAGCCGTCTTCAATGGGCGGACCGATGGCCAACTTGGCCTCGGGGAAGAGTTGCTTGACGGCCTGCGCCATCAGGTGCGCGGTGGAGTGCCAGTACACCTCGCGGCCCGCGGGCTCGTTGAAGGTGACGAACTCGACGCGGGCGTCCGTGCCGACGGCCGCCGAGAGGTCCCGCAGTCGGCCATCCACGAAGGCGGCCAGGGCATGGCGAACACCCAGGCGCTCGGCCAGGTCCCGCAGGGTACTCCCGGCATCGACCTGGTGCCTGGAGCCATCGGGCAGTTCCACGATCACCTGTCCCATCGCGACTCCCCTCCCGACAACAAACAAACCCGCCCCCAGAGGGGCGGGCTTCCGCGGTTCCACCCTCACGTCCGTCCGGCCGCCTCGCGCCGACAGGCCATCGCGGCCGGACGCTCGCTGCGCGATCCCGGGCGCACCCGGCGGACTTACTGGGCGGCAGATCGCCGTTCGTCCGCGGCTCCGAGGGGGTCTTCCGCCGGACCGGCCGGCAGGGCTCGCAGCCGGGGGCCCTGCCTCTCTCGTCCGCCCCCATGCGGGGACCTGGCCGGACGCTGGCGTACTCGTCCTCGTCGTCGCCGACCTACAGGGTGATCTTAGGCGCCGGGAGGTTGGCTGTCAATTCCAAGGATCTCGGCGGCTGTCCGCGCCAGCACCGTGCGCGCCAGCAGGACGGGACGCCTGACGTGCTCGATCACCCGTCGCTTGAGCGCCACCGTATAGCCCAGACAGTCCAGGACGACCAGGTCGACCTGCGCCGACGCCAGTGCCGCGCAGGCCGCCTCCAGATCATCTCCCTGCCGGTACGGCGAGAACGCCCGGACCGCCACCACTGAGCCCACCTCACGCCAGCGCCGCTCCTGGTCGGGGATCTGCCTGGCCGACGGGGTGAGCACGCCGAGGCGGGCGTCGGACGCGACCGCCCGGGCCGTCTGGAAGAGCAGGCGGTCCGGATAGAGCAGCAGGCGGCGGGTCCGGAACGACGGGAAGGTCCCCGTGCAGAGCATGAGGATCAGGTCGGCCTCATCCTGCACGCGATCGAGGCAGGCCTGCACCAGCGGCAGGATCCGGCGGTGGTCGACCAGGACTTCGGTCCCGTCCCGCAGGCGCGTCACCAGGGTGCGATCGTCGCCGTCCGGCGCCAGGGCAGCGATGTCCTCGCGGCTCAGGCCATCCAGGGCGCCCGCCTCGATCAGGCGCACCGCGGGGCCCAGCAGCGGGGCGATCTCCCCGGTGATGTCGGTGCGCGGACTCTGCCCGATGGTCACCGCCGCGACGCTAGAAGGCATAGCGCACGACCTCCTTGCCGATCGCCCGTTCCACATCCCTGAACAGCTGGGGATCGCGCATGCCCGCTCCCAGGATCAGCCGGGCCTTGGGCGCGACCAGGATGGCCACCCGCATGCCCGGCTCGATCTCCGCTGCGGCCACCGGGACACCGTCCTCGGAGTTCAGCGTGGTGATCAGGTCCGGGAAGGTCGCGGCGCGCTGACCGTCACTGTCGAGGGTCATATACTCGTTCCAGAACGCCAATTCGTGACGCCCGCGCCGACCGGCCACTTCCACCCTGCCGACGTCGAAGCCCCCCGAGACTTCCAGGCGGGTGCCCTCGACGGTCCCCACGTCCACGATCTGCCCGCCGACGGCCGCCGCGACTGACTGCAGGACGGCTGACCCGCCCCGGCCTCTGGCGCCGATGAGCGCTTCGCCCACGGCGATGGCCTGCCGGACCGCGCCGGGAGCGCCGTGCTCGCGCACGTAGGACTGCGGCACCGGATCGCGCGCCACCGCCACAATGCCTCCGGCCTCCACCGAGGCCTCCCGGATGAGCGCCGCGGTCCGCGCCAGCGCGCCCGCCGCGTGGACCTCCAGGTATCGGCCGGTCGCCGGATTCCCGCCAACGGCCACCTGATGCGACGTGTAGCCGGGCTGTCGGTGCAGCCCCATGGCTCCCATCAATCCGGTGGGATGGGCCCGGCCATTGCAGGGGGCGTCCACCACCGGCACGCCCAGCGCCGCGGCCTGCAGCCAGCCGTTGACCGTGGCGCTGGCGCCATTCTCGTTGGCGATGATGCCGCCCAGACGGATCCCCGTCCGCTCGACCAGCACCTGCACCGCGCGGATGTAGTCCACCGGCCGGACAAACCGCTCTTTCGGTGACGGGGCCCCGACGGCGGCCGCGGTGACGATCATGGCGTCGGGAGGGAGGTCGTCCACGGCGGCGAGTTCGGGCGTGCCCAGTTGGACGGCCAGGCGCCCCCGCTCCAGTCCATCAGGAATCCATCCACCGCCGCCTCCGCCGAGCACCGCGCCGCCCAACACCGCGGCTTCGACGTGCTGGGCTGTCAGGCGCAGCCCGTTCATGCTGCCAGACCCATCGGGTCGTCCCTCCCTGGTCTCCGCGCTCCTCCTGGACCCATGCTATCACGGTCGCTCGCGGGCCGCGCCTCCGACTACCGGGGGATTCCGTCCACGTAGATGGCCGAAGGAAACAGGAACTGCAGCGCCCCGCTGCCCATGCCGCCGAGGGTCGTCCACCCGGCACCGGTCATGGTGTTCATCCGGATGATCCGGTGGGCCTCGTCGGTCACGTAGATGCGTCCGGCGGCGTCGACGAAGAGCCCGGTGGGGAAGGTCAACAGGCTGGGGCCCCCATCCGGAGCGCTGAACGCCGTCCACCCGGCGCCGGTCATGTCGTTGACGCGCACGATGCGCTCGTTGCTGGAATCCGTCACGTAGATCCGGCCGTCGCGGTCCAGGGCCACGCCCGCCGGGAACTCGAACTGCCCCGGGCCGTCTCCCCTCCGACCGAAGGCGACCCACCCGGCGCCGCTCATGTCGTCCACGCGCACGATCCGGTCGTTGAGGGCGTCGGCGACGTAGAGGCGACCCGCGCCGTCGAGAAACAGACCCTGGGGGAAGTTGAACTGTCGGGGGCCGCTCCCGCGGCTGCCCAGCGCCGTCCAGCCCGCCCCGGTCATGTCGTTGATGCGGACGATGCGGTGGTTGGTCGCATCGGCCACGTAGATGCGGCCGGCGCCGTCCGTGGCGATGCCGACCGGGAACCCGAACTCGCCCGGACCGACTCCACGCCGGCCGAAGGCGACCCATCCGGCGCCGCTCATGTCGTCCACGCGCACGATCCTGAAGTGCGCCGGATCGGTGGCGTAGATGCGGCCGGCCCGATCGAGGGTGATCCCGGACTGGAAGGCGACGGGCCGGCCTCCGGCATCGCGGTGGCGCAGCATCGTCCAGCCGGCGCCCGACATGTCGCTGATGCGGAGGATCCGCTCGTTGCCCGCGTCGTTGACGTAGATGGCGCTCCGAACGGCCTGGGCCAGCGACGGCGAGGGGGCTGCCGACGCGACCAACAGGAGCACGAACACGATGCCCCGCGCCATCTAGCCTCCGACAGCCGGCATCTGCGCCCGGCCCCGTTCCACTGCCGGCCGCAGGGCCAGGGTCAACGGCAGGGTCGTCAGCACGACCGCGGCGATCACCGCAAGCGTTCCGGGGACGCCGAGGGCGTCGCCCACCATCCCGTAGACGAGCGGTGCCACCCCCGAGGCCCCCAGGCTGACGGTGTAGTACAGCCCGTAGGCGCGGGATCGGCGCGCCGGAATCACCAGGTCGGCCACCGTGCCGTAGAGGACCGACGAGGTGCCGTTCAGGGCGATCCCCATCGGGATCAGGAGGCCCAGGGCGAGCCCAAGCGGCGCGGCGACGATCGCGACGATGCCGAGCGCCGTCGCCGTCTCGGTGAGGACCACCATCCGGATCACGCCCAGGCGCTCGGCGAGCAGCCCGCAGACCAGCTTCCCGACCGCGCCGCCAACGAAGAGCACCGCCAGCGCCAGGCCCACCCCGGCGGGGGAGGATCCCTTGGCGATCAGGGCGAAGGGCAGGAACACGAGGAAGGCCGACCGCGTGCCGTTGTCGATCAGCCCCATGGCGGCCAGCGCAAGGAACCCCCGGCTGTCACGGATCCCCCAGCCGTCTCCGGGGGTGCCCGCGGCCCCGGTCGGCTGCGGCCCTCCGACCCCGAGGCGCGCGAGGGCGGCCCAGATGGTGGCGGCGCCCAGTAGCCCGAGTGTCCCGTAACCGCCCGCCGCCAGGCGCCACCCGACCGCGGCCACGGCCAGCCCCACAGCCGCGGTCGCGCCGATCTTGCCCAGGTCTCCCGAGAAGTTGTAGGCGCCGAGGGCGGCCCGCCTCGGGCCGGTCTCGTAGGTCTTCGAAACCAGCGACGAGGCCAGGGGATGCTGGACCCCCGAGCCCACCCCGGCCACCAGCAGGGTCAGCGCCAGCGAGGCGAAGCCCTCGACCCACAGGGCGGCTGTCAGAAAGCCCCAGGCCGTCACAGCCGTCCCCAGCACGAGCAGACCTCGCTCGCCGCGCCGCTCCGCCAGGAGTCCGGCCGGGATCTGGGAGAGCGACATCCCGCCGGTATACAGGGTCTTGATCAGGCCGACCTGCGCGTAGGACAGGTGGAACTGCGCGGCCCAGACCGGGAAGAGCACGTAGAGGATGTCCGAAAAGCCGTCGTGGAGGACGTGCGCGAGATTCGAGACCGCCAGGACCAAGCGTCCCCGAGACTGCACGCCCCGATCATCCCCGAGGCTGCCTCGGCCGGTCAAGAGGCGCCGGCGAGCGAACGTTCGGGACTCCGGCACGCCCTCATGCCTAGCGCGATCCGCTGTTGGGCACATCCTGTATGAAGCCAGCACGACCAGGCGCCGGGTCCGGCCGTGTGGAGGCCATCATCCCGGTCCCGGCGTCGTCCCCGATTGTGTGACGGGGTCGCCGGAACCCGCACGGTGGGGCAGGAGGGCGACCGTGAATCTCCCGCAGGAACTCCGGCAGCGCATCTACGAGGAGGAGCGGTTCAGACTGGAGGCCCGGATGCGGGTCCACGAGGAGATGCGCTTGCGCCGGCAGACGGCGGGGTTCGTCCTCAGGGTGTTCGTCGCGCTGATCCTCTTCGCAACCTCGCTCCTTGTCTCGGAGTACTACCTGCGCCAGCCCCAGCCCCGGCCGGTGGCCAGCGCGCCTGCCCTGCAGGCCGGTCCCGTGGTGAGCCAGGCCGTGCTCGACGACATCACGGGGATCCTCCGGCCCGACGTCGAGGCCGAGGTCTGCGCCCTGACGGTGGCGAGGACCCGGCCCCAGGTGAGGGCGACGATCGAACTGGCCCGCGAGACGTCGCGGGACACAGCCAGGCGCACGGCCGTGGAGAAGGCCAGGATCGTGGGCGCCACGCTCCGGAAGCACGGCCTGGCGGTCCCGGCCTATGTGGAGATCTTCTCCCCGGCGCGGTGGTACGGGGTCGCGACCTATGACAGCGACACCCTGAAGGTCACCTGGGATCCCTGCCCGGGGCGGTGCGAAGAGGAAGGCACGCTGCACGTACGGCGGTGCCGCGGATAGGCTCCGGCGTCACACCGGGCGGACCCGCTGGGCCCGGGCGAGCCCGCGCCAGGCTTCAACGAACCCGCCGGGGAACGCCAGCACGACGACGATAAACAGGATCCCGAAGACCAGCAGGTGCACTTCCACCGCCCGCAGCGCGAGCGCCTCGCGGATCAGCAGGAAGAAGGCCGCCCCCACCGGAGGTCCCCAGACCGTGCCCACGCCTCCGAGAAAGGCGATGAGGACCGCGTCGAACGTCCACAGGGGGCTGAAGGCGAACTGGGGATAGAAGCTCAGGTGGTAGTAGCCGAAGACACCCCCGGCGGCACCGGCACAGGCGCTGCTGAGCACAAAGGCCAGCAGTTTGTGGCGAAAGGCGTGCACGCCGATGGCCTCGGCCACCTCTTCGTCCTCCCGTACGGCGGCCAATCCGTACCCGAAGCGCGACCGGGTCAGAGCCCAGGCCGCCAGGGTGGTGAACCCGGCCACGCCCAGCGCCAGGTAGTACCGCGGCAGCAGGCTATAGCTGACCAGCGCGGCGGGCCGCAGGGTAGACACCTCAGGGAGCAGGTTGCCGACCGTGATGCGGAGGATCTCCGCGACGGCCAGGGTCCCGATGGCAAAGTAGGGACCGCGCAGGCGCAGGCCGGGGGCGCCCAGGACGAGGCCCGCGACGGCGGCCGCGAGCGTCCCTGCTCCCAGCGCCGGCAGGACCGACAGCGCCTGCTGCCAGGCCCATCGGGTGATCAGCGCGCCCAGGCCGAAGAAGGCCGCCAGCCCCAGATTCACCTGTCCGCCGAATCCGCTGAGGAGGTTCCAGCTCTGGGCCAGGGCCGCGTAGAGCCACACCAGGAACGCCAAGGTCAGGACGTTGTCCCGCGACGTGATCACGGGCAGGACCGCCATCGCGGCCGCGCCGACCCCGAGCAGCGTCGGGCGGAGGAAGCGCCGGGCCGTCATACGCGGGTAAACAGCCCCTGCGGCCGCAGGCTCAACGCCAGGAGGAACATCACCAAGCCCACGACCTCACGGTAGGCGTTGCCGAACAGGAAGCCGCTCGTCGACTCCACGACGCCCAGACACAGGCCGGCCACGAACGTGCCCAGAATGTTCCCCATCCCCCCGAGCACAATGACGATCAGCGCCTTGAGGGTCCAGGTGAGCCCGATCGCCGGGCTGATCGCCTCTGTGACGCTGACCAGCGTCCCGGCCACCCCGGCCAGCGCGCTCCCCAGCCCGAAGGCCCCCAGGTAGACGCGTGGAACGGGAATGCCCATGAGGAAGGCGGCCTCACCGTCCTCCGCCGTCGCACGGATCGCCCGGCCCGGGTAGGTCCGGTTGAGAAACAGGTGCAGGCCGCCCAGGGTCACGAACGCTATGACCAGCGCCCCGAAGCGCGCCAGCGGGACGACCACCGGTCCCAGCCGGAGGACCTGCCCGGCGTACGAGACGGCGACGGAGCGCTCGTCGGCCTGCCACGCCAGGATGGCCAGTGTGTGCAGCACCAGCGCCAGGCCGAACCCGATCAGGATCGAGTTCTTGATCTTCTCGTGCTCGGGGGAGCCGGCCAAGCGCCGGAACAGGCCCCAGTAGAGCCCGGCCCCCACCAGGAACAGCGCGGGGGCGCTCAGGCCCAGCGAGAGGAACGGATCGACGCCCCAGAGGGTGAACAGCATGAAGGTCGCATACCCGCCGAGCATGATCAGTTCGCCGTGCGCGACGTTCAGCATCCTCAGGACGCCGAAGACCAGTGACAGGCCCACCGCCCCGAGGCCGTAGACCCCGCCGACCAGCAGGCCGAAGACCGCCCCCTGCAGCAGAATGGTCGTCATCGGCGTGGCTGCGGGCTAGAGACCGATGTAGGCCCGCCGGAAGTCGTCCTGGCTGAGCAACCTCCGCGCGCTCCCCTCCACCACGATCCGTCCTTCCCGAACGACATAGGCGCGATCGGCCCGCTCCAGGGCCTGGTAGGCGCTCTGCTCGACCAGCAGCACGGTGACGCCAGAGGCGGCGACGGCGCGCACCGCGTCCAGCACCCGCTCGACGATCACCGGCGCCAGGCCCATGGACGGTTCGTCCAGCATCAGTAGCCGCGGACGGGCCATCAACGCCCGGCCGATGGCCAGCATCTGCTGTTCGCCGCCGGAGAGCGTCCCCGCGGACTGGTGGCGGCGTTCGGCCAGCACCGGGAACAGCGCGAAGACCTCGTCCAGGGTGGCCCGCCGCTGCGCGCGGGCCCGATGCGGATAGGCGCCGAGTTCCAGGTTGTCTTGGACCGTCATGGCCCGGAAGAGGCGCCGGCCCTCGGGCACCAGCGTGAGTCCCCGCGCCACGATCTCATCGGGCGGAAGGGCGTCGATGGGCTCCCCGTCGAACCGCACACTCCCGCGCAGGGGGCGCATCAGCCCCGCGACGGTGCGCAGGAGCGTGGTCTTGCCCGCGCCGTTCGGGCCGATCAGCGCCACGATCTCCCCCACCCGCACCTCCAGCGAGACGCCCCACAGCACCTGCTGGTCGCCGTAGGCCGCCTCCAGTTCGCTGACCGCCAGGAGAACCTGCGCCATCGGCAGCGGGCGAATCGATCCCTCAGCGGGCGCTGGCGTGCGTGCCCAGGTAGACCTCCGCGACCTGGGGCTGCGCCAGCGCCTCGTCGGCCCGGCCCTCGGCGATCTTGTGGCCCGAGTTCAACACCAGCACGCGGTCGCAGACCGCGCGCACCGCGCGCACGTTGTGCTCCACGAGGATCACGGCCACGCCGTCCCCGCGGATGCGCTGGAACAGCGCCAGCATGGCGTCCCCCTCGGCGGGATTCAGGCCGCCGATGGGCTCGTCCAGCAGGAGCAACCGGGGAGCAGTGGCCAGCGCCCTGGCGATCTCCAGACGCCTGCGTTCCGCCAGCGTGAGCGCGCCAGACGGCGCGCCAGCCTTGGCGGCCAGGCCGACGACCTCCAGCAGGCGCGCAGCCTGCCCGCGCGCGGCGGGGAGCGTCGGAGCCCGCCTCCGCCCGTACAGCGCGGCGACCAGGACGTTCTCGAGCGCGGTGAGGCCGCCCAGGACCCGTACCAGTTGAAACGTCCGGGCGATCCCGAGGGCGCTGCGCAGGCTGGGCGGATCGGCGGTGATGCGCCGGCCCGCAAGGTAGATCTCCCCGGCGTCGGGCCGCAGCGTCCCGGCGATCAGGTTGAAGACGGTGGTCTTCCCCGACCCGTTCGGACCGACCAGACCCAGGATCTCATCGTGCTCGACCGAGAAGGAGAGGTCCTGAACGGCCCGGACCCCTCCGAAGGCCCTGGACAGCCCGGCGACGCGGAGCAGGGGGCCCTCGCCGCGTGCGCTGGCCGGCGGAAGGGCGTCGATGGCCTAGCGCCCTCGCCAGGGCGGCGCCGGATACAGGAACGGCGATCCGCCCTCCTTCGGCCACACCCGCACCTGCCGGCCGCCTTGCCACTGCACCACGACGAACGGCGCGACGCCCGTCCCGTCGGCGCGGAAGCGGACGGGCCCCATGACCGTCTGCAGGTTGTTCGTGGCTGCCATGGCGTCCCGGATGGCCACGGGGTCGATCCGGCCCGCGCGCTCGATGGCATCCGCGACCACCTGGACGCAGGCGTAGGCAGGTCCGGTGATCACGTCGGCCGGCCGGCCGAAGCGTTGCTGGTGCTTGGCGTTGAGTTCGGTGACGCCTGGGGCGTTGAAGGAGTTGTGCCAGCCCGGGGTGAGCAGGACGTAGTCTCCGTCCCTGCCCAGGGCCTGGGTCCAGGTCACGGTGTCGGGGGCCCGGATCATCAGGATGGCCTTGGGCGCGAAGTCCAGTTCCTTCATCTGTCGGATCATCGCCAGCCCATCGGGAGGGATGGGCAGGGAGAAGACGGCCTCGGCCCCGGCCGCCTTGGCCCGCAGGATGATGTCGGAATAGTCACGCGTCCCCACCGAGTACTCGGCCGAGAGCACGATCTGGTAGCCGAATTCCGCCGAGCGGGCGGTCCACAGCCGGTCCAGTTCGCGGCCCCAGTCGGTCCGTTCGATGAACAGGGCCACCCGGCGGGGACGCTGGTCCGCCGGCACGCTGTCGTTGAGGAACCGGTAGATGCCCACGGCGATATCCGGCGACTTCACGAACGGCGAGAAGAGGAACTTGAAACCCTGCTGGTGGATGCCCCACAGGGCAAAGGCCACGCCGCAGTACGGGATGCGGTTCTTCTCGGCGACGGCGGCCGCCGCGGCGTGCAGGCTGCTCCCGAACCCGCCCAGGTAGACGGTTGCGCCCTGCGTCGCCAGCGTCTCCAGCCGGCTGACGGTCTTGGTGGGATCCGACTCGTCGTCCAGGACCGTCAGGTCCAGCCGGACGCGGCTGCTGCCGACCCGAACGCCGCCGCGGGCGTTGACGTCTTCGACCGCGATCTCATAGCCCGCCCTGACCTGCGCGCCTCCGCTGGCGAAGGCGCCGGTCAGCGGGATCACGGCCCCCAGCCGGACCGGGCCAGCCGGCCCGCCCCATCCTCGCGGCGACAGCAGGCCGACGGTGACGCCGACGCCGAGCACAAACCAGACAACCCTCCGCATGCACTCCACCCCCCAGAGTGTGTCTCGCTCTCGTCTATCGCCATACCTCCCGGGCGGTCTCGACGACGAGCCGGAGTTTGGCCCACTGGTCGTCCTCGGAGAGGAGGTTCCCTTCCATCGTGGACGCGAAGCCGCACTGGGGGCTCACGGCCAGACGGTCCAGCGGGACGTAGCGCGAGGCCTCCTCGATACGCCGGATGAGGTCCCGCTTCGACTCCAGGTGCGGCCGCTTGCTGCTCACC
>JAVKID010000082.1:0-13361 GCA_031459655.1 Candidatus Fervidifonticultor octavus | reverse complement strand
GGCGACGAAGACATCCTGCACGGGCAGGAACTCCGAGGGCCTCTGTTCGACTTCGATGAGATCCGTGATGACCTTCCGGATCGAATTGTGGAAGGGGCGCAGCAGCAGTGGCACGTCGAGTCGGGTCACCGTCGCCTTCCGCCGTCTCGGCTCGCCGGGCGCCGTCCGCGATTCGAGCATGGTCCCCCCGGCGTGGACGGTGAGGACCCCCGTCGGCGTCTTCAGGGTGAAGTCAGCCGCGAAGTCGGCCGTCATGGCAAACGGCTGGGGATTGGGCTCGTTGGCGATGCGTTCCAGCAGGGTGTCAACGCTGACCCCCTGGGCCCCGCCCGGCCTGGCCGAGGCGGCGATCACGACCAGGGCGGTCAGGACCGCAGCGGCCGGCATCCGGCGTGACGGCCCCAGGGTCATGACGCCAGCATTATACCGGGTGGCCCCGGCCCGGGGAAGCCATGGCGTGCCTGGGTACGTTATAATGGGCGGAAAGTCCAGACCGCCGCAACGCCTGGCGCGCACGAGGAGGGAGCAGAGTTGCGGTTCACCGAGACCGACCTGCGGTGGCTGGCCCGGGTGGTGGCAGGCGACGACGAACGGGCGGCCGAAGCGCTCCGCCACGCCTGGGAAGCCGATCCCGACCAGCTGGCCGAACACATCGAGGACGACCGGGTGCTCCGCCGGCTCCAGGCGGATGACCGGGCGGTCATCGAGCTCTCGCCTCGGTTCCTCTTCACGGTGCTCCTGGCCCGAATCCGCCGCGACCTGGCGGAGGTCCCCTACACGGTGGAGCGCGTGGACGCCGATGGCCGCGTCGTGGTGTTCGACGCCCACGCGGCCCACGAGTTGCTGCGCTCGCACGAGATGTTCGCGTACCTGGTGGACCTGCTCGTCTCGTTCGAACGGGCAGAGACCATGACGATCCGCCGCCGGACGCCGGGTGCCAAGGTCTGGCGCCTGAACACACTTAACATCGATGACATGATGCAGCTCGCGAACCTGGTGGCGCCGGGGCTGCGTCCGATGGTCTTCCGGCGCATCGGCGACATCGCGCTGTTCACCACGGGCATCTTCCCCGAGGCCGTGGTGCGGGGTCCGCGGCGGCCCCTCGGGATCGCGGATACGGCGGCGCCCCTGCGCCGGCGGCTGCGGCTGGAGGACTATGAAGCCGAAGGCCGCCGCTTCTACCGGCTGGCGGCTGACCGGCTGATCGCCTCTCAGCCGGTGCTGGCGCAGGTCCTGACGCGGCTGGCCGAGGAGTTCACCGCGGCGCGCAAGCCGTTGAACGTGCTGGCCGAGCGCTACGTGGCCTGGTCACGCCCCCACTGGAGGCAGTTGCCTTCCTAGCCGCCGCCGGCGGGGGGCTGGTGCCCCGGGGCGAGGAGGCCGCGGTTCCCGTAGCGTTCCCAGTGCACCAGGTCGTCGAGCGGCCGGCGGCCGCGGCCTGCCAGGATGCGAAGCGCGAGCCGCTCGATTTGTCCACGGCCGCGGGGGTGCGGATAGCCCAGGGCGACCGCGGTCGCCACCACACGCCCCTCCGGCACGCCGAGCACTTCCCGGGCCTGCGCCTCGTGATGGAGGGTGGCGGGACAGGACGCGACCCCCAGGCACCACGCGCCCAGCATGAGCGACTGGGCGCAGCGGCCCGCGTCGAACAGGTCGCGCGCGGATTCCACCACGATGACGACGACCGCGGCCGCCGTGGCCAGGTGGCCGGCGAACCGGCCGCAGCGAGCCAGGCGGGCCAGGGTTGTTGGATCGGTGGCGACGACGAACTCCCACGGCTGGCGGTTGCGGGCGCTGCCGCTGCGGCGCCCGGCCTCCAGGATCTTGAGCAGCACGTCGCGGGGGATGGGCCGGTCGGTGTACGTGCGCAGGTCGCGCTTGGTGACCATGCGGCGGTAGGCGTCCATGCCGAGATCTTCGCGCCGCGCCAGAGCCCGCCTGCTGCCCCCGGACGCGGCGGAGGGATGCGGGCCTACCATCCCGATGGTACGATGACGGCTGGGGGACGCATGCTCCGGAAGGGCGACGAAGTGCACGTGGCGGTGGACCGCCTGGCCTACGGCGGCCGCGGGATCGGCCGGGTCGACGGCCTCGTCGTCTTCGTGGCCGGCGGGGCGCCGGGCGACCTCGTCCGGGCCCGGGTGGCCCGCGTGAAGCGGTCGTACGCCGAGGCGGAGGCTGTCGCGGTGGTTGCGCCGTCCGCCGACCGGGTGCCACCACGCTGTCCCCACTTCGGGTCCTGCGGCGGATGCGCGTGGCAGCACGTCGCCTACCCGGCCCAGGCGCGCGCCAAGGAAGCGATCGTGCGCGAGAGCCTCGGGCACCTGGGCGGCATCGCCGACGCCGACGTCCGCCCGGTGGTGGCTGCGGACGACCCCTGGTACTACCGGAACAAGATGGAGTTCTCGTTCCATCCCGACGGCACGCTGGGTCTGCACCGCCGCGGCGACTGGAACCGCATCGAGCCCGTGGAGGTCTGCTACCTCCAGTCCGCCGAGTCGGTGGCCATCGTGCGGGCCGTCCGGGCCTTCGCGCGTGCGCGGGGGCTGCCTGCCTACGATCCGATCACCCATCAGGGCTTCCTCCGTTCGCTGGTCATCCGCGAGGGCCGCAGGACCGGTGACCGCCTGGTCGGGCTGATCACCGGCCCGGGTCCGTTTGGCGAGGCCGAAGCCTTTGTGGCCGCCGTGCGGGGGACGGTGCCCGAGGTCTGCGGCATCGTCCGGGGCATCGCCGCAGGGGCGTCTGACGGCGCCCCGCTGACGCGGGTCGAGGTCCTCGACGGCCGGGGCTACCTGGAGGAGGTAGTGGGGGGCCTGCGGTTCCGCATCGGCCTGGACACCTTCTTCCAGACCAATACCGGACAGGCCTCCCGCATGGTTGACTACATCGTCGACCAGGCCCGGCCCCAGCCCGGCCGGGTCATCTTCGACCTCTACTGCGGGGTGGGGACATTCTCCCTGGCGCTGGCGCGCGCCGGCGCGCGGGTGACCGGGGTGGAGCTGGTGTCCTCCTCCGTGGAGGCCGCGCGGGCCAACGCTGCGCTCAACGGACTGGAGGGGGTCCGGTTCGCCGCCGGTGACGTGCGGGTGGTCCTCCCGCGTCTGGTCATCGAGGTCGGGGCGCCGGACGTGCTGGTCCTCGATCCGCCGCGGGCGGGTGCGGGCGCCAGGGTCATGCGCAAGGTCGGCCGTGCCGGCGCGCGGCGCGTGATCTACGTCTCGTGCAACCCGACGACGCTGGCTGCGGACCTGAAGGCCCTCCTGCCGTTTGGGTACCGGCTGGTCTCGGTGCAGCCCTTCGATCTCTTTCCGCAGACGTACCACGTCGAGGCGGTCGCCGTCCTCGACAGGATGGAGGAGGTGTCGCGTGACGGTTCTGGAAGCGGTCACGGCCCGGCGTAGTGTTCCCAAACTGAAGCCGGATCCCATCCCCCGCGAGATCCTCGAGCAAATGCTGGAGGCCGCGGTGTGGGCCCCCAACCACCGGCTCACGGAACCGTGGCGATTCTACGTGCTGATGGGAGACGGCAAGCGGCGTTTCGCCGAGATCCGGCGCCGGGTGCGCGCGCAGGCGTTCCCCGATCCCCAGGCGCCCGAGGCGGCCCGGGCGCTGGAGCGCCTCTACGCCACGACCATGGCGACGCCCGCCATCATTGCCGTGACCTGCCAGGTGGCCGCCGACGAGGTGCAGCGCGAGGAGGACCTGTGTGCGACCTTCATGGGGATTCAGAACATGCTGCTGGCTGCCACGTCCCTGGGGGTGGGGACGTACCTGCGCACCGGTGAGATCCTGCGTGACCCGGAACTGCGCGCTTGGCTTGGGATCGAAGACGACCGCCGGATCGTCGCGACGATCTACGTGGGCTTCCCTGAAGAGGTCCCCCAGAAACGGCGGACCCCGGCGTCGGAGCGGACGGTCTGGCTCTAAGGCCGCTACCGGCCGGGACGGACGACCCAGCGTCGGTAGAACTCCTGATCGCTGAGGTGCGCCTTCAGCCACAGGTCCAGGTCCACCACCGTGACGGTGATGGCGGCGATCACCGCGCCGTCGGCGCGGCTGGGCCGCACGACGATCTGATCCAGGGCCAGCCTGGGGTTGGCGCCGGGCCCCAGGACGCGCACCACCTCGGGCCGCAGGACCTCCAGCGTCCCCTTCGTCCGCGTCGTGTAGACGATGTCTGCGCGGCGCACGCCGCCTTTCGCCCGGTGGTCTACGATGAGGAGCGCGGTGACGCGGATGCCCTGCTTTTCCAGCGCCTTCCGGTAGTCCTGGGCCAGGGCCCGGTCCAATCCGGGCGCCGGGGTCGGCAGGTCGGCCGGCACCACGGGCGCGCTCGCGGCGGGAACGGCGGCCAGGACGGCCGCGCACAGCGCTGCGGCAATCCGCGCAGGCCTCGGCGGAGACATACCACATGCTTCGCCGCCGGGCCTCCGCTTCCTCATCCGGCCCGGAGGCCGGCCGACCGACGTTCGAGCAGGAGCCGGCCCGTGCACCGCGAAGCCATTGGGTGTTTCCCGCTACCGAGGAGTGATCGTCACGATGCCGCGTCCCCGCGTCTACGTCACCAGGCGCCTGCCTGAACCAGCGCTGGCCAGGCTCCGCGAGCATGTGGATTTCACCATGTGGGAGACCGACGAGGTCCCGCCTCCCCGGGAAGTGCTGCTGCGCGAGGCCGCGCCGTGCGACGGCCTGCTCTCGCTGCTGACCGACCGCATCGACGGCGCCCTGCTGGACGCTGCACCACGGGTGCGCGTGGTGAGCAACTATGCCGTCGGGTATGACAACATCGACGTCGAGGCGGCCACTGCGCGCGGGGTGGTGGTGACCAACACGCCCGGCGTGCTGACCGAGACCGTGGCCGACTTCGCCATGGCCCTGCTGCTGGCGTCGGCCCGCCGGCTCGTCGAGGCGGACCGGTTCACCCGGGCGGGCCGGTGGAAGAGCTGGGAACCCATGCTGTTCCTGGGACAGGATGTCTGGGGCGCCACGCTGGGCCTGGTGGGTCTGGGCCGCATCGGCGCGGCGGTGGCCCGCCGCGCGTCCGGCTTCGGGATGGAGATCCTCTACTACGACGTCGTGCGGCGCGAGGATCTCGAGCGCGAGTTGGGGCTGGAGTTTGCGCCGTTCGAAGACGTCCTGCGCCGCTCCGACTTCGTCAGCATCCACACGCCCCTGCTGCCCCAGACCAGGCACCTGATCGGGGCGGCGCAGTTGAAGATGATGAAGCCGTCTGCGATCCTCATCAACACCGCCCGCGGGCCCATCGTCGACCAGGAGGCCCTGACCGAAGCGCTACGGACGGGGACGATCGCCGGGGCCGGGCTGGACGTCTTTGAGGTTGAGCCGATCCCGCCGGACCATCCCCTGCTCGGGCTGGACAACGTCGTCGTGGCGCCGCACATCGCCAGCGCCAGCGTCGGGACGCGGACGAAGATGGCGCTGATGGCGGTCGACAACCTGCTGGACGCGCTGGCCGGGCGCCGCCCGGCCAACCTCGTCAACCCGGAGGTCTGGGATCGGCGGAGGACGTAGGGGGGAGACGCATGAAGGGACGCACCATCTGGTACCTGATCGCCCTGGTCGTGATCGTAGCGGCTGTTGTCCTGTGGAGGCAGAGTGCCCAGCGCGCGGTAGCCCCTCCGGTCGCCCCCGCGGCGGCGCCGGCCGCGCAGCCCGCCCCCGTGCCGGACCTCGGCGGCCGCGAGATCAAGATCGGCAGCGACACCACCTATCCGCCATTCGAGAGCGTGGACGAGCAGACGAAGGAGATCATCGGGTTCGACCCCGACCTGATGGCCGAGATCTGCAAGCGGGCCAACTGCAAGGCGACGTTTGTCACCACGGCCTGGGATGGGATCTTCGTCGCGCTGGCCCAGGGGCAGTTCGACGCCGTGGTCTCGGGGGTGACCATCACCGAGGAGCGCCGCAAGACCGTGGAGTTCAGCGAGCCCTACCTGCGCTACGGGCAGGTGGTGCTGGTGCGGTCCGACGAATCCGCCATCACCGGCGTGGATGCCCTGACCGGCAAGAAGGTGGCCGTGCAGACCGGCACGACCAACGACGAGAAAGCCACCGCCCTGCAGAAGGAGGGCAAAGTCGGCGAGGTCCGCCGCTACGAGAATTTTGCGCTGGCGGTCACGGCGCTGATCAACAAGGATGTGGACGCCGTCATCATCGACAGCTACGCAGCGGACGGCTTCATCGGCATCCACCCGGGGAGACTCAAGAAGGTGGGCGAGCCGTTTACTAGCGAGGCCCTGGGGATCGCCCTCAAGCAGGGCGATACGACGCTGAAGCAGGCCTTCGACGCCGCCCTGGCCCAGATGAAGGCCGACGGCACGCTGGACAAACTCTACCAGATGTGGTTTGTGAAGAAAGCCCAGAGCAAATAGGACTGAGGTGACCGAAACCGGCCGGCCGCCCGACACCGGCGGACCCGCCGCCGGTCGGGGCCGGCTGGTCCCGATTCCCCTGGACCGTCTCCCGTGGTGGGTGCTGGTCCTGGCCATCGGGGGGATCCTGGTGGCGGTCAGGGTGGCGGCCTCCCCCATCTACCGGCAGGTCCTGGCGTTCCTCTGGGAGGGTGTGCTGCTCACCCTGCAGCTCACCCTCGCGGCCTACGCGCTCGCCCTGGTCATCGGGCTGGTGGCGGGGTTGATGCGCCTGTCGGCGAACCCGGTGCTCTATACCCTCAGCACGCTCTACGTCGAGATCGTGCGGGGGGTCCCGCTGCTGGTGCTGCTGATCTACATCGCCTTCGTGGCCGCGCCGCTGCTCTCCGAGGCGCTGGCCGCGGCGACCCGCTCGCTGGGCCTGCCGGGGGTGGCCGCCTCCATCACCGCCGCGATCCGCAGCGACCTCAACCGCGCCATCATCGGCCTGGGGATCGGATACGGCGCCTACCTGGCGGAGATCTACCGGGCGGGCATCCAGGCGATCCCGAAAGGCCAGATGGAGGCGGCGCGCTCTGTGGGAATGAGCTATGGCCAGGCGATGCGGTTCGTCATCCTGCCTCAGGCGATCCGCATCGTCCTGCCGCCGCTGGGCAACGACTTCATTGCGATGCTGAAGGACTCGGCGCTTGCCTCGGCAATTGCGGTCCCGGAACTTACGCAGTCCGGCCGGCTGTTCTCGGCGCGCACGTTCCGGGCGTTCGAGACCTACAACATGGTGGCGCTGCTGTATCTCGTGATGACGCTGCTGGGGTCGGCCGGCGTCCGGGCGCTGGAGCGATGGGCCAGAACCGGCCGTTAGGAGTCGTCCTGCGCGACCTCCCGCCCCCGGTCGGCCCGCGCGACCTGCTCCCCGCGCGCACCCTGGTCGAGTTTGCGGTGCTCGCCGAGGATCTCGGTTACGACAGCGTCTGGGTGCCGGAGGGCCGCGGACGAGAGGCGATCGCCCTCATCGGGGCCATGGCCCCGGCGACCGCGCGCATCCGCCTCGCCACCGGCATTCTCCCGTTCTATTCACGGCCACCCGCGCTGGTGGCCATGGCGGCCACCACGCTGGCCGATCTCTCCGGCGGACGGTTCATCCTGGGGATCGGCGCCGGGCACGCCGCCATCATCGAGGGCGGCTACGGGCTCGACTACCGGGACCCGCTGCGCGCCGCGCGCGAGTGCATCGTCATCCTCAGGCAGGCGCTGGCCGGCGGGCAGGTCCGCGTGCGCGGCCGGATCTTCCGGGCCGAGACGTTCCAGCTGGAATCCAGGCCGCGCCACGCGGTGCCGATCTACCTGGCCGCGCTGGGACCCAGGATGCTGCACCTGGCCGGTGAGGTCGCCGACGGCGTCGTCCTCAACTGGGCCACCCCGGAACAGGTCCAGTGGGCGGCGGAGGCTGTGCGCGAGGCGGCGCAGATGGCCGGACGCGATCCGGACGACGTGACCGTCGTGGCCTTTGTCCGCGTGGCCGTGACCGAGGCCCGCGCGGCCGCCTGGCAGGTGCTGCGGCGCCTGTTTGCCGTCTATGCAGCGATGCCCGCCTACGCCCACATGTTCGGGGCCGCAGGGCTGTCCGGGGAGATCATGGCGGTGACCGCGTCGCTCCAGACCGGCGGGGTTGACGCGGCCGCCGCGGCGGTCTCGGGGGAAGTCGTCGAGACCCTGGGCCTCGTCGGGTCGGCCGAAGCCTGCCGCGAGGGACTGAATCGGTACCGGCGGGCCGGGGCCGACCTAGTCGTCGCCTACCCGTTTCCCGTGGGGCCGGATGCCAAGAGGTCCATGCGGTCCACGATCGAGGGACTGGGCCCGGCGACGTAAGACATGGGTGGAGGCGCAGCCGTAAGGCGCCCGCCTACGGGCCCCCGGTCATTCCGCGGCCCGCACGCGCTTGTAGCGCGGCCGGCAGACCAGGGCCGGGGTTCCGCCGAACTTCCCATCCTCCCGGAACACCCCGGTCGCGGGGACCCCTGTCCAGTCCAGGAGGGTCTGCAGGATCGCGGGCCGCAGGGCCGTGAGGATGTCGAGGGCCCAGGGTTCGGTCGGCGATGGCGCGTTCGGGCGCTGTTCGCGGCCCTCGACGGCCTCGTCTGGCAGGCGGCGCAGCGTGAGCACCAGCGCGTCTCCTTCGACCGCGACCCGGCACGACCACCGCTGCGGGTACTCAAGACCCCGGAGGTGCGACGCTAGCAAGGTGTTGGCGAATGCCTCCAGCCTGTGGGAGATGTCGATCACCGTATGCCCCTCGATCCTTCGTCCCGCACAACACAAGGGACCGACCCGGCGGTCAGTCCCTCTGCCAACACCGCGTACCCTATCCGCTCTTTGAGACATAGCCTACCGCTGCGGGCGGTCGCCGTCAAGGGTCTGAGTTGCGTCACCCCGGACTCGTCTGGTCAAGACTCCCCACCCACGCCCCATCTTCGTGGGTGAGCAGGACGGTCACAACTTCGCGAGCAGCGCCTTGTAGCCTCGAGGGAGGGTTGTTGTGCATACCAGGCCAGCAGCTGCCCAGGCTTGTGCTTGTTCTCGCGGACGTACCGCGCTACTGCGGCGTCTTTCCTCGACATTGGAACGCTATGTGGAGCAAGGGAGTGCGCCCAACGGCCTGCCAATAGGCTGCGGGCGCCGAAGGTAACCGCCAGCTTCATCGGCCTGTTCGGTTCCGCGACTCGTTTTCATTCCCGGCGATCACCCGTGGCGGTTCAACCCGGCAAAGCGACCCGAAGCGAACGAGGGCCGGAAGGGTACCTTCAATCCGCACTCCTTTTCGCCCCTCCCAGCGCCCCTTGAGCCAGCCGATAGGTTCCTCATGATTTACAGGAGTTACGCACGGGCTCCAAGAACGGCCTGAAGCGCTGAACTGAAAAAGAATTGGGACACCGCCTGACGAAGGCTTTGTGTGAGGCACAGAGCAGACGTCAGGGAGGGTGATCCCTCGTGGTGTCCCGCCTGTATCCTAGCACCCGCCACCTCTGCGAGCAAATCACCACGATCATCACCGAGCTGAGCGTGGGGCGAGGGCGACCACGCCGCCTCGTGGCACTCGTGGCGCTCTACGTCGCCGGCCTCATTCTCCTGGAGAAGGGACAGACCGCCGTGCGCATCGCCACCGTCCTGCCGGCCCGCGCGCACGATGCCCTGAACCGCCTCCTGCGCGTGCTCCCCTGGTCGCCGCAGCAGCTGATCCTGGGGCTGATCCGCTGGGTCCAGCAGCGTGGAGAAGTAGGGTATCTGTGCCTGGATGACGCCGTGGTCGAGAAGCTCTTCGCGAAGCTGCTGCCCTGGGTCGGCTGGACATATTCCCACAGCCAGAAGCGCCACGTCTTTGGCTCCCATATCGTCCTGTGCTTCTGGTGCAATGGGAGCCTGCGCATTCCCGTCGGCTTCCGCCTCTGGCGGCCCAAGCGTGAGGGCCTGGCGCCGTACCGCACCAAGCAGGAACTCGCGCAGGACCTGCTTTCTGGCCTCCTCCGCACCGGCTTGACCTTTGAGTACCTGGTCTTCGATCTGTGGTACGACGCGCGGTGGTTCACCAAGTGGCTGGATCGCCATCAGATCCTCTGGGTCAGCACCCTCAAGAGCAATGCGTTGATCACCTACCGCGGCCGCACTCAGCCGGTCGCGGTGTGGGCCAAGCACCTTCCCCGCCACCGGATCGTGGGACGCACCCGGGCCTGGATTGGCACCGTGCACCTCCCGCGATACGGCCCCATCCGACTCATCGTGGCTACACACGGCCAGGGAGGACTGGACTACATCGTCAGCAATGATCGACATCGGCGCGGGAAGACCCTGCTCCACCGCAAGCGCAGCCGCTGGGACATTGAGACCTGCTTCCGCGACACCAAGCAACTGGCGGGGCTGGGTGCCTGGGCGAAGCCGCCGTCCGTGTCTTCCTTCGCCCCGCCTGGAGCTTGGACAACACCATCCAAGCTGATGAATTCGGTGATAGGCGTCTTCATGGATTCTCCTGTTCATACGACTATGGGATTTGTGCTGGCTAACGGCCTGCGCATCAGCCGCGCCGCCACCGACAGTTTTCAATGTGAAAGAGCACAGCCAGCGGCGTCGGCTGCACGCGCTCGTTAGGCGCCGCCTTCTCGGGACAAACGCGTGACTGCTTCACGTGCGGTATTGTGGCCCTACGCGCGTGTCGCCGGGATTCGGCCCTATAGGCGCGCCCAGCGGGCAAGCAATTCCTCATCGCCTGGAAGGCATGCCTCATGGAACACGGCCCCCCTGCTCTCCCTGGATTCACCCGACCGTACCATTTCGAAAACTGATAATATCCTTGGGATGGATCTATAGTCTGAAGGCACTTGCTGCGCTTGCTAAGAGGCCTTTCCTTGAATTCCCGACCCCACCATTCGTCTTGAGCTTCGGTCTGGCAGCAGTTGGAACATTTGAGCACCCAGGCTTCATCGGTGATGCCGAGACCGCGTGACCCTCGGGGTACGGGACGCCTGAGGGCTTCCCTCTGTGCAGTTGCCTTCGCTCCGCAGTAGTCACATTCCGGCCGGGGGTACCGTCAAAGGGCGGCCGTGTCCCAGCCTGCGAACCAACCCCTCGTGAAATCCCGGACGAACCTATTCTTTCTGCGAAACACGTTCCGCTCGCATTATTTGAGAGTGACTTGTGGCGTGCCATTCATCCCCTGGCGCGCACTAACTCGACCATCAGGATACCTAGCGAGTTGTGACGCCCAACGGTCGCGCTCAGCGGCCAGCGCAGCCGGTCCGCTGAAGCGATCAGTTCGGCGGCCCACTCGGCTAAAGGTCTGCACACATGCTTCCAGCTGTCCGGGCGCGATGCCTCTGGGACAAACACTCGAGAGTCCACCATGACGACGGTTCCCGGATTCGCCGTGGACGACGGTACAGCTCTTACTCCCTCTTCGCGAAAGATTCGAACTGGACCCTGCAGGAGAAAAGAAGCCACTTGTGCGCGTCTGACAGTTCGGAAGGAAGACTCCGCAGAATCATCTTCCGAATGTCCTCAAGCATCTTTGCTTTCACCATCGCTTGCTCGGCAACGCACAAGATGTGGCGGAAGTCCATCAGCCTACAAAATGCGTTGTACTCGTCCTCCTTCCTCAATACAATCCGCTTTCAACAGCCACGGGCCTCGATCGGAAAGTGACAAATCCGCTTGTCTATCCTGCTAAAGCCCATGCGTCTGAGAAAGCGCTCGACCTCTCCTCCGACTGCGACGACCTTGGCCCCCGCTTTCTCTAGGAGTTTGATCTCCTTGAGCAGACTCGGATACCACGCCCTCCACCGCCTTTCACGGTCCTTCTTGGCATCCTGCACGGGCATTGCGCCCTTCGAAATATCGGTAACGTGGTAAGTCTCACCAGACTTGCAGAGGAACTCCCGTATCGAGTAATGCATGATAAAGTCGTAGATCGATAGAAGGAAATTCCTGAAACCCCTCCCGACCCAGTCTTCAGCCCCCTTGCGGTCCCGCCCCCAACGCCCCAGTGGCGGCTCCATCGCGATGAAGATGAGATCGACGGGGCCAGCTGGTTCAGGATTGGGGACGTAGACAGTCTCATCTAAGCCAGCCAGTCGGCGGAACTCATGTTCCAGAGACGTGTAGTGCGAGACGAAGGGGTCCACCGCCAGGTCTACGCTCTCTCCTTCGCCCTCCTTCACGGTCGCCCTGTGCTCTTCGGTGTATCGGGGCATATCGAAAGCGCCTCCGCTGGGAACTCTGCCGCCGAACGGCCGGGTTCAGCCGTGTTGCGGAGCGCAGCGGAGCAACGTCAGCTGCAACCCGTTGTTAGCCAGCACCGAGGGCGGAAAAGGGGCTAACGTGCACGCACATATCGACAGACCAACGCGCCCGTGCTTGCTTGACCTGAAACCTGCGTGAAAAGTGCCTTTCACGCCCGATCGCCGTAGTGGGTCAGGGCTTCCGCATCGAACCGGACGCGCAGGTTTCTCGGGCCACGTCTCATCGCGAGCAAGATTCACCAAAAGTGGGGTTCTGCCTCTGTGTTGCAGAACCTCACCAAAAGTGGGCTTCTGCAACATCGCCCGAAAATCGCCAATCGCCGCGGATGACACGGCAGAAATCCCTCAGGATTCGCCGAATGGCGCAGGTTTCAGGTTAATCCAACATGCAGCCTAGATTACGTCCCTCATCATGAAGCTCACGGATTTGTCGTTGAAGGTTTCTGATCGCCGCCGCCAGTCCAGGCTTTTCGCCAGGGGCGGCCGTCTTGAGTTCCTCTTGAAGAGATACTATCTCCGCGCGCAGTGCAACGATCTCACGCCTAATCTCTACGCACCGAGCGGGTTCCACAAGGGGATGTGTTTCGATTTCAACAGTTGCCGTGACCTGTAACGGATCAATAGAAATGAGTCTAACTTTTAGATCACCGCTTGGGGTTGTGAATGACGCTCCCGATCCTATAACGAGCTGGGGCGACAAAAGATATGAGAAACCATTCGACCGGGTTTCATGGATCAACACAGTGTCAGTCGGGATTCCTTTATCCCAACCTTGTCGACCGCGGAATTCGACCGAATAGGTCACGTCCTGCTGTGGCCTCAGAAACTTCGGAGGAACTTCCACCACCAAAAAGCCGGGTGCTTGCGGTTCGCTGAGCGCCGCAAGCGTAACCGTCGCGATAGGTGTGCTTTTGTTTGGCATCCAGATTCGCGACGATGGAATAGAGGCAAGCTTTCTAAGGTATGGTGCGTTGAGCCCAGGGCCGGCCGGTGCTCCGTAGTTGCTCTGGAAGGTCCACACATTCATAGCGCTCATGATGTCCCAGCGGTCTCCATAAACCGTATCAGGATTCGCTGACCATGAGTGGTCTAGACCCATGCAATGCCCCATCTCATGGGCGATAAAAGTGGGTTCCCAACTTGTTCCCGAATATCCGAGCACCATGCGGTTACCACCTGC
>JAVKID010000081.1:0-13473 GCA_031459655.1 Candidatus Fervidifonticultor octavus | reverse complement strand
AGAGGATCTCGCCGCCGGTGGGCTCGTAGGCGCGCAGGATGCATCGGGCGGCGGTGGTCTTGCCGCAGCCGCTCTCGCCCACCAGACCCAGGGACTCGCCTTCCACGATGGAAAGGGACACGTCGTCCACGGCCCTGACATGGCCCACGACGCGCCGCAGGAAGCCCTTACAAATGGGGAAGTGCTTCCGAAGGTTCTTGACCTCCAGGAGCACCCGTGGGGCCGGCGCCGGTGGTCTCATGCCGGCTGTCCCTCCTGCTCGTAGAGGAAGCACGAGACCTGCTGCCCGACCTCCGTGACAGTGCGCAGGGGAGGGTGGTGGTGGTCGCACGTCCCCGGCATGGCGTGGGGGCAGCGCGGGTGGAACGGGCATCCGCGCGGGCGGCTGAACGGGTGCGGGATCGAGCCGCTGATGGTGGGGAGGCGGGCACGGGGCACGGCATGGACGCTGGGGATGGATCGCAAGAGCAGCTGGGTGTAGGGATGTTTAGGAGCGTGGAAGATGTCGGCCACCCGACCCTGCTCCATGACCAGGCCCAGGTACATTACCAGCACCCAGTCCGCCATCTGGGCGATGACCCCCAGGTCGTGGGTGATGTAGATGATGGCGGCGTTGCGCTGGTGCTGAAGCTGTCGGAGCAGCCGCAGCACCTGGGCCTGGGTGGTGACGTCCACGGCGGTAGTCGGTTCGTCGGCGATCAGCAATCGGGGATTGCACGACAGTGCCATGGCGATGACGGCCCGCTGACGCAGCCCGCCGCTCAGCTGCCACGCGTATTGGTCCAGGCGGTGCTCGGGATCGGGAATGCCCACATCGCGGAACAGCTGCGCGGCGATCTGGCGGGCCTCGCGCCTGCCCACCGGCCGGTGGAGGGTGATGGCTTCGACGATCTGTTCCGACACGGTGTGTACTGGGCTGAAGGCTGCCATGGGCTCCTGGGGGATCAGGGCGATCTCCCCGCCGCGGATGCTGCGCATCTCGGGGCTATCGGGGGCCAGGGCGGTCAAGTCCACGTACTCGGCGTCATCGGACGCCTCACGCTGCCGACGGAGGAGGACGCGACCCGAGACGATGCGACCCGGCGGTTCGACGATCCGCAGGATGGCCTTCATGGTCACGCTTTTGCCGCAGCCGCTCTCTCCGACGATGCCGAGCACCTGGCCGGGGAAGACATCCAGCGACACATCGTCGACGGCTTTGACCACCCCTTCGTCCATGAAGAAGTGGACCCTGAGGTCGCGCACGGACAGCAGGGGTGGAGTCCGGCTGGCCAGGGGGGCCAGTGGCCTAGTGACCGTACGGGTCGGCGGCATCACGCAGACCGTCTCCGGCCAGATTGAATGCTAGCACGGCGACGATGACGAACACCCCGGGGATGAGGAGCCACGGCGCGTCGGCGATGGTCTGGATGTTCTGCGCTTCCTGGAGCAGTACCCCCCAGCTGATGGCGGGTGGACGGATGCCCAGACCCAGGTAACTCAGCGCCGTCTCGCTGACGATCATGACCGGGATGGCCAGGGTCGTGGTGGCAATGATGTGGCTCATCACCGCCGGGAGTAAGTGCCGTGTGATGATGCGGAACCGGCTGCAGCCGGCCAGCTCGGCGGCCAGGACAAACTCCTCCTCGCGGAGGGCGAGGAACCGGCCCCGCACCTCCCGGCCCAGCGTCGTCCATCCGATGAACGCCAGGATGATGGTGATGGCGAAGAACACCTTCTGCGGTGGCCAGTCCTGGGGCAGAGCCGCGGTCATGGCCAGCCAGATGGGAATCGTGGGCAGCGACTGCAGCAGTTCGATCAATCGCTGGATGACCAGGTCCGGCCAGCCGCCCAGGTAGCCGGAGATCCCGCCGAGCAGCGATCCCAGAATCACGCTCAGCACCACTGCGGCCAGCCCCACCGTCATCGAGGTTCGGGTGCCGTGCATCAGCCGCGACCACTGGTCGCGGCCGAGCCGGTCGGTCCCCAGGAGGTACACCCGTTCATGGGCGGTGGCGGCGCCCAGCAGGTGGAGGTCGGTCTCGATGAGTCCCAGAACGGTGTAGCGGTATCCGCGGGCAAAGAAACGCACGGGGACGCGCTTCGTTTCGTCGATCTGCCACTCCATGCGCAGGGTGACGGGATTCCGTCTGCCCTCCACGGCCGCAACGGAGGGCCGCCACCGCCATCCGTCCAGGAGGGTGATCCGCTGAATTGGCATGAAGGCCAGGCGGGCGTCGGTGGCCTCGGGGCTCTGGGTGCTGAAGAGGTCGGGGACCAGCACGATGGTGTAGAAGACGGCCAGCACGGCACAGCTCGCCAGTGCCAGCCGGTGTTTCTTGAAGCGCCACCAGATCAACTGCCAGTTCGAAGCCAGGGAAACCCGCTCTTCGGCTTCGGCGATGGCGGGCCTGGCCAGCGTCGCCGTTGTCTGGTCCGGTTGCGGGCCTGCGCCTCCAGCCATGGCCGCTACTCTTCGATTCTGATACGCGGGTCGATCCAGGCCAGCAGGACGTCGGAGATCAGGGTGCCCACCACGGTGAGGAAACAGTAAATCAGCAAGATGCCGCCTGCCAGGTACATGTCCTGGCTGATCAGGGCCCGCAGTAGCAGCGGGCCGATGTTGGGGAGGTTCATCACCGTGGCCACGATGAGGCTGCCTGAGAAGAGCTGCGGCAGGTACCAGCCGATGGTGCTCACCAGCGGGTTGATCGCGACCCGGACCGGATACTTCAAGACCAGCCGCCATTCCGACAGCCCCCGGGCTCGTGCCGCGACCACGTAGGGCTTGTTGAGCTCGTCCAGGAGGTTGGCTCGCATGATTCTGGTGAGGCGCGCCGTTCCTGCGACACCCAGGACGATCATCGGGAGCCAGATGTGCTTAAGCAAATCGACGAAACGCGCCAGGCTCCACGGCGCTTGGACGTACTCAGGGGAGAAGAGGCCCGTAACGCTGATGCCGAAGCGAGAGAAGGCGATCCACATCAGGACCAACGCCAGCATGAAGTTAGGGGTGGCCACGCCCACATAGTTCAGGATCGCCAGGATGTAGTCGACGAACGAGCGGGGATGCGTGGCCGAGTAGATGCCGGCGGGGATCGCCACAGCCCACGTGAAGACGAAAGAGAAGAGGGCAAGCAGGACCGTGGGCAGGAGGAACTCTCCGATCAGTTCCACGTTTGGACGCTGGTACTCCAGGGAGAGTCCCAGGTCGCCATGACGGATGTTGTCCATCCACCGGAGGTACTGGATGTGGAGCGGTTGGTCGAGCCCGAACTGTCGCTTCAGCGCCTCGACCTGGGCCAGATCGACAGAAGAGCCCGATGCGGCCAGCATGGAGATGTAGCTCGTCAGGAAGTCTCCTGGGGGCGCCTGCACCAGCAAGAAGACCACCACCGAGAAGACAAAGAGCAGGAGCGGGAAGAGGAGCAGGCGTTGGACCAGGAATCGCAGCATCGGGAGCGGCCTCGCGTCCGGATGGGGCGGGCGGCGACGAGCAGCGTTCGCCGCCCGCCCGTGGCGACTGCCTACCTATAGAAGAACTGCTCGGTACGGGCGTTCCCCGGCGTGCGCAACGGCCAGTCCTTGGCCAGCTTGGTCGGCACGTTGCGCATCCTGGCGTTGACCACGGCCACGCCCTGGTCCAGCGGGGTGAGCCCCACCGTGCCGATCTCGAACATGTTGTCCACCCAGATTCTGAAGATCTCCTTGGCAACCCGGGCCTGCTCGGCGGGACCCACCGTCCTGCCCCGGTCGATCAGCTCGGCGAGCCTCTTGACCTCAGGAGGCGGCTCGACCCCCTCTCGCCCGCCCGTGTCATACCACTGCTTCCACAGCGGGCCCGTGGTGATGGTCCCGTAGAGCAAGGAGCGCGGATCGTACTTGGGCACACCGGTGAACGGGAAGCCCGACGTGTCCTGGTTCCAGATCTCCGCCTGGAGTTCGTTGGAGATCCTCATGGTGAAGTGCAGGGCGCGCTCGCGCACCTGCACGACGGTCTTGATCCCGACTCGTTCCCAATCTCTGGCGATCAGCTGCGCGATGTCGGGCCAGGGACCGAAGACAGGCACCACAGAGAGCTCGATGACGACGCGCCTGGTGGTGCCGGGGAAGAGGCGGAATCCCTGGGCATCCTTGCGATCCAGGCCGATCCTGTCCAGGATCCGGTTGGCCTCGTCCGGCCGGTACTCGGTGTACTTCTTGGCATAGGCGTCGCCCGGATAGTACGGGTGCCACGGCGCCGCCACCGGCTGGCGGATCTCGCCCAGGCCCAGGAACGCGGACTCCTGGATCTCCTTTCGGTTGATGGCGTAGGACATGGCGATGCGGAAGTCCCTGTTCTGGAAGAGCTTGGCCAGGTCGGGGTCCTTGGTGTAGGTCTGGTTGAAGGTAACGTCGGCATCGCCGCCCCCGAAGGCCGGCCACAGGATGACGCGGAACTTACCGGTCTTCTTCTCGTGCTCCTTCAGCACCGGGTAGTTGGCCAGGCTGATGTGACGCTCCTGCATGTCCAACTGCCCTGCGATGGCAGCCAGGTTAAGCGCGTGGATATCGGTGAAGAACTTGAAGTGGATCCAATCGATGTAGGGAAGCTGGTTGCCCGCCTTGTCCACGCCTACGTAGTAAGGGTTGCGGCGCTGGATGAACAGCTGGTCGCTGATGCGGGTGACCGGCATCCAGGCCGACATGGTGGGACGTTCGGGATTCTCCGGCGCATGGTTCTTGGCGGCAAACAGTTCCGCCCACGTCTTGAACCTGGCTTCGGCTACGAGCCGGTCGAGGGTGGCCCGGTCAACGTACTTGGCGTGGAACCGCTTCAGGTACCTGGACGGCAGGAAGACGGCGAAGACGCGATCGCCGCTGTCCTTGTTGGCCAGTTCCATCAGGAATGTGGTGTTGGGCTCCTTGTAGATCCAGCGCACGGTGTACTCGTCCACCTTCTCGACCAGCACCGGAGAGCCGTCCCGGTTCCGCATCCAGGTGGGAAGGGCCGGGGTGAGGTCTTTGTTCAGGAGGACGTCCTGGTACCAGAACATGATGTCGTCGGCGGTGAAGGGGCTGCCGTCCGACCACTTGGCGCCCCGGCGCAGCCTGACCGTCCAGGTGGTGTAGTCCCTGGACGGCTCCACGCGGGACGCGAGCTTGGGTTCGACCTTCGTGCCGTCCGGTGAATAGCGGACCAACGCGTCGTACACCACGCGGTGGTAGTTGTTGAAGTCGCCGGGCCCCAAGAACCCCCGGCGCCACACGCCTCCGTACTGGCCGATGCCCTCGAACGTCTCGACGACGAGCGGGTCCTCCGGCAGACGCTGGTGCACCGGGGGGAGCTTCCCGGCTCGCACCAACTCGGCCAGCATCGGCGCCTCCTTGTACTTGGGCGCTTGGGCCATGACGGATCCTGGCGCGGGTAGGTAGACGCCGACGCCGAGAACCAGCAGGACGATCACCAGGATCGCGAATCGTGATCTGCCCTTCATCTCTCCACCTCCGTCTCGTCTCCCTTCCCAGTGTCACCCTGGCGTCCGGTTCGGACCCGGTCGAAGTCCCAGCCAAACCGGTCGCACAGGGTGCGGACGTGGCTGTCCCAGGTCGGTTCGGCCTTCGGCTTCCCGCCCACGAAGGCATCGACGCTCAGGTAGCGCAGTCGTCCCGGACCGGTGCACGTGATGCTGTGGAGTGTGTGCGGAGGAATGCGAATCAGGTCGCCGGGCCTTACCGGGTGGGACTCTGGTCCCTCGCCCACCCGTAGGATGCCCGTGCCTTCCAGCACGTAGAAGATCTGCTCGGTATCGTGGTGGACGTGCATTGGAGGGGCCTCTCCGGGTTCCAGGACCACGATGAACGCCTCCGAGGTCTCTGCGTCGGCACGATCCATGACTAGCTCATTGATATGGGTCGGGAAGCGATACCGGATCGTCTCAGCGGTGCTGAAGACGTATCTGACCATCCTACTGCCCCCGATCGTGCTCATTCGAACCAGAGGCAACGGCAGGCAGTCCCGGGGCGCCGGCGTCACCGGCGGGTGCGGGGCCCGTCGACTCCCGGACGACCAGGGGGCTCTCCATCAGCGTGTAGCCGTCTCCGGGGAGTGGGTGTCCCTGGATGATCCGGCGGAGGAGCTGCATCGCCAGCCGGCCCATGCGGTACTTCGGCTGGGCAATGGTCGTGAGAGGCGGGTTGGCGTGCGCCGCCATGGCGATGTCGTCGAAGCCGATGATCGAGACGTCGTCTGGGACCCGCAGGCGGCGCGCGCGTGCCGCATGGAGGGCGCCCAGCGCCATGATGTCGTTGTAGACGACAACGGCGGTAGGGCGATCTGCCGGGGGCAGCGTCATCAGCGCACTCATTGCGAGAAACCCGCCGCTCGCGCTGGGGGGACCGCTCACGCACCATTCGGACCGCAGCACGAGGCCCGCGTCAGCCATCGCCGTCCCGATACCGCGCCGGCGAGCCAGCGAGGCCTCCGACGCCTCCGGCCCGCCGATGTAGGCGATGCGGGTGTGGTGCAGGTCGAGCAGGTGACGCGCAGCACGATAGGTGGCGCTCTCAGAATCGACGATGACGCACGGAATGTCGGGATGCCGGATGCGGCGGTTCAAGACCACCATGGGCATCCGGTGCCGGGGGTGGACCGCCACGAGCTGCTCGGAGGAGAGGCGGCACCCGCAGAGGACGATGCCGCCGATCGGCTGTCTGGCCAGCGCCCGGAGGGCCTGCTCCTCACGCTGCGGATCCTCACCCGTGTCGAGCAGGACGGTGAGGACTCCCTCCAGGCCCGCGTCCTCCTGGACGCCGCGCGCGATCTCAGCGAAGAAGGGGTTCAGGATGTCAGGGACCAGGAGGACGATAGAGTGCTGCAGGGCCGTGGTGTTCGTGCGCCCCGCAGGCGGTTCATACCCGACGGCGGCCAGCGAGGCGAGGACGCGGGCACGCACGCTCTCGCGCACCGGAGCGCTGTTGTTGAGCACCCGCGAGACGGTGGACGGCGAGACGCCGGCATGGACTGCCACGTCCGCCAGGTTCGGACGCGGTCTCTTGGCGCTCACGCTCACCGCCCTCGCCCAGAGGGCCCGGTGTTTCTGAAACAAATGTACTTCTTTGCGAAATCTACCGTCAACGGCCGGGCGGCACGGCGGCTACCGATACCGCCCAAATTCCTGGAGCGCTTCCCACATGGCGACGATGTTCTGCGGGGGGACGTCCGGCAAGATGTTGTGCACCGTGGCGAAGACAAAACCACCGCCGGGGGCCAGGGCTTCAATGTTGCGCTTCACGTCGTCTCTCACCTGCTGGGGGCTGCCGCACGGCAGCACCCCCTGGGTATCCACCCCGCCGCCCCAGAACGTGATGTCCCTGCCGAAGTCGCGCTTGAGGGCTGCGGGTTCCATCCCGGTGGCGCCGATGTGCACGGGGTTCAGGATATCCACACCGAGCTCGATGAAGTCCGGGATGAGAGGGCGCACGTTGCCGCACGAGTGGAAGAAGAGCCTGGCGCTGGGCGCCAGGTGCTTGATGCGCGACAACAGGACTTTCAGCCGCGGCTTGACGAGCCTGCGAAACATGGCGGGTGAGATGAGTTGCGATGTCTGCGTTCCATAGTCGTCGGCTTCCGAGACGATGTCGACCACGTCGGCTAGGCGAGGTAGGGCCATCTCCCAGAACGCCAGCTTGAGCTCCACCATCTTGTCCAGCATGGCACACGCCAGAGCCTCGTCTGACGCCATGTCCACCAGGAAGTTCTCCATGCCGCGCACGCGTTGGGCCATCTCAACGATTCCGGCCAGCACGCCTTTGACCATCACGGCCTTCCCTTGCGCGCGGTAGGTTTCGGCCTGCTGGCGCAGCCCGGCAATGCGTTGGGGATCGCCGGTGTGAGGCCATCGGTACGAGCGGATGTCGGCGGGGGAGAGCGTCGCCCTGTCCAGCGGCGAGCGGACGATGGAGTAGTACAGGCCATCGGGCTTTGGGCGGCGGTGGGTGATACCCCATTCGTCAGTGTACTCCCATGCGTCGCCCGCGTCCACGGCGACGACGCCCCAGTTGTGGCTGTTGAGCGGGAACAGCCCCCGCACGTCGACTTGGAAACGCGCCAGCAGGTCATAGTCCGGCATCGCCAGCTGCTGGATCGCGTCGCAGACCTGCGGCTCGACCGGCGGGAGGTCCACATACTGGCGCAGACGGCGGTATGCGAGGATGTGGATGCCGGTCACCTGCGTGCTGCCCAGATCGAACGGGACGCGATCGGGCTCCCGGTGGTCGAGCGTTGTGAGCAGACGCTGGCGGGAATCCATGTCCTGGTCCCAGTATCCCACGTCGGTCCACAGGCGCGCCAGGTCGTGGCCCGTGGGCCCGCCAGACGGCCGCAAGCCCCATGTCCTATCATCTAAGAAGAATGGCCGGGCCGTCTCCGTCCTCCGCAGCCGAGCCGCGTGTGCCGGTTGGCACCGTGACCGTCGTGTTCCGGCCGTCTGGCCGACGCGTGGTCGTACCCAGCGGTACGACGATCCTGTGCGCGGCGCAGCACGCAGGGGTGGAAATCGCCGCCGCCTGCGGCGCCCGGGGTCGCTGCAGGAGCTGCCGCGTCCAGGTTACCGAGGGATCGGTGTCGCCGGCGACGCTCGCCGAGCGGGTGCGATTGGGCGCAGACGAGGTGCAGGCGCACTATCGCTTGGCGTGCCAGACGGAAGCCTGGGACGACCTGACCGTGCGGGTGGCCCCGGAGGCGCACGAGGTGTCCCTCCACATCCTGACCGAGGCGCCGCCGCTGCGGTCCGTCTCGGGTCTCACGGTGGACCCCGGCGTCCTGAAGGTGTTTGTCGCTTCCCCGCCCCCGGCGCCCGCAGGCACGGCCGCACCGGCGCCCGAGTCCACCTGGGAGGCCCTGGTGAGGCAGGCCGGCCTCCCGGTGTCGCCGCCGCCGCTCGGTGTCCTCAGGCGCATTCCGGCGCTCCTGCGGGCGGGAGGTGAAGGCCTGACCCTGGTGCTCTTCCGCGGGCAGCCGCTTGCCATCGAGCCGACGAACACCAGAGCAGAGGTGTTCGGGATGGCCTTCGACATCGGCACCACCACCGTTGTCGGCCATCTCGTAGACCTGACGGACGGGGTCGTGTCCGCCACTGTGTCCGCTCCCAACCCCCAGGCGGCGTTCGGCGAAGACCTGATGTCGCGCGTGGCATTCGCGCAAGAGCGTCCTGAGCATGTCCGGACGCTGCAGGCCCGGCTCCTGAGGCTGGTCAACCGTCTGATCGGGGAGGCCTGCCGGACGGCCGGCGTCCGGCCGGAGCGGATCTACAAGGTCGTCGTCGTGGGCAACACTGTCATGCATCACACGTTGCTGGGCATCGACCCCACGCCGGTCGGTCAGGCTCCATTTGCGCCGGTGGTCCGTGACGGGATCCAGGCCGCGGCCCAGGAGGTGGGCCTGCGGGTGAGTCCCCTGGCGCCGGTGTGTCTGCTGCCCGTCGTGGCCGGGTTCGTGGGCGCGGACGCGGTGGCGATGGTCCTGGCCACGCGGCTCGACGAGAGCCCGCAGGTCAGGGTCGCGGCAGACATCGGGACGAACGGCGAGATGGTCATCAAGGCCCGCGACGGCTTGTTCGCGTGCTCGGTACCGGCCGGGCCGGCTCTGGAGGGGGCGCACCTGCAGTGCGGCATGCTCAGCGCGCGCGGCGCCATCGACCGGGTGATCATCGACCGCACAGTGCACGTCCACGTGCTCGGGGGCGGCGCACCCCTGGGTCTGTGCGGGTCGGGAGTGCTGGATGCCGTCGCGGGCCTGCTGGACGCCGGCGTGCTCGATCCCTCGGGCCGGCTGACGAGTGATCCACCGGCCGACCTCGCCGACGATCTCCGCCGACGGGTCGTCCAGCTCCGCGACGGATCGCCGGCCTTCGTGCTGGTCTGGGGACCCGAGACCGCCACGGGCCGCGATGTGGTGCTGACCCAGGCGGACATCCGCCAGGTACAGCTGGCCAAGGCCGCAATCCGCAGCGCGCTCGTCGTGCTCCAACGTCTTGCGGACACACCGGACGAAGCGATCGCCGAGCTCCTCCTGGCAGGCGCTCTGGGCACCTATCTCGACGTGGGTAGCGCGCTGCGCCTGGGGCTCATCCCGCGGCTGCCCCGCCGGCGGATCCGTTACGTCGGCAACGCGGCGGCCCTGGGCGCGCAGATGGCGCTGATCTCCGAAGCCGAGCGTCAGCGGGCCGAAGTGCTCGCTAGGGCGATCCGGCACGTGTCGGTCGCGGCCCAGCCGGAGTTCCAGGACGTGTTCGTTCGGGCCATGCAGTTCGAGTAGCGTAGGCCCTCGGGCAGAGGTGAACGTTCCGACGCCGGGCCAGAGGGGGAGGGCATGCTGATCGTCGGGGAACTGATCAACTCCACGCGGCCGCGGATCCGCCCGCTCTTGGAGGCGCGCCGGGCCAGTGCCATTGTCGAGCTCGCCCGCCGCCAGATCGCCGCCGGGGCCAATCTCGTGGATGTCAACTGCGCGGCCCTGATGGACGATGAAGAGGAGTGCTTGGCCTGGGCGATTGAAACCATTCAGGGCGCGCTGGACGTACAGATCAGCATCGACAGCCCGAACCCCGCAGCGCTCCGGCGAGGGCTCCAGGTGCACCGGGGTCGGGCCCTCCTCAACTCCGTGACCCTCGAGCGCGCGCGGTGGACCGGCCTGCTACCGCTGATTCAGGAGTTCCACTGCGGGGTCATCGCCCTGTGCATGGATGACCAGGGTGTACCCGCGACGCCGGACAGGAGGCTCGCGCTGGCGGGACGGCTGGTGGGCGGGCTGACCCAGGCCAACGTGTCCGAGGATGACATCTACGTGGACCCCCTCGTGCTGCCCGTCGCCACGGACACCCGGTCCGCCGTCGAGGTGCTGCGGGCGGTCGACTTGATTCGACAGCACTTCCCTCAGGTGCACGTGCTGTGCGGGTTGAGCAACGTGTCGTTCGGCTTGCCGCGCCGGGCACAGGTCAACCGGGTCTTTCTGGTCATGTGTATGGCGCACGGTGTGGATGCTTTCATCCTCGACCCGCTGCACGGGCGGTTGATGGCTGATCTGATCACGGCCCGGATGTTGCTGGGGCAGGACGAGTCCTGCCGGGGCTACCTCAGCGCGGTGCGCGCCGGCCGCATCGACGACCTCCGGAACGGATGAACGGACTGGAGACGGACCTGCCGCGCCTCAGCCCTCCGCGGGAGGCAGGTAGTGGAGCCGTGCCGCCTCGACCAGCGCGTCAATCGACTCGGGCGGGGTGCCGGGGCTGACTCCGCCGCCGGCGGATAGAATCAGGCGCCTGCCGCCGGTCTTGCCGATGCACTCGCGCGCCCACGCCACCACGTCGGCAGGAGTCCCGCGAGCCATGACGTCCAGCGGCGGCACGTTGCCCATCAGCGTCGTCGCCGGCACCTGCTCTCGGACCACGGCCATGTCCAGTGCGTGGCTGAAATTGAATACGTCGAAGCCCAGCGTGGCCATCGGGCCGAGGAGGTGCGGGCACGGCGTGTCGTTATGGAAGATGCGGATCAGCCCGCGGAACTCGTCGAAGATACGTGAGAGGCACGTCCGGGCGAACCGCTCGAACAGCGCTGGCGACAGCAGGCCCACCATGTCGTCGAGCAGCAGAATGCCTTCAGGCGCTCGCAGCACGGCAAGCTGGGCGCGGATCCAGGCCATGATCGTCTGCGTCACGACCTCCAGCGCCCGGGCGCTGGTCTCCGGGTCCACCTTCAGCGCGATCAGGAATTCGCTCATGCCCAGCAGCCACGCGGCCACGGCGAAGGGGCCGCGGGAGGCGACCACGCGCACCCCAAGCCCCCGGGCGGCCAGCCGGCACTCCGCGTCCGCATAGCGCTGCAGGACCAGCGGCATCAGGCCATGGCGCTGCGGATCGGGTGGCTCCATGGCCGCCAGCGCCGCCAGGCCCCCCGGGAGCGGCTCGATGGAGGGAGGCCGAGTGTGATGCCAGACGACCCGGGCACCGAAAGCCGAGGGTTCGGCGGCCATGCCGAATTCCACCCAGAAGCCGGGGATCCAGACCACGTCGGGAAACCGGTCGAGGAGCCCCAAGTTGATGCGCAGCCACTGGTCGGGGTCCAGGAAGTAGTCCAGGGTGTCGATGCCGGCGTACCCCGGAAGCCAGGGGCTGTCTACGATGAGCGCGACCGGAATGCGATCCACGTGCCCGCCGCGGGCCACGGTCACGAACCTCTCCCACGGTGTCATCGCTGCCGCCCCCTCACCGGCGCAGGAGCGGTGTCCCCCGGGGGCGCGCCGCGGTGCTGCGGACCATGGTTTCATTGTAGACGATCACGGCGGCGCCCGATGTGGAGGGGGCAGGTGTAGCCGGAAGGCCAGGTACGGAGGGCAGTCCGCTGAATTTTATCAACGTGGGACAGGCCAGCGCAGGAGGACCGGCGGATGCACTCAGAGGATCTGGAAGCGCTCGCCGTCGCGATCATCGACGGTAACATGGCCCAGACAAAGGCACGGGTGCAGGCGGCCATCGCCCTGGGCGTGCCGCCGGAGGAGATCATCAGCCGGTGGATGACGCCGGCCATGGCCGAGGTCGGTGCGCGCTTCGAGCGGCAGGAGTACTTCGTGCCCGAGATGCTCGTGGCGGCGCGCGCCATGCAGGCGGGGCTGGCGCTGCTGCGACCGCTGCTGACCGGTCGCACGATGAAGCCGGTGGCCACCGTGGTCATCGGGACCGTGAAGGGCGATCTGCACGACATAGGCAAGAACCTGGTGGCGATGATGCTGGAGGGCGCGGGGTTCGAGATCATCGACCTGGGCATCGACGTGTCGGCCGAACGGTTCGTTCAGGCGGTGAGGGATCACCAAGCGGAGATTCTGGGACTCTCGGCGCTGCTCACCACCACGATGCCGCAGATGGGCGCCGTGATTCGTGCCGTCACCGCGGCCGGGCTGCGCGATCGGGTCAAGATTCTGGTGGGGGGCGCCCCGGTGACGGCGCGGTTCGCTGCACAGATCGGCGCCGACGGCTACGGGGAGAACGCCGCCGCGGCCGTGCGTGTAGCCCGCCAGGTGCTCGGTGCGAGCCCCCCACAGCCATGAACCAGCGCTCCGTGCCGATGGCCACCGCAGGTTACCCCCCGATCGCGGGTTGACCACACGTCCACTTGGTGTTACGACTTTGAATAGAGGTAACACAATGAAGTCGGCCTTGCGGCGTTTCAGCATCTCCATGGCCGAGGATCTTGTGGCCCAGCTCGACGCCATGGTCCGGGCCAAGGGGTACCGCAACCGCTCCCATGCCGTGGCCGACATGGTGCGCGGCCAGCTCGTGGACTACCGGGCCGAGCGAGGGAATCACCCGATTGCGGGCACTATCACCCTCGTCTACGACCACCACAAGCGAGGCGTCCAGGCCCTGCTCACGGAGATCCAGCACCACCATCCTCACCTGATCATCTCCACCCTGCACGTGCACCTGGACCACCGCAACTGCCTGGAGGTGCTGGCCGTCC
>JAVKID010000080.1:0-14144 GCA_031459655.1 Candidatus Fervidifonticultor octavus | reverse complement strand
CGCCGCGACCTCCCTGAGGAGGTGAAGGACAAGACCACGAAGGCCCTCCTGCGCATTGCGGCGACCGGTCCCGGGAAGGAGACGATCTTCGCGCTCTACCAGCACACCGGCTACGCCGACTTGGAGACGTTGAGGACCACCTACAGGATGCAGCGACTGGGCTCCATCGACGATCTCTACGCTCCCGTGCGGGAGGCTGCCAGGTTGCTGGGGCTCAAGCTCTAGGGGACGGTGCGGCCTCTGTAGGTGGGTCGCTCGCGTGAAGGATCGTCACAGGGGGAGAAGCGTACGCCTCTCCCCTTTTGCATGAGGGAGCGCGATGCGCGGAGCCTCGGTGCGGGTGGAGCACCTCACCAAGGTCTACCCTGACGGGACCCGGGCCCTGCACGACGTCTCCTTCACCGTGAACCCCGGGGACTTCCTGATCGTCATCGGACTGTCGGGTTCGGGCAAGTCCACCCTCATGCGGTGTATCAACCGGCTGGTGGAGCCCACCTCGGGGAAGGTGTACGTGGACGACGTGGAGGTGACCGCCTTGCCGTTGGACGAACTGCGGAAGATGCGTCGCCAGATCGGCATGATCTTCCAGCAGTTCAACCTGGTCAAGCGGTCCTCGGTGCTCACCAACGTGTTGGCCGGCCGGCTGGGCTACGTCCCGCCGGTGTGGGCCCTGTACAACTACTTCCCGCGCGAGTTGCGGGAGCGGGCGTTGGCCCACCTGGCCACGGTGGGCATTCCCGAGAAGGCCCACACGCGCGCCGACCAGCTCTCGGGGGGGCAGCAGCAGCGGGTGGGGATCGCCCGGGCGCTGATGCAGGATCCCAAGTTGATCCTGGCCGACGAGCCGGTGGCCAGCCTGGATCCGGCCACCTCGCATTCGGTGCTGCGCTACATCGAAGAGTTGAACCGGCGCGACGGCATTACCGTCATGTGCAGCCTGCACTTCCTCAGCCTGGCGCGCCGGTACGGGACACGCGTCATTGCGTTGAAGGCTGGTGAGATCGTGTTCGAAGGCCTGCCCGGTGACATCGACGAGCAGCGCTTCAAAGAGATCTTCGGCGAGGAGGCTGTCGAGGTCGAGATCGCCTGACCCTGTCGGCGACCCGCAGAGGGAGCGCGGTCCCATGGGCAAGAACGCCACCACCCCGATGCCTCGTGTGCCGGAGGTCCCGCGGCCAGCCGCCGGCGTGCTTCGGGTCTTCTTGTGGATCGTCTTCCTGGGGGTGATCTACGCCTACGGCTGGCAGGTGACCAAGATTGACCTGGGGGAACTCGCCCGGAAGGCGTACCTGATCACGCCCTTGCTGCGCGAACTGGTCCGGCCCGACCTGGTCGAGCGCCAGCCCCGGCTCCAGGTGGCGGATGCCGGCATCGGCTTGGACGGTGAGGCGCCGCCACCGGCGCTTCGGACGCGGGGGCCAGGGCGCATCACCCTGACCCCCGCGTCCACGAGGGTCGGAGAGCCGGTGACCGTCACCGGGGAGGGGTTCGAGCCCACCCGTCCGGTCCAGCTGATCTGGTTCGACCAGTCGGGCACCCGGGTGAGCCTGGGGACGACGACTACCGACGCTGCCGGACGATTCACCGCCACGTTCACCGTACCCAGCGTCATCGGCACACAGCACCACGTCATCGCCGAGGTGGTCCTCGAGGGAACCACCCTACGGCCCAGCAACACGCTGCGCCTGACGTTCTTCCGCATGATCGAGACGGTCTTCCTGGCCCTGATGGGCACCACCATGGCGGTGCTGGTCGCGGTGCCCCTGTCGTTTTTGGGCGCCAAGAACCTGATGGCCCGCAACCCGATTGGGACCGCCGTCTACTATGTCATTCGGACGGTGTTCAACGTCGCCCGGTCCATCGAGCCCCTGATCCTGGCCACGGTCTTCGCCGTGTGGGTCGGCATCGGGCCGTTTGCCGGCGTGCTGGCGCTGGGGATCCACTCCATCGCGTCGCTGGGCAAACTCTACTCGGAGCAGATCGAATCCATTGACCCCGGGCCGATCGAGGCGATCACCGCCACCGGGGCCTCGATGCTGCAGGTGGTGCGCTACGCGGTCGTCCCGCAGATCGTGCCACCGTTCATCGCGTTCACCATCTACCGGTGGGACATCAACGTCCGCATGTCCACGGTCATTGGCTTCGTCGGCGGCGGCGGGATCGGCTTCCTGCTCATGCAGTACATCAACCTGCTGCAGTGGAAGCAGGCGGCCACCGCGGTGTGGGCGATCACGGCCGTGGTGGCCGCGATGGACTACTTCAGCGCCGTGGTGCGTGAGAAGGTAGTCTGACGGGTCAGCCACCTGCCGGGGAAGCCCGGGGCTGCCCACGTCGAGACGCGATGGACGGTCGTCTCCCCAAGCTGGCTGCAGACTGGCGCTGGGTCTTGCGCGACGGCCTGGCGTGGCTCGCAGCCGCGTCGCTGGCGGCCCTGGACGTGGTGCATGCGTTCACGACGCGGATGGGAGGGACCAGCGCTCCACCCTACGACACGCTGAACCTCGGGCGCGGGGTCGGCGACCGCCCCGAGGCGGTGCGGGCGAACCGCGCCCGGGTGCTGGCCGCGCTGGGCCGCGCCCTCGACGACCACGTGGAAGCCTCGCAGGTCCACGGCGCGGCCGTCGCGGTGGTGGGCGCCGCCCAGCGCGGCCGGAAGGTCGACGGGGTCGACGCCCTGGCGACGCGGGAGCGGTCCGTGGTGCTGGCCATGCACTGTGCCGACTGCGTGCCCGTCCTGCTGGCCGATCCGGTGCGGGGCGCGGTGGCGGCCGTGCACACCGGGTGGCGGGGCACGGCGTCCGGGGCGGCGGCGGCGACGGTCGCCGCCATGGCGCAGGCCTTCGGCAGCCGGCCGGCCGACCTGGTGGCGGCCATTGGACCGACCATCGGGCCCTGCTGTTACGAGGTAGACGCGCCGGTCCTGGCCGGGTTCGCGGCCTGGCCGTGGCGCGACCGCGTCTTCCGGCCGTCGCGCCCGGACCGGTGGTCCCTCGACCTCCCGGAGGCCAACCGTCTGCAGCTGGTGGCCGCCGGGGTTCGGGACGCCGCTATCAGCGCCGCAGGCCTGTGCACCTCCTGCCACGCCGCGCTGTTCTTCTCCCACCGCCGCGATGGCCGGACCGGCCGCATGGGCGCGTTGATCGCCCTCGCCGGTGCGTGACCACGGTGCCGCGGCGGGAATCTCGTCCCGACGACGAGAGGTCTGGTCCGGCGGACGTGGCGGACCGGCTGCGGGAGGTGCGGGCGCGGATCGCGGCCGCCGCCGCGCGGGCCGGGCGAGATCCGGCCTCGGTCACGCTGGTCGGCGCGACGAAGGGGGTTGACGCCGCGCGCATCCGCGAGGCGCTCGCGGCGGGGCTCGCGGACTTCGGCGAGAACCGCCTCCAGGAGGCGCTGCCGAAGATCGCGGCGGTCGGCCCGGGGCCGCGGTGGCACTTGATCGGGCACCTGCAGCGCAACAAGGCGCGGGCCGCCGCCGGGGCGTTCGCGGTGGTCCACTCCATCGACAGCGCCCGGATCGCGCAGGCCCTGGATCGCGCTGCCCGCCTGGTGGGCCGGCGCATCCCCGTCCTGATCGAAGTCAACGTGGCCGGTGAGGCCACGAAGCACGGCGTGGCGCCGGAGGCCGCGGCGGTCGTCGTGGATGCCGTGCGCGCCTGCCCGACCCTGGAGCCGGTCGGCCTGATGACCGTGGCGCCGATGGCCGAGGATCCGGAGGAGGTCCGGCCGGTCTTCCGCAGCCTCCGGCTCCTGCGGGACGACCTGCGCGGCAGGGTCGGGGAGGGTTTTTGCGAACTCTCCATGGGGATGTCCGGCGATTTCGAGGTCGCCATCGAGGAGGGCGCCACGATCGTGCGGATCGGCCGCGCCCTCTTTGGCGAGCGCATGATGGGACCGACGGCCACGGGAGAGGCCGCAGTCGCCAGGGAGGGGAGGGGAGAGCGGGAGGTGTGAGATGGGCGCGATGCAGCGGCTGTGGGCATACCTGGGCTTCACCGACGAGGAGGCGGACGAGCCCGTCGCGGACGACGTGCAGGCGCGGCGCCGGGCTACCGTCGTCAACCTCCCCACCACGCGCTCCCTGGAGATCGTGGTGCTGGAGCCGAAGAGCCTTGAGGAGGCGCGTACCGGCGCCGACCACCTCAAGGCGCGCCGGCCGGTGATCGTCAACCTGCAGGAGGCCGACCGCGAGCTGGCCCGACGGGTCGTGGACTTCACCTGCGGGGTGACCTACGCCATTGACGGACAGATGCAGAAGGTGGGCGAGGAGATCTTCCTGTTCACCCCGAGCACGGTGACGGTCACCGCCGAGCCCGGACGGGACAGCGAACACGATCTGTTCCCGGTGCCCTAGACCCCGGCGCCCTCTGCCCTTCCGCCGTCCTGCCCATGCGAACGGTCTGGTTGGAAGACGGCGCGGTCCGCCTGGTGGACCAGACCAGGCTCCCCGACGACCTTGCGGTCGTCTCGTGCCCCACGCCGGAAGAGGTCGCCGACGCCATCCGCACGCTACGCGTGCGCGGAGCGCCGGCCATCGGCATCGCCGCTGCGTACGGCGTGGCTCTGGCGGCCGAGCGAGCGTCTGGCGGTTCTGGTCGCGACGCCGGAGAGCGTCTTGCGCCGGCGCGGGTCCTGGCGGCTGTCGAGCAGGCGGCCGCGCTCCTGATCGCGGCCCGACCCACGGCGATCAACCTGAAGTGGGCCGTGGATCGGATGCTGGCGGTCGCGCGTCGCACGGCCGAGGCGGGAGCGGCGGCCCTCGCCGAGCGGCTGCGCCGGGAGGCCGACGCGATCGCCGCCGAGGACGTGGCGGCCAACCAGGCCATCGGCCGGCTGGGATCGGACCTGGTCCGGCCGGGTGAGCGGATCCTGACCTACTGCCACACCGGCGGGCTGGCGACCGCGGGCTTCGGCACGGCGTTCGGCATCGTGCGCGCCGCCCATGAGGCCGGGAAGGCCGTCTTTGTCTTCGCGTGCGAGACCCGGCCGGTGCTGCAGGGCGCGCGTCTGACCGCCTGGGAACTCCAGCACTACGGCATCCCCTTCGCGCTCATCACCGACAACGCAGCCGGCTCGCTCATGGCCCGGGGCGAGGTGGACCGGGTCATCGTGGGCGCGGACCGGATCGCGGCCAACGGCGATGTCGCCAACAAGATCGGCACGTACTCGCTGGCGGTGCTGGCGCACGCCCACGACATCCCCTTCATCGTGGCCGCCCCCACGTCCACCATCGACCTGTCCACGGCCGACGGCAGCGCCATTCCCATCGAGGAGCGGCCGGGGGAGGAGGTGACCCACGTCGGGGGTCGGCGCCTCGCGCCCGACGGCGTCCCCGTGCGCAATCCGGCCTTCGACGTGACGCCGCACCGCCTCATCACCGCCATCGTCACTGAGGCCGGCATTGCCTGGCCGCCGTATGACCGCAGCCTGGCCGCGCTAGTCGGGACGGCGGCGAGGAGCGCCTGATGCGCACCCGCCCGCCCGCCGTCCGGCACCTGGTGCTCGCCTCGCTGGCGCTGCTCTGGGTCGGGCTGGTGGTCCGCAGTATCGGCTACCGCGACGCCCTCTGGTTCCGATACTACGTGGTGGACCTGGTCTGGCTGCAGTCCTTCTTTCTCGTGCTGGCCATCTTCGGCGGCACGGTACTGCTCTTCGGGGTGGCGACCCGGCGCCCCCGGCCGGGCCGGTGGCCCAGCGCGCCGTCGGTGAGCGTCATCATTCCGGCCAAGAATGAGGTCCGCGTCATCGAGGGCATCGTGCGGGACGCCTGCGGGCAGGCCTACCCGGGTCCGCTTGAGATCATCGTGGTGGACGACCGATCGACCGACGGCACCGCGGACCTGCTGGAGCGGCTGCAGGCGGAGCTGCGGTTCACCGTCGTGCGGACCCCGCCGGGATCCATCGGCAAGGGGGCAGCACTCCGGGCGGGGGTGGGATGCAGCCACGGAGACCTGATCGCGGTGTTCGACGCCGACGCGCGGCTGGCGCCGGACGTCCTGGCCACGATGGTCCCCCACCTGGCCGATCCCCACGTGGGCGCGGTGCAGGGGCGCCGCCTGGTGGGCAATCCGCGCCGGAACTGGCTGACCCGGGTGCAGGACGATGAATACCGGGTCTTCCAGACGCTGCTGCAGCGAGCGCGCCAGGCGGTCGGCGCCTTCGTCTGCCTCGCGGGCAACGGCCTGATCGTCAAGCGTGCGGCGCTGGACGCCGTGGGCGGGTGGAACGACGAAGCGCTCACCGAGGACATCGACCTCACGGTCCGCCTCCACCTGCAGGGGTGGGAGGTTCGGTACTGCTACGAGGCCCGGATCTGGGAGGAAGGGGTCGTCACGCTCCGCGACCTCGTCCGCCAGCGCGAACGCTGGTTCGAGGGCGCGCTGCACTGTTTGGGCGACTACCTGCCCGACATCCTGATCGGGAGGATGCCGCTGCTGCGCCGGCTGGACGCGCTGTTCTTCCTCTCGGGGACGCTGCTCTCGACCCTCGCCGCCCTCACCGGGTACTTCTATGGAATGCTGGGGCTCACCCACGCGGCTGTGGTCTTCGTCCACCTCCCGAGCCGCGTGATGGTCACGGCGTCAGCCCTGTTGACAGCCGCGCTCCTGGCCGCGGTGACCGTCGAGGTGGGCCTGCGGCCTGATCGCCTGGCGGGTGTGCTCGTCCGCTGGATGCTGTTCTCCCTCCACACGCTGCTCATCGTGCCGTTGGCCATTCGCCACTACGTCTACAGCGCGGTCACCGGCGCGCGCGATTGGCGCAAGACGGCCCACGAGGGGGCCGGGATGCGGTGATCCCTAGACCAGCTGCTCGTAGATCCTCCGGAGCCCTGCCCCGACTTCCGCCAGGGAGTGCGCGGCGGCGAACCGGCGCGCGGCCTCCCCCAGGAGCGCCCGGAGGTCGGGGTCTGCGGCGAGCCGGGCCAAGTGCGCGGAGAACGCCTCGGGATCGGTGGCCATCAGGCAGTTGCTGCCGTCTATGAACCGGCCGGCGAAGCACTCGGCCTCGCGGAGAACCAGCGGCCTGCCCGCCGCCGCCGCCTCGAGGACGGCGATCCCCTCGTTCTCGACGGCGCTGGGAAAGAAGAAGATGTCGCCCGCGGCGTACGCTTCGGTCACGTTCTCCACGTAGCCGGGGAAGCGCACGTTGGGCGGTGCGTCCTCGATCACGCGCAACGTCTCCGCCTTCACGGCCCGGTGGATCCGTCCAAACCAGACGAAGGTGAGGTGGGGGAGCAGCCGGGCGACCTCACAGAACACGTCGACGCCCTTGCGCAGCAACACCAGGCCCACCGCGAAGACCACGATCCCGCGGAGCAGGTGGCGGCCCCGTCCCAGCGAGCGGGCGCGCCGCAGCGACTCGAACCGGCGGAGATCCACCCCGTTGGTGAGGACCTCAATGGGCCGCTCCACGCCGTGGCGCTGCAGGACGCGCTTCGTGTAGGCGGTCGGCGCGATCACCAGGTCCGCCTTGTTGTAGAAGCGGGTCAGGAGGCGGCCCAGCGGCGCGGCCAGCATGTCACTCATGACGAACGAGTTGGCGAAGTCCTCGGCCGTGGTGTGGCCGTGGATGACCACCGGTCGCACGCCGTCGTACTTCTCGGCCAGGTAGTACGATCGGGGTCCGAGGGCCTCCAGGTGGAGGACGTCAAACGGCTCGTCCGGGTCGCTCGTGACCGAGACCCCGGCGGACCGGAGCGCTCGAACCTGATTCTCATAGGCCTGGCGGATCCCGCCGCTCCACGAGGCGGGGTGGTTGTGCTCGAAGTACAGACAGACCTTCACAGGCCACTGTACCCCTCGGCTGGATGTCCACTGGAGGAATTCGGCCAAACCTCGTGTGAACCTGCCGGTTCAGCCCGCCTGGACGCGGGAGGAGGGGGCGTGCTACACTACCGCCGTCATCCGGCGATGCAGGGGACGGGCTGGCGGACGCGCGCAGAGCGAGCCGGGGGCGGTGCGAGCCCGGTGGCCGCGGATGCCGGGACCCCATCACCCCCAAGCCGCGGCCCGATCGGATCGGATCCGGGTAGGCGCCGCCGGTGCTCCCCCGTGACCGGGAGGCTTGAGGGCCGGGCGGTCAGGTGACCGTCCGGAACCAGGGTGGTACCACGGGTGCATCCCGTCCCTATGGGGCGGGATGTCGTGCTTCTCGTGGCGCACGTTCAAGGAAGGGAGAGGTCGGTCTCGATGCCGCAGTTCAAGCCGGTACCCACGAAGGTGGACTTCCCCGCCATCGAGCGCCAGATCCTGGACTGGTGGCGCGCCGAAGGGATCCTGGTCCGCTACCTGCGCCGCAACGAGGGCGCGGAGCAGCGGTTCTCCTTCCTGGACGGTCCGATCACGGCCAACAACCCGATGGGCATCCACCACGCCTGGGGCCGCACCTACAAGGACCTGGTCTGTCGCTACAAGACCATGCGTGGGTTCCGGCAACGTTATCAGAACGGCTTCGACGGGCAGGGCCTCTGGGTCGAGGTCGAGGTCGAGAAGGAACTGGGATTCAAGAGCAAGCGCGACATCGAGGTCTTCGGGATCGGGCCGTTCGTCGAGCTGTGCAAGCAGCGCGTCTTCCGCTTCGCCGACCTCATCACCCAGCAGTCGCTGCGCCTGGGCCAGTGGATGGACTGGGACCACTCCTATCACACCCTGGCCGACGAGAACAACTACACGATCTGGTACTTCCTCAAGCGCTGCTGGGAACGCGGGATGATCTACAAGGGCCACGACGTGATGCCCTGGTGCCCCCGCTGCAGCACGGGGATCTCCGAGCACGAGATCGTCACCGAGGGCTACCGGGAACTCACCCACCCGGGTCTGGTCGTCCGCTTCCGGCTCCTCGATGAGCCCGCCCGGGCGCTGCTGATCTGGACCACGACGCCGTGGACGCTGACCAGCAACGTGGCGGCGGCCGTGCATCCCGACCTGACCTACGTGCGGGTGCGCCAGGGGCAGGAGGAGTTCTACCTCTGTGAGGGGGCCGTGGGGATCCTCAAGGGGCCCTATGAGGTCCTGGAGGCCATGCCGGGCTCGGCGCTGGTGGGCCGCCGCTACCGCGGGCCCTTCGACGACCTGCCGGTCCAGCGGGACGTCGTCCACCGCGTCATCCCCTGGAAGGAGGTCAGCGCCGAGGAGGGCACCGGCGTGGTGCACATCGCGCCGGGCTGCGGCGCCGAGGACTTCGCGCTGGGCAAGGAGTTCGACCTGCCGATCCTGGCGCCGCTGGACGAGTTCGGCGTCTTCGGCGCCGGCTACGGCTGGCTGGAGGGCCGGTCCGTCTATGAGGTCGCCGGACCCATCGAGCGACGGCTGGGCGATCAGGGGGTGCTCTACCGCTCCGACCCCTACACCCACCGGTACCCGGTCTGCTGGCGCTGCGGCAGCGAACTGATCTTCCGCCTGGTGGACGAGTGGTTCATCGCCATGGACCCGATCCGCGACGCCATGATGGAGGTCACCCGGCAGATCCGCTGGATCCCCGAGTTCGGGCTGGAGCGCGAGTTGGACTGGCTGCGCAACATGCACGACTGGATGATCAGCAAGAAGCGGTACTACGGCCTGGCGCTGCCCATCTACGAGTGCCGGGCATGCGGGAGCTTCGAGGTCATCGGGTCCCGCGAGGAACTGCGGGCGCGTGCCGTCGAGGGCTGGGAGGCCTTCGAGGGGCACTCGCCGCATCGGCCGTGGGTGGACGCCGTGAAGATCCGGTGCGCCACCTGCGGGGAGGTCGTCCCGCGCATCGCGGATGTGGGGAATCCCTGGCTGGACGCCGGCATCGTGCCGTTCTCGACCCTGGTGGATCCTGCGACCGGCAAGGTGTCCTATCTGGACGACCGGCGCTACTGGCAGGAGTGGTTCCCGGCCCACTTCATCACTGAGGCGTTCCCCGGCCAGTACCGCAACTGGTTCTACTCGCTGTTGGTCATGAGTACCGTGCTGGAAGGCCGGCCGCCGTTCTTGACCTGCCTGGGCCACGCCATGGTCCGGGACGAACAGGGCCGGGAGATGCACAAGTCGTGGGGGAACGCCATCGACTTCGAGGAGGCGGCCGACCGCATCGGCGCCGACGTGGTGCGGTGGCTGTTTGCGGTGCAGAATCCCGCCCAGAACATCAACTTCGGCTACGGGCCGGCCGACGACGTGCGCCGGCGATTCATCCTCCTCTGGTGGAACGTCTACGCCTTCTTCGTAACCTACGCCTCGTTGGAGACCGTGGACCTGGCCGCGCTGGCCGCCTCGCCGCCGCCGCTGCGGCTGCTGGACCGCTGGATCCTCTCGCGCCTGAGCCGGCTGGTCGCCGCCATGCGCGCGCGCCTGGACGACTTCGACATCGCCGGCGCGGCGCGCCCCGTCGAGGAGTTCGTGGACGAGTTGTCCACCTGGTACGTCCGGCGCAGCCGGCGCCGTTTCTGGAAGAGCGAGGACGACGCCGACAAGCGCGCGGCCTACTACACCCTCTACCGCGTCCTGAAGACGCTGACCCTCGCCGCCGCGCCGTTCGTCCCCTTCATGACCGAGGCGATCTACCAGAACTTGGTGCGCCCGGTGGAGCCGGACGCGCCGGTCAGCGTGCACCTGTGCGACTACCCCGCCCCCCAGGCCGAGGCCCTGGATGCGGACCTGGAGGCCTCCATGGCGCTGGTCCGGGAGTTGGTGTCGCTGGGCCGCGCGGCGCGGGCTGCGGCCCGCATCCGCGTCCGCCAGCCGCTCCCGGCGGTGCTCATCGCCAGCCAGGATCGCGCGCTCCGCGTGCACCCCGAACTGGTCGAACTCCTGGCCGACGAACTCAACGTCAAGGCCGTCCGGTTCGTTGACGATGTGTCAGGCTACGTCTCGCCCGAGGTCAGGCCGCGCTTCGACCGGCTGGGACCGAAATACGGGGGACGGGTCCAGGCGGTGGCCGCGGCCCTGCGGGCGCTGCCGGCGGCCGACGTGGCCGCGGCGCTGGCACGGGGGCAGGGCCCCACCGTCGAGGTCGGCGGGGAGATCCTCCGGCTCGAACCCGACGAGGTGGACGTGCGCCTCAAGACCGCTCCCGGCTACGCCGCCGAGGGGGCCGGCGGCCACGTGGTGATCCTGGAGACCACCGTGGACGAGACGCTGGCGCGGGAGGGCTGGGCCCGGGAACTGGTCCACCACATCCAGCAACTGCGCAAGGAGCGGGGCCTGGACGTCAGCGACCGGATCACGCTTTACCTGGACAGCGACCAGGACCTCCACGCGATCCTGGCGGCCCACCGCGCCTACATCATGGCCGAGACGCTGAGCGTCGCCATCGTCACCGACGCCCGGGCGCGCGAAGGGGCCAGGGAAGTCCGCCTGGGCGGGCTCGTGGCCCGGATTGCCGTGGCACCGGTCGGGCGCAGTATTGCCAGCCAGGGGGATGCCGAGTAAGATAGGGGCGGTTTTGTGGCTTGAAATCTGCGGAGGAGTGACCACCATGCCGAGCAGGGCTGCCGGCAAGCCACGCAAGAAGCCCAGCGGATCGGTGAGGGCTGCTGGGCCGCGCGCCAAGACGCGGGTCAGGGCCGCGCCGCCCGCTGGGAACACGAAGGCCAGGGGTGCGCGCTCGATCCGCCTCGGCCTGAAGCCCGCGCCCGCGCGGACCCCCCGGAGCGCCGTCCGCCCCTCCCCCAAGGCCCGGCCCCTGACCCGGCGTGAGGTGGAGGAGTTCCGCAAGATCCTGGAGGTCGAGCGCCAGCGCCTGACCGAGGAACTGGAGCGGATCGAAGAGCACCTGCCCGAGGTCGAACCTGTCAGCGCCGACGCCGCCGGGGGCTACGACGAGGATCTGGCCGACGTGGCCAGCGACACCTTCGAACGCGAGAAGGGCATCGCCATTGAGAACAGCGTCCAGGAACTGCTGGACCAGGTGGAGGACGCCCTGGGCCGGATCGAGGAAGGCACGTTCGGAACCTGCGAGGTGTGCGGGCAGCCGATCAGCATCGAGCGGCTGCGGGCCATTCCGTACGCCCGGTTGTGCATCGACTGCAAGGCGCGCGAAGAACAGGCGATCCTGCGGTAGGCCGCCCGCCTATGCTCCGGCGGCGCGACTGGCACGGCCCGGTGCTCGGTGCGGTGGCGGTCGCCGCCGCCGACCAGGCCATCAAGGCCCTGGTGAGCGGGGCGCTCCCGCCTTCGACCAGCGTGCCGGTGATCCCGGGCGTCCTGAGCCTCACCCACGTCCAGAACACCGGCGTCGCCTTCGGGCTGTTCGCCGGCCTCTCGCCGGTGGTGACCGCCCTGGCCGCCTTGACCCTGCTCTTGGTGCTCTTCTACAATAGGGGCCGCTGGCTGGCATCCCGCACCGCCGGGGTCGGCATGGCCGCGATGGCCGGTGGCGCGGCCGGGAATCTGTTCGACCGCGCCCGCCTCGGGTACGTGGTGGATTACCTGGACCTGCACGTCTGGCCCGTCTTCAACATTGCCGACGTGGCAGTCGTCATCGGCGCGGGGGTCCTGGTGCTGGCCCTGTCGCGCGAGGGGCGCGCGGGGCAGGCCGGGAGGTGATGGCGTGCGGCCGATCCTCTTCTCGCTGCTGGGGATCCCCATCTCGGCGTTCGGCGTCTTCCTGCTGGTGGGCGGCGGGGTGGCCATCGCGATGGCCCGCCGCCGCGCGCAGACCAGGCTCGGGGTCGATCCCAACTGGGCCCTGGACCTCTCCCTGTACACCATCCTGATCGCCATCATCGGCGGCCGGCTCGGATACATCGTGGCGAATCCCTGGGAGTTTGTCGGCGCGCCGGCCCGGATGGTGACGATCTGGTCCAACGGCGGCCTGGTGTACTACGGCGCGCTGGCCGCGGGGCTGTTGTTCGTCCGGCAGGCTGTGCGCCGCCAGCAACTCCCGTTCCGCCAGGTGCTCGACGTCTTCGCGGCGCCGCTGGTGCTGGGCTACGGGATTGCCATGATCGGGGCGCTCATGCACGGGCTGTTCGCCGGGAACCCCACCGGCGTGCCGTGGGCGGTCGAACTGGCCCTGGCGCCCGGTCCGCGTCACCCGACCGCCGCCTACCTGCTGCTCGCGTCCCTGGGGATCCTGGCGATCCTGCGGGCACAGCGCGACCGCGACCTTCCCGCTGGCGCCCTGTTCGCGCTGGCCGTGCTCCTCCAGGCGTTTGCGCGATTTGTCGTGGACTTCTTCGTGGATCCGACCCTGTCGGCCGGCCCGGTGCTCAGACAGGCAATCATGGTGGGCCCGTTGACAGTGGGACAGGTGGCCAGCGCGATCGTCATGGGACTGGCGGCCGTCGCGCTGGTCAGGTGGCGGCGTCAGGAGGGCGTCCCCGAGCCGCCCGCCGAGGTGCCGGCCTCATCGCGCAGCGCGCCGAGCGGCTGACATTGGTGGTCGAGGCGCCGGATGCGGGCCGGCGTCTCGACGCGTTCCTGGCAGCGCACCTGCCGCACCTCTCCCGCGCCCGGCTCCAGGCGCTCATCGCCGGCGGGAGCGTCACGGTCGAGCGCTGGGCGCCATCCGGCGGATGCGGCGATTCCGCCGCGTCGATCCGGGTGCGGCCGGCCTATCGGGTCCGTGCCGGCGACCGCATCACGGTGGAGATCCCACCCGCCCCGCCCGCCATCCTGCAGCCGGAGCCGATCCCCCTCGACATTGTCTACGAGGATGAGGCCGTGCTCGTCGTCAACAAACCCGCCGGCCTGGTGGTCCACCCCGGCGCCGGCCGCCGCAGCGGCACGCTGGTCCACGCGGTGCTGGCCCACTGCCCCGGGTTGGCCGGGATCGGCGGAGAGGGCCGGCCCGGGATCGTCCACCGGCTGGACCGGGACACCTCGGGGCTGATGGTGATCGCCAAGACCGATGCCGCGCTGCGCTCGCTGGCGGCGCAGATCCAGGCCCGGCGAGCGCAGCGCGCGTACCTGGCCCTGGTGTGGGGCAGGGTGGCGGGGAGCGGGGGTGTGGTGGACGCGCCCATCGGCCGTGACCCGCGCCACCGGACCCGCATGGCGGTCGTGGCGTCGGGACGGCGCGCCGTCACGCACTACCGGGTCGTGGAGCGGTTTGCCGCGGCCACCCTGCTCGAGGCCCGCCTGGAGACCGGCCGCACGCACCAGATCCGGGTCCACTGCGCGTCGCTGGGCCACCCGATCGTCGGCGACCCGGTTTACGGTCGGCGGCCGAACCCGTGG